>DASYAZ010000026.1:0-37968 GCA_036501085.1 Pseudonocardiaceae bacterium | reverse complement strand
ACCCCGGGCTTCGCATTCCTCGACAGCGGTAATGCCCGCGCCGCAGCACAAAGTGCCATCTCGGCTACGGGCGGAGGAGACCGTGCGGGACGTTCCGTATGGGCACATCCGGGACGGTGGGATCCGGTATTCGAGCTGCCGAATGTCGCGATCCATACGCACGTGTTGCCGAATGGAAAAGTGCTGTTCTGGGGACGGCGTGACCACGCTATCGGCTCGATGCACGAGCATGAGTGCACGCCCTACATCTGGGACCCGGGAACCGGGAAGCTGACCCCGACACCGCAGCCCAAGCGGGCGGACGGCGCGAAGGTCAATCTGTTCTGCTCGGGGCATGCCTTTCTACCCGATGGTCGACTGCTGGCCGTGGGCGGGCACATCGCAGACGGCGACGGGCTCGACCAGGCGTGTGTGTACGACTACCGCACCAACACCTGGACAGCGCTTTCCGCCATGAACGAGCGCCGGTGGTATCCGATCGCCTCAGCGCTCCCGGACGGGACCGTACTGGTGTCCTCGGGGAGCTATAAAGAAAACGGTAGGGTCATCATCAACGATGTCCCGCAAATCTGGGATGGGCACCAGTGGATTCCGGCCGCCCGCTTCGCCAACCTCCCGCTGTATCCACGCATCCACATCGCTCCGAGCGGGCAGGTGTTCGCGTCCGGGTCGAATGCCGAAGCCTCCATGGTCGACAGTGATGGCCAAGATGGCTGGACGACGCTGCCGCGGGGAGCACGGCAGGACGGGGAGCCACAGTACGGTCCCTCGGTGATGTACGGCGCAGGGAAAGTCATCCACATCGGCGGCGGCAACGACGGGGCCACCGATGGCCCGACTGCCGCGGCGGAGGTCATCGACCTCTGCGTTAATCCCCCGGCGTGGCGTGAGGTCGCGAGCATGCACTTCCCGCGCCGCCAGCACAGCGCGACGATCCTCGCGGACGGGAGTGTCCTCGTGACAGGAGGAACCAGCGGCCCTGGCTTCAACGACCTAAGACCAGGAAAGCCGGTCCGCGTCGCCGAATTGTGGGATCCGGTGACGGAAAAATGGACAATGCTTGCCGCCGAAGATGTCGATCGCTGTTACCACGGGACAGCGGTGCTGCTGCCGGATGCGACGGTACTCAGCGCGGGCGGTGGCGAGTTCACCGTGGACGGCGATCCAAACGATCCACTGGACAGTCACCGCAACGCACAGATCTTCCATCCACCCTATTTGTTCCACGGTC
Organism: Pseudonocardiaceae bacterium; assembly: GCA_036501085.1. Lineage (GTDB taxonomy): Bacteria > Actinomycetota > Actinomycetes > Mycobacteriales > Pseudonocardiaceae. The sequence continues at coordinate 36,737 of DASYAZ010000026.1, read as the reverse complement.
CGCGCCCGAAGATCGGCTCAGCGCCCGAGGAAATCGCTTATGGCGAGACATTCACGCTCGAGATCTCGGGCCCGGATATTGGAAAGGTCACCTGGATACGGCTTCCCACGGTGACGCACGCTTCCGACCAGAGCCAGCACATCAATTTTCTCAAGTTCCGCTGCGAGGGCGGCCGGGTGACCATCAGTGCGCCCGAACGGCCGCAGATCTGCCCTCCGGGGCACTACATGCTCTTCGTGCTCAGCAAGGCGGGGGTCCCTTCTCACGCGCGGATCATGCGGATCGCGTCGCACCCCGGGACCGACCCGTTCAGGCGACGACGGTGAGCGCTCCGGGTTCACAGTGCACGGTCACCGGCAGGGTGCCCTGTGCCTCCCCGTCGGCATACACCGGCCAGTGCTGGTCACACTCGATGCGCACGGACTCCCCGCGCAGCACTGTCACCTCGGGCTCGTGCACGTGAGAGCCGGTGCGTAGCGAGGGGAACACCCGCAGCAGCCGGCGGCGGCTCACCGCCGCGATGACGATCACGTCGAGCAGGCCGTCGTCCAGCGTGGCATCTGGAGTGATTCGCAGACCACCGCCGTAGCAGGGTCCGTTGCCGACCGCGACGAGGATCGCCTCTCGCTCCACCGAGCTGCCCCCGGCTTGCACCCGGACCGGTCGGGGCGCCAGGGCGGCAAGCTCGGCCAGCACCGCCAGGTCGTAGCGGCGTGGCCCGCTCGGCCAGCGCATCGCGTTGGCCCGCGCGCTCACCGAGGCGTCGAAACCCGTGCACAGCACCGTGGTGAAGCCGGCCCCGCCCGCAATCCGGCCCAGATCGAGCTGCCGCCGCTGCCCGGTGCGCAACCGCTCGGCCACATGCCGGGCCGCCTGCACGGGATCGACCGGGATACCCAGCGCTGTCGCCAGGTCGTTTCCGGTCCCGCTGGGGATCACCGCCAGCGCCGTCGCGGTGCCCGCGAGAGCTTGCGCCGCCAGGTGCGCAGTGCCGTCGCCACCGAGCACGGCGAGCACGTCGTCGCCGCGCTGGGCAGCCAGGGTGGCCAGGCTGCTGGTGCCCTCGGCGTCGGCGGTCACCGTGGCGGCCAGCTCAGGTGCCGCGGTACGCAACATGCTGGCCACGGTGCCCGCCACCCGTGCCGCCGCTCCCCGGCCGGAATGCGGGTTGACAATCAGCGTGACGCGCACGGCGCGCCATCATAGGGCTACGTCGCGTCGTCGTAACGGGGCGCAGTGGTACCGGTCTCATCGGTGTCTTCGGGGGCTGCGGGCTCCGCGTGATAATCGAGCGGGGAGGCCTCGTCGGGGTCGAGATCATCCCAACCCCGTTCCGCCCGCTTCCGGGCCACTGCCCGGTCGTGTGCCCGCGCGATCAATACTGCCGTCTCGAACAGCACGACCAGTGCGCCGGCCAGCGCCAGCATAGAGATGGGATCGTTGCCGGGGGTGGCAACGGCGGCCAGGACGAACAGCCCGAACAGGATTCCCCGCTGCCAGCGCCGCAATTTCGCATAGGGCAGCACACCAACCCGGTTGAGCATGACCACCAGCAGCGGCAGCTCGAAGGTCAGGCCGAATACCGCCAGCATGGTCAGCAGGAAGCTGATGTAGGCCTCGCCGGTCAGCGCCGTGATGAACTGACCACCGCCGAGGTTGGCCAGGAAGGACAACCCAGTGGGTACGACGTAATAGGCGAGCACAGCGCCACCTGCGAAAAGAGCACTGGCCGTACCGACGAACGTGAGCGCGAACTTGCGCTCCTTGGCATACAAGCCAGGAGTGATGAACGCCCATATCTGGTAGATCCAGATCGGTGACGTCGCCACTGCACCCGCGGCCAGACCAACCTGCATCCGGAGGGTGAACACCTCGAAGGGAGCGGTCTGCAGCAGCTGGCACCGGCCGGCATTCGGGGTCAGCCGCAGTGTCGGGGGCAGCGCGCAATAGGGCTCGGTGATGAGGTTGCCGAGGCTGGGGAGACCGAATACCGGTACTCCCCACCAGATGAATCCGAGGACGCCGCCGAGGCCAATGACACATACCGCGATGAACATCCGGTTTCGCAACTCATACAGGTGCTCCATGAGGGTCATGGAACCGTCCGGGTTGCTCTTACGTCGTCGACCCGAGCCAGCGGAAGAGCGCCGTGCCGCGAAACGCATTCCGCTCACCTAAGTCCTTACCGTCAGCGGCTGGTGTCGTTGTTGCGCTGGGATTCCTCGATTCGGGCCTGCTCGGCTGGGGTCCTGACGGGCTCCGGCGATGGTAACGACTGGGTGTCGGGAGCCGGTGGACTCGCCTTATCTTCCGGTTGGCTGCTCTTGATTTCGGCCTTGAAGATCCGGATGGTCTGCCCGATGGACCGGGCGGCGGTCGGTAGCTTGGTCGCTCCGAACAGCAGGACCAGCACAGCGAGGAGCACGATAAGCTCCCAGCCGGATGGAATTCCCATGGTGAGCCCTCCTTTCTCTGTCTCGGGTGCGGGGTTGATGCTACGCGGCTGGGGCCGAACGGGAACCCACCCGGCGGCGGTCCAGCTCCCCCCGCAAGGTCGCGATGCGCCCAGCCAGCAGGGCAACGCGGTCGGCGAGGTGGGCGCGGCAACCGTGGACCGTTGAGCTCAGCCGGCGGGCGGTGCCGGCCAGCCGGAGCAGCACGATGAACAGCACAACGGCACCGGCAGCAGCTATCAGCGCACTGATCAGGTAGGGCACCCGGGAAACGCTAGCCTGTCCCGTGTGCTGACGTGTGAGTGGATCTGCGCAGCGCATCGAGTGCCCGCTGCCGCACCGCGTCGGCCAGTTCGGCCGGCTCCTGCACGACCGCGTCGGCGCCTAACCCCAGGACCAGCCGCACCATCCATCCGGTCTCGGCGTAGCGCATCCGCACGGTCGCGGCTCCTCCCTCACCCTCGATCAGCTCCTCCACCGGGTAGTACTCGGCGACCCAGCGCGCGCTCGGGCCGAGGGTCAGCACGGCGATCTGCTGATCGGGCTGGGCGCGGAACAGCCGGGCAGACACGTCGGTAGGGCGGGCGTGTGGCGGTGGCTGCGCCGGTTCATCCAGGTTGATGATGTGCTCGATGCGATCCAGCCGGAACAGCCGGACCTCCTCGACACGGCGACACCACGCTTCCAGGTAGCTGCGTCCTTCGACCAGAAGCAGGCGCATCGGATCCACCGTGCGCTCGCTCACCGCGTCCCGGGCCGGGGTGTAGTAGCGGATCTGCAGGGCACGGCGCTGGTCCAGCGCGGTGCGTACGGCGCTCAGCGCCGCTTCCTCCCGGGTGGCCAGCCCGATGACCACCCCGTCGGCCTGGCCGGCGGCTACCTCGATCTTGGCCAGCGCCCGGCGTACCGGTCCGGTATCCACCCCGGGGGTCTCGAGGAGCGCCCGCAACGCCACCACCAGCGCGGTTGCCTCTGCGCCGGACAGTCGTAGCGGGCGCCGCATGCCGGCGTCGAACGTGACGGTGACGGTGTCACCCTCGAAGGACAGGTCGATGAGATCGCCGGGCCCGTAGCCGGGCAGGCCGCACATCCACAGCAACTCCAGGTCGCGGCGCAGCTGCCGGACCGTGACCGAGAAGTCGGCGGCCACCTCCTCGATCGGTACGCCCGGGCGCACCAGCAGGTAGGGCACGAGGGCGAGCAACCGGGGCAACCGGTCAGCGATCCCAGCCATCAGCCTGCACTCCCGGCGGCCGCCAGCAAGCAGGCCCGCACCGCCTCAGCCAGCTCAGTGGGCTCCAGCACCACTACATCCGGCCCGAGCCCGGCTATCCACCGGGTGGCCACGTCGTAGCTGGGCAGCTCGACCGCGACGATGTCACCTGCCACCCCGTCCACCGTCATCGGGCCCAGCACCGCTGCCTTGCGGCGCAGGCCCTGACCGCGGCCCTCGGCCAGCCATAACTGTGCGATGTGCGTCATCGCCGGTGGTTCCGCCGAACCGGCCACGATCTTGAGCAGATCCAGCTGGGCGGGGCGCTGTACCACCCCCGGGTCACCGATGGTGCGGACCGGGCCGACGATCCGGGAGATCCGGAAACAACGGCTGGCCTTGCGGTCCCGATCGTGACCTGCGACGTACCACCGTCCCCGCCAGGACACCACCCCCCACGGTTCGACAGTGCGTTCCACCGGCTCCATCGCGGGGTGTTTACGGTGGTGAAACAGCACGACGTGGCCGGCCTGAACGGCTGAGATCAACGGGATCAGCGCCGGCTCGGTGGCCCGCACCCGTGGCTGCACGGTCACCGACGGCTCGGCGTCCACCTCCACCCCGGCCGCTCGCAGCTTGAGCAGGGCGCGGTGCGCGGCCCCAGCCAGCTGTGGGGAGTCCCACAGCTGAGCGGCCAGCGCGACCGCGGCGGCCTCGTCCGGCTCGAGGTCGATATCGGGTAGCTCGTACTCCCGGCGCGCGATGCGATATCCCTCGCCGGCCTCGGACCCCGGCGTGCGCCCGGTCTCCAGCGGTACACCCAGATCGCGCAGCTCAGCCTTGTCCCGCTCGAACATCCGGAAGAAGGCCTCGTCGGAGGGGGTGCCAGCGTAGCCGGGCACGATCCGCCGAATCCGCTCAGCGGGCAGGTACTGCCGGCTGGACAGCAGGCACAGCACCAGGTTGACCAGGCGCTCGGCTCGGGGTGTGGACACGGGGAGAGCGTACGGCTCTCCCCGTGTCCACAGCCTCGTGAGTGCGTAACAGTGTTCTGACACTGTTACGCACTCACGAGCTCATAGCGAAGCTATGAGCCGCTCCACCCGCTCGTCGACGGCGCGGAAGGGGTCCTTGCACAGCACGGTGCGCTGGGCCTGATCGTTGAGTTTGAGGTGCACCCAGTCGACGGTGAAGTCGCGGCCCGCCGCCTGCGCGGCGGCGATGAAATCGCCCCGCAGTTTGGCCCGGGTGGTGGCGGGCGGGGTGTCCTTGGCCGCTTCGATCTCGCCGTCGTCGGTCACCCGGTCCACCAGCGCCTTGCGCTGCAGCAGGTCGAACAACCCGCGGCCGCGGCGGATGTCGTGGTAGGCGAGATCCAGCTGGGCGATCCGCGGGTTGGACAGATCCATCCGGTGCTTGGACCGGTAGCGCTCGACCAACCGGTGCTTGATCGCCCAGTCGATCTCCCGATCGATCCGGGTGAGATCCTGCTGCTCCACCGCGGTCAGGGTGCGGTCCCACAGCTCCATCACCCGATCGGTCAGGGCATCGGACCCGCGCCGGGAAACGTGATCGATGGCCCGGGCGTAGTACTCGCGCTGGATGTCCAGCGCGGAGGCTTCCCGCCCGCCCGCCAGCCGCACCCCACGGCGGCCGGTGAGGTCGTGGCTGATCTCACGGATCGCCCGGATCGGGTTGTCCAGGGTGAAGTCGCGGAACGGAACGCCTTCCTCCACCATCTCCAGGACCAGGTTGGCGGTGCCCACCTTGAGCAGCGTGGTCACCTCGGACATGTTCGAGTCGCCGACGATCACGTGCAGGCGGCGGTACCGTTCGGCGTCGGCATGCGGCTCGTCACGGGTGTTGATGATCGGGCGGGAGCGGGTGGTCGCCGAGGAGACTCCCTCCCAGATGTGCTCGGCCCGTTGCGAGAGGCAGTACACCGCGCCGCGAGGGGTCTGCAGCACCTTGCCCGCACCGCAGACCAGCTGACGGGTTACCAGGAAGGGCAGCAGCACATCGGCGATTCTGGAGAACTCACCAGCACGAGCAACCAAGTAGTTCTCGTGGCAGCCGTAGGAGTTGCCCGCCGAGTCGGTGTTGTTCTTGAACAGGAAGATGTCCCCGCCGATGCCCTCATCGGCCAGCCGGCGCTCGGCGTCGACGAGGAGGTCCTCGAGGATCCGCTCCCCCGCCTTGTCATGCGTCACCAGCTGGGTCAGGTCATCGCATTCCGCGGTGGCGTACTCGGGATGCGAACCGACGTCGAGGTAGAGCCGGGACCCGTTGCGCAGGAAGACGTTGGACGAGCGCCCCCACGAAACCACCCGCCGGAACAGGTAGCGAGCGACCTCGTCCGGCGACAGCCGACGCTGGCCATGGAAGGTGCAGGTAACCCCGAACTCGGTCTCGATGCCGAAGATCCGCCGCTGCATACCGTCCAGCCTAAGCCGATGTGACCTTCTTGCAGGCCGTCCGTACGGGCTCACTTAAGCTGTAACGGTGCAGGGCTGGTTGCGCGGAGTAGCGCAGAAGATCAACCGCGTCGACCGGGAGCTGGTGCGCCGGAGTGCGGCCATCCCGCGCTGGCCTGCAGACCCAGGCCTGAAGAGGCTCACCTCGGCGGCGAACCACAGCGTGCTGTGGTTCGCGGTGGCTGCGGTACTGGCCACCCGCAAGGGCGCTCACCGCCGCGCTGCGCTCCGGGGTGTCGCATCGATCGGCGCCGCCAGTTTCACCATCAACGCCCTGGCCAAACCGTTGCTGCCGCGCCGGCGCCCAGCTCATGCCGACCTCCCGGTGACTCGCCGCTTGACGCTGCAGTCCCATCCGCGGTCCTCATCATTTCCTTCCGGGCATGCCGCCTCGGCGGCGGCCTTCGCCACGGCCGTGACAATGGAAAGCCCCGCGGCCGGGCTGGCGGTAGCTCCGGTCGCGGCGGCGGTGGCCTACTCCCGGGTACATACCGGGGTGCACTGGCCCTCGGACGTGGCTGCCGGGACGGTGATGGGGACCTGCATCGCGCTGGCCACCCGGCGGTGGTGGCCACTGCGGGTCGGCGAATCCGCTGAGCGTGGCCACCCGGCCCGAGTCCCCGCACTGACCGGCGGCGAGGGTCTGGTCGTGCTCCTCAACCCCGACTCGGGAACCGACGGCGGGCATCCCGGTGTGGAGCTGGCTGCGGCCTGGCCCGCGGCCCGTCAGATCATCACCGAGCCGGACACCGATCTAGCCAAGCAACTGGAGGCGGAGCTGGATGCCGCTGAGGAGCCGGTGCTGGCAGTGGGCGTCGCCGGCGGTGACGGCACCGTAGCCGTGGTGGCCGAGGTGGCCGCCGGCAGGAAGTTGCCGCTGGTGGTGATTCCGGCCGGCACGCTGAATCATTTCGCGCGTGACATCGGGGTGAACCAGCCCTCCGACGCGGTCCGTGCGGTGCGCGAGGGCAGTGCGGTAGGGGTGGATCTGGGAACGGTGCGCATCGGTGACTCACCGCCGCACCGGTTCATCAACACCGCCAGCCTCGGCGGATACCCGGACCTGGTGCGGCTGCGCGAACGGCGGGAAGCCTGCTGGGGTAAGTGGCCGGCAGCAGCCATCGCGTTGATCCGGGTGCTCCGGGAGTCGGATCCGCTGGTGGCGCGCATCGATGGCGTCCCGCACAAGGTGTGGCTGGTCTTCGTGGGTAACGGGCTCTACCGCCCGCGGGGCTTCGCCGCCGCGACCCGGCACCGGCTGGACTCCGGTTTGATCGACGTCCGCTATATCCGGGCCGACGTACCACTGTCCCGGGCCCGGTTCCTGATCGGGGCGCTCACCGGAGCACTGGAGCGCAGCCACACCTACGTCGCACGAGAGTGCGCCCGGTTGCAGGTCGAGGTACTCGAGCGGCCGGTCGCACTGGCCACCGACGGCGAGGTCATCGCAGAGGGCCGCCGGTTTGAGTTCTTCACCCAGCCTGCCGCGCTGAGGGTCTACCGGCCAGACCCGGCACGCTGACCTCCCCCAGCCCGCTACCCCTGGAGGCGCTGGGCTCACCCCCCGGACGGCGCGCCGTTAGTCCCTTCGGCATCATCCGTACCACCCTCTGGCGCCGCCGGATCAGTGGCTTCCTCAGCGGCCGCAGTGCTGGTGGTGAGCAGCGCGGTGAGGGCCGCTCCGGTGATGCGGCGGAAGGCGCGGTGCGGGCGGGAGCGATCGAGGACCGCGACTTCCAGCTGGCCCACACCCAGGATACGGGTGCCGTCCCCGTTGACGCTGGTAGACGCCGAGCTCAGTGCGGACACCGCCGCAGCGAAAGCCTCTGTGGTGTCCATGTCCGCGCGGAATGCCTCCGTGAGCGCAGTGGTGATGGCCTCCGCCTGCCCGCCCATCACGACGAAGTCGGGCTCGTCCACGATCGAGCCGTCATAGGTCAGGTGGTAGAGCTGATCGGAATCCGGGTCGGTGCCCACCTCGGCGACACACAGCTCCACCTCAAAGGGCTTCTGCTGCTCCGAAAAGATCGTGCCGAGGGTCTGCGCGAAGGCGTTGGCCAGCGCACGCCCGGTGACATCACGCCGGTCATAGGAGTACCCGCGAACGTCAGCGTGCCTGATCCCGGCCTGGCGCAGATTCTCGTACTCGTTGTAACGGCCGACGGCCGCGAAGCCAATCCGATCGTAGATCTCCGAGATCTTGTGCAGCGCCGTGGAATTCTCCGCGACGAACAGCACCCCACGCGAGTAACTGAGCACGACGACACCGCGGCCCCGAGCGATGCCCTTGCGTGCCAGCTCGGAGCGATCGCGCATGATCTGCTCGATCGAGGCGTAGAACGGCATCGTCACAGCGGGAACTCCTGGGGAATGGGGTCCGGCGGGGAAAGGTGAGGGTAGCGTTAACCGCCGGGTTTGCCCTTGCGGCCCTCCACCACCTGGTCAGCGACCTGGCCGGCGTGCTCATCGGACATCCGGACCGCCCCGTCCGCTGCAGTCACCGTGACCACCACCGGATAGATCCGGCGGACCTGATCGGGGCCGCCGGTCGCGCTGTCATCGTCGGCGGCGTCGTAGAGCGCCTCCATCGCTGCCCGGACCGCGGCCTGCTCCTCCATCATCGGATCGTGCAGCTTCTTCAACGAAGAGCGGGCGAACAACGAACCTGAGCCCACCGAGTGGTACCCCAGAGTCTCGTCATACCGGCCACCGATGACGTCGTAGGACACAATCCGGCCCGCTCGCTCCGGATCGGTGGCGTCCAGGTCGTACCCCACGAACAGCGGCACCGCGCCCAGGCCCCGCATAGCACCTTCGAGATTGCCGCGGACCATTCCGGCAAGCCTGTTCGCCTTGCCGTCCAGGGTCATCGGCACCCCTTCGATCTTCTCGTAGTGCTGCAGCTCGACGGCGAACAACCGCACCATCTCCACCGCGACACCGGCCGTCCCCGCGATACCGACCGCCGAGTAGTCGTCGACGACGAACACTTTCTCCATATCGCGCTGGGCGATGAGGTTGCCGGCCACCGCACGACGGTCCCCCGCCATGAGCACACCGCCCCGGAACAAGGCCGCCACGATGGTCGTCCCATGCGGGACGACCAGTGGCTCGCCACCAGCGGGAGTGCTGCCTGCCCGGCGTCCGGGTAGCAGCTCGGGAGAGGTGGCAGCCAGGAAGTCGGTGAACGACGAGCTGCCCACTGTGAAGTACGACGCCGGCAGGGCTGCGCCCGGATAGCGTCCCACCGAGGACTGGTCCATCGGCTGTGATCGTCTCCTTGCTCCCGTTATGCAATCTCAAGTAGCAGCAGTCTGTCACGGGACAGTCACTCCCCGTCCCGAACCCGTCACTGACCGCCCTTCTGGACATAGGCCCGGACGAAGTCTTCGGCGTTCTCCTCGAGGACATCGTCGATCTCGTCGAGGATCGCATCCACATCCTCGCCGAGCTTCTCCCGTCGTTCCTGACCGGCCGGCGCACCATCAGCCGCCTCATCGTCGCCGCCGCCGCCTTGGCGCTGCACCTTCTCCTGGGACATATCGCCTCCCGGACCGAGTCGTCCACGCCGGTCTCCATGGTGAATCCATGGTGACGTGTCCATGGTGACGTCCACCGCAAACAGTACCCAGCAATACCGACAATCGCCGCCAGACCAGTCGGGTGATCAGCCTCGGGTGAGCGCCTCCACCAGTTCCGCTGCCGTGCTCGAAGCATCCAGTAGGGCCCCTACGTGCGCGCGGGAGCCCCGCAGCGGTTCCAGGGTGGGAATGCGCACCAGGGATTCCCGGCCCAGATCGAAGATCACCGAGTCCCAGGACGCCGCGGCCACCTCCGCGGCGTAGCGCTCCAGGCACCGGCCGCGAAAGTATGCGCGGGTGTCCTCCGGGGGGCGGGTGATCGCTGCCTGGACCTCTTCCTCGGTGACCAGCCGTTTCATCGAGCCGCGGGCGACCAGCCGGTTGTACAGGCCCTTGTGCAGCCGAACGTCGGAGTACTGCAGGTCCACCAGGTGCAGCCGGGGCGAGGCCCAGGCCAGGCCGTCCCGCGCCCGGTATCCCTCGAGGAGCTGCAGCTTGGCCGGCCAGTCCAACCGGTCGGCGCATTCCATCGGGTCTCGCGCGAGGGCGTCGAGCACCTCGCCCCAGGTGCTCAGGACGTGCTCGGCAGTGCTGTCCGAGAAACCCTCGGGGGCACTCTCGGGAGCACCGTTGCGGGCCAAGAAACGCGCGATCCGCTCGTGGTAGGCCCATTGCAGGTCCAGGCCGGTGAGGTGGCGGCCACCTGCCACTTCCACGGTCGCCGTCAGGGATGGGTCACGGCTGATCGTGTGTACCGCACGCACCGCGTCCACGAGCCGCAAGTCGTCGAAACGCTCCCCGGCCTCGATCAGATCCAGCACCAACGCCGTGGTACCGACCTTGAGATAGGTGGAGTACTCGGCGAGGTTCGCATCTCCCACGATGACGTGCAGCCGCCGGTACTTGTCGGCGTCGGCGTGCGGCTCGTCCCGAGTGTTGATGATGCCGCGCTTGAGAGTGGTCTCCAGGCCTACCTCGACCTCGATGTAGTCCGCGCGTTGCGAGAGCTGGAACCCGGGTTGCTCTCCGGCGGGCCCGATGCCCACCCGGCCGGAGCCGCAGACCACCTGGCGGGACACGAAGAACGGGGTCAGCCCAGTGATGATGCTGGTGAACGGCGTGGAACGCGCCATCAGGTAGTTCTCGTGGGTGCCGTAGGAGGCGCCCTTGCCGTCGACGTTGTTCTTGTACAGCTGGAACAGTGGCTGGTCGGGCACAGTGCGAGCCCGCAGCGCGGCCTCTTCCATGATCCGTTCACCGGCCTTGTCCCAGATCACCGCATCGCGCGAGTTGGTGACCTCGGGGCCGGAGAATTCCGGGTGAGCATGGTCGACGTAGAGCCGCGCGCCGTTGGTGAGGATGACGTTCGCGGCGCCGAGATCGTCCAGTTCCGGATCGGGCTGTGCCATCCCAGGGACGCCCAGGTCGAATCCCCGGGCGTCGCGCAGCGGGGATTCCACCTCGTAGTCCCACCGGGCTCGCTTGGCACGTGGCACGTCAGCCGCAGCGGCGTAGGCCAGCACGACCTGGGTGGAGGTCAGGACCGGGTTGGCGGTGCAGTCCCCGGGCACGGAGATGCCGTACTCCACCTCGGTCCCCATGATCCGGCGCATAACGGCAGAGTACGTCCCCGGGGCCGGGCTGGCCCGATCTGTACCAGCCACGGGTGGCCCGCATCACATGCGGTCCTGCTTGAGACGCCGCCGAGTTCTCCCACCATGACCTACCGTTCGACCGGCGTGCGCCGGCTCAGCCCGGCGATGGGTCAGAGGTATTGGCCGGTGTTGGTGGCGGTGTCGATCGCGCGACCGGAGTCGGCGTTCTTGCCGGTCACCAGGGTGCGGATGTAGACGATCCGTTCCCCCTTCTTCCCCGAGATCCGCGCCCAGTCATCCGGGTTGGTGGTGTTCGGGAGATCCTCGTTCTCAGCGAACTCATCGACGATCGACTCGAGCAGGTGCGACATCCGCAATCCTGGCTGGCCGGTCTCCAGTACCGATTTGATGGCCTTCTTTTTCGCCCGATCCACGATGTTCTGGATCATCGCGCCCGAGTTGAAGTCCCGGAAGTACAGCACTTCTTTGTCCCCGTTGGCGTAGGTGACCTCAAGGAAGCGGTTCTCCTCGCTCTCGGCGTACATTCGCTCGACGGTGCCCTGGATCATCGCCTGAATGCAGGCCTGGCGGTCCCGCCCGAATTCGACGAGATCGTCATCGTGTAGCGGCAGTGTCGTGGTGAGGTACTTGGAGAACACGTCCTTGGCCGCTTCTGCGTCCGGGCGCTCGATCTTGATTTTCACGTCGAGCCGGCCGGGACGCAGGATCGCCGGGTCGATCATGTCCTCGCGGTTGGAGGCACCGATGACGATGACGTTCTCCAGCCCTTCCACCCCGTCGATCTCGCTGAGCAGCTGCGGCACGATCGTGGTCTCCACATCGGAGGACACCCCCGAGCCGCGGGTCCGGAAAATCGAGTCCATCTCGTCGAAGAACACGATGACCGGGGTGCCCTCCGAGGCCTTCTCGCGGGCCCGCTGGAAGATCAGCCGGATGTGCCGCTCGGTTTCCCCGACGTACTTGTTGAGCAGCTCCGGCCCCTTGATATTGAGGAAGTAGCTCTTGGCGTCGGTGTCCCCGCGAACCTGGGCCACCTTCTTGGCCAGCGAGTTGGCCACCGCCTTGGCGATGAGCGTCTTACCGCACCCGGGAGGGCCGTAGAGCAGCACGCCCTTGGGCGGGCGCAGCTCGTAGGTCCGGAACAGGTCGGCATGGAGGAAGGGCAGCTCGACGGCGTCGCGGATCTGCTCGATCTGGTTGCCCAGGCCACCGATGTCCTCGTAGCCGACGTCCGGGACCTCCTCGAGCACGAGGTCCTCGACCTCCGCCTTGGGCACCCGCTCGTAGGCATACGCCGCCTTGGTGTCCACCAGCAGGGAGTCACCCGGTTTGAGGACCACCGCGTCGGGGTCACCCGGGGTGGGCATCAGCGGGTCGGCCAACCACACCACGCGCTCCTCGTCGGCGTGCCCGACGACCAGCGCCCGCTGCCCGCCGTCAAGCACCTCCCGCAGCGCGCAGACTTCACCGGTGGCCTCGAAAGCACCTGCCTCGACCACGGTCAGCGCCTCGTTGAGCCGCAAGCTCTGCCCGCGGCGCAGCTGCGGAACCTCCACCGCGGGCGACACCGCCACCCGCATCCGGCGCCCGGAGGTGAACACGTCCACCGAACCGTCCTCGAAGCAGCCGAGGAATACGCCGTACCCGCTGGGTGGCTGGGCCAGCCGGTCGACTTCCTCGCGCAGCGCGAGCAGTTGGCTGCGGGCCTCCCGCAGGGTGTCGACCAGCTTGGCGTTGCGCTCGGTGAGCTGGGCCACGGACGCGGAGGCCTCGGCGAGGCGCTCCTCCAATAACCGGACATGCCGGGGGGACTCGGTCAAGCGGCGACGCAGCAGCGTCACCTCGTCCTCGAGGACCCTGATCTGGGCGGCTACGGCCGGGTCAATGCGGTTGCGACCCTCGGCGGCCCGATCGCCGGGAAATTCATGCGGCACGAGGCACCTCCTCCCGCAAGGTTCTGGAGACCATCAACGGTACGGGACGGCGCGCCAGAATCGTGAGTTAACCGCAGAGCCACTCTCTGGGCAACCGCTGACCACTGCCAGTCCAGCAGCCGTTATCCGGGTCACCGCAGGGCGCGGTGTGACCGGCTGGGCCGGCGCTGCGGAGCGGGCGGCACCACACCCTGGGCGAGGCGCCGGGCAGTGAGCAGGAACGCGGTGTGCGCGACCATCCGGTGCTCCGGACGGACCGCGAGACCGACCAGGTACCAGGGTCGGTGCAGGGTCTCCCAGGCTTGGGGCTCGGTGTAGCAACCGGCTTCCCGCAGGGCTTCCGCGACGCGGGAGAGCTGGGTGGTGGTCACCACATAGACGGTGAGCACTCCTCCGGGGACCAGCGCCGCTGAGACGGTCGGCAACACCTCCCAGGGATTGAGCATGTCCAGCACGACCCGGTCCACTGCATGGTCAGCGGGGTGGGAACTCAGATCGGCCACCCGCAGCTGCCAGTTCGGCACCGGAGCCTCGAAAAACCGCTCCACGTTGCGCTGGGCGTGCTCGGCGTGGTCGCTGCGCTGCTCGTAGGAGAGCACGCTGCCCCGCTCTCCCACCGCACGCAGCAGCGAACAGGTCAGCGCACCCGAGCCGGCACCGGCCTCGAGCACCCGGGCTCCAGGGAAGATGTCACCCCACATCACGATCTGGGCGGCGTCCTTCGGGTAGATCACCTGAGCCCCGCGGGGCATGGAGAGCACGTAGTCGGCCAGCAAGGGACGCAAGGCGAGGTAGCGCGTCCCCGCGGCGGAGCTGACCACGCTGCCCTCCGGCAACCCGAGCAGGTCGTCGTGCGCGAGCGCCCCACGGTGGGTGTGAAATTGCGCACCCGGCTCGAGCACCACGGTGTGCCGGCGTCCCCGGGGGTCGGTGAGCTGAACCCGGTCACCGGGCTGGAACGCTCCGCTGGATCGATCCACAGCTGGTCATGGTGGCAGATCGGATCCCTGGCCGAGTGCGCAGCGCCGCCGGTAGCCGTGCCGGCGCCGCCCTCAGCAGCATTGTCGGCAGCCCTGTCAGGGCTCTGGCCTACTCTTGCGGAACCATGACGGAGACCCTGGCCACCGACCTGCCCGCCACGAGCACCGCGGCGCTCCGGCGCCCAGCGCTGTCCCCGTCGCGGGCGGCGGATTTCAAACAGTGCCCGCTGCTCTACCGGTTCCGGGTGGTGGACCGGCTGCCGGAGACACCGAGCCGGTTGCAGGTCCGTGGCACGGTGGTGCATGCCGCGCTGGAGCGGCTGTTCGCCCTCCCCCCGGAGCAGCGCGATCCCGGGACCGGGCAGGAGCTGGTCGATCCGGCATGGCGGGACGTGCTGGCGGCCAACCCGGAGCTGGCCGAGCTGTTCGCCGGGCCGGACGATCCCGAGCGCATCGAGTGGCTTGACTCAGCGCGGGCGCTGGTGCAGGCCTACTTCACGCTGGAGGACCCGCGGCTGGTCCAGCCGGAGGCCTGCGAGCTGCTGGTCGAAGCCGAGCTGGTCTCCAGCGACGCAGGCGGGAGCGAGCCGCTGCTGCTCCGCGGCTACATCGACCGGCTCGATGTCACCCCCACCGGCGAGATCCGCATCGTGGACTACAAATCCGGGGTCGCGCCGCGGGAGGTGTTCGAGGCCAAGGCCCTGTTCCAGATGAAGTTCTACGCGCTGGCACTGCTGCGGACCCGCGGAGTGGTACCCCGCCAGCTGCGGCTGCTGTACCTGGCTGACCGGCAGGCGCTGAGCTACACCCCGGACGAGGCGGAGCTGCTCCGCTTCGAGCGCACCCTGGTCGCGATCTGGTCGGCGATCCGCCGGGCGGCCCGGGATGGCGATTTCCGTCCCAGCCCGAGCCGGATGTGCGACTGGTGCGATCACAAGGCGCACTGCCCGGCTTTCGGCGGAGTCCCGCCCACCTACCCGGGCTGGCCGGAACCGTCCAGCCCGGGCATCGAGAGCGCCCGCGACCGCGCCGAGTAGCCGGCTCAGAACCGGCAGGAACGGATGTCGCTGGCCAGGACCGCCTTGGCGCCGCAGGCGGAGAGCTCGTCCATGATCCGGTTGGCGTCCTTGCGGGGCACCATCGCGCGCACCGCGACCCAGTCCGCATCGGCGAGCGGAGCCAGCGTCGGGGACTCCAGCCCCGGCGTGATGGCGATCGCCTCGTCGAGCAGGCTGCGTGGGCAGTCGTAGTCCAGAATCAGGTACTGCTGAGCGAACACCACGCCCTGCAGGCGGGCCACGACCTGGGCGCGTTCCGGCGAGGGTGCCGACCCGGCTTGCTCCACCAGCACCCCCTCCGAGGTGCAGACCGGGTCGCCGAAGGCGACCAGGCCATGCTGGCGCAGGGTGCGCCCGGACCCCACCACGTCGGCGATCGCGTCCGCCACCCCTAGCTGCACTGAGATCTCCACCGCACCATCGAGCTGGATCAGGGTGACGTGGATCCCCTGCCGGGACAGGTCAGCGCGCACCAGCCGGGGGAAGGCGGTGGCCACCCGCAGGCCTTCCAGGTCGCCGACCTTCCATTCCCGCCCCAGCGGGGCCGCGTACCGGAAGGAGGATCCCCCGAAGCCGAGTGCGAGCCGCTCCGTGACCGGAGCCCCGGATTCCAGCATCAGGTCCCGACCGGTGATGCCCAGATCCAGCTCGCCGGAACCGACGTAGACCGTGATGTCCCTGGGTCGCAAGAAGAAGAACTCGACGTCGTTGGCGGTGTCCAGCACCGTCAGGTCCTTGGCGTCGTGTCGCCCGCGGTACCCCGCCTCAGCCAACATCTCGGAGGCCGGTCCGGCCAGAGTGCCCTTGCTGGGTAGCGCAACCCGCAACATCCTGGTGTTCTCATTCATCGCCGGGACCCTATAGGTAGAGCTCACAGGTAACGGTAAACGTCGGTGGTGCTGATCCCCCGGCCGAGCATGAGCACCTGCACCCGGTAGAGCAGCTGGGAGATCTCCTCCGCCAACCGCTCATCGGACTCGTGTTCGGCGGCGATCCACACCTCGCCGGCTTCCTCGAGCACCTTCTTGCCCTGCGCGTGCACCCCGTCAGCCAGCGCCGCCACCGTGGCCGAGCCGGCCGGCCGGGTCCGGGCGCGCTCGTTGAGCTCAGCGAACAACTCGTCGAAGGTCTTCATCGGCGGGCACCCCCGCTCGTGAGTGCGTAACAGTGTTCGAACACTGTTACGCACTCACGAGCCTCAGGCATTGAAGTACTTCGCTTCCGGGTGATGTGCGACGAGGGCGTCGGTGGATTGTTCGGGGTGCAGCTGGAACTCCTCCGAGAGCGTCACCCCGATCCGGTCCGGCTGCAGCAGCTCGACGATCTTCGCCCGGTCCCCCAGCTCCGGGCAGGCGCCGTAGCCCAGCGAGTATCGGGCGCCGCGATATCCGAGCTTGAAGAACTCCGTGACCTCGTCGGGATCCTCCTCGGCCAATGCGGTCCCGGAGGAGAAGGTCAGCTCCTCCCGGATGCGCCGGTGCCAGTACTCGGCCAGTGCCTCGGTGAGCTGCACGCCCAGGCCGTGCACCTCCAGGTAGTCCCGGTAGGCGTCCTTGGCGAACAGCTCGGCGGCATAGTCGGCGATCGCCGGGCCCATCGTCACCAGGTGCAGCGGCAGCACGTCGACCTCACCCGCGGCCAGCGCGGCCGAGCGCGGCCGGTAGAAATCGGCCAGGCACAACCGCCGGTCCCGGCGCTGCCGGGGAAAGCGGAACCGGAAGCGCTCGGTCGCATCCGGCCGGGGCTCGGTGAGCACGATCAACTCGTCGCCCTCGGCGACCGCGGGGAAGTACCCGTAGACCACCGCGGCATGGGCGAGCACCCCTTCGGTGGTCAGCCGGTCCAACCAGTGCCGCAGCCTGGGCCGGCCCTCGGTGTCCACGAGCTCCTCGTAGGTGGGGCCGTCCTTGCCTCGGGACCCGCGTAGGCCCCACTGGCCCAGGAAGGTGGCCCGCTCGTCGAGCATCCCGGCGAACTCCGCAACCGGGATGCCCCGGACCACCCGGGAACCCCAGAACGGTGGCCTCGGCAGGGGCACGTCGGTGGCGACGTCGGAGCGTGCCGGTACTGGCTCCCCGGCATCGGCCTCCCGGGCCCGGCGGGCCTGCGCGATGCGCAGCGAGCGCTCCCGGCGCGCCTTGCGCTCAGCGGTTCTGGCCTCCGCCGCCGCATCCGTGCGGACCGTGCCGCCCCGCTTCCTCGTCATGATCGAGTCCATCAGCCGCAGACCCTCGAACGCATCCCGGGCGTAGCGGACCTCCCCCTGGTAGAGCTCGGCGAGGTCATCCTCCACGTACGCGCGGGTCAGAGCCGCACCGCCGAGGAGCACTGGCATCTCAGCCAGACCCCGGGAGTTCATCTCCTCCAGGTTCTCCTTCATGATCACCGTGGATTTGACGAGCAGTCCCGACATCCCGATGGCGTCCGCGTGATGCTCGCGAGCAGCCTCCAGGATGGTGCTGATGGGCTGCTTGATGCCGAGGTTGACCACCTCGTAGCCGTTGTTGGACAGGATGATGTCTACCAGGTTCTTGCCGATGTCGTGCACGTCGCCCTTGACCGTGGCGATCACCAGCCGGCCCTTGCCGCCGTCGTCGGCCTTCTCCATGTGCGGTTCGAGGTGCGCAACCGACGCCTTCATCACCTCGGCCGACTGCAGCACGAACGGCAGCTGCATCTGCCCCGAGCCGAACAGCTCGCCGACGGTCTTCATCCCGGACAGCAACGTATCGTTGATGATCTCCAGTGCGGGCCGCTGCTCGAGCGCCGCCTCCAGGTCCTCGGGCAGCCCGTTGCGGTCCCCGTCGACGATCCGCCGCTCCAACCGCTCGAACAGCGGCAGCGCGGCCAGCTCGGCGGCCCGCGATTCCCTGGACGACGAGGATGTGGCGCCCTCGAACAGGCCCATCAGTTTCTGCAGCGGGTCGTAGTCTCCCTCGGGCCCGGACCGCCGCCGGTCATAGATCAGGTCCAGCGCCACGGCCCGCTGCTCATCCGGGATCCGGGCCATCGGCATGATCTTCGATGCGTGCACGATGGCGGTATCCAGCCCAGCCTGCACGCACTCGTGCAGGAATACCGAGTTGAGCACCTGGCGGGCCGCGGGGTTGAGGCCGAAGGAGACATTGGAGACCCCGAGAGTGGTCTGCACCTCCGAGTAGCGATGCTTGATCTCGCGGATCGCCTCGATGGTCTCCACCGCGTCGCGCCGCACCTCCTCCTGGCCAGTGGAGATCGGGAACGTGAGGCAGTCGACGATGATGTCGCAGGTGCGCATGCCCCAGTTGGTGGTCAGGTCATCGATCAGCCGCGACGCGACCCGGACCTTCCACTCCGCGGTGCGGGCCTGGCCCTCCTCGTCGATGCACATCACCACGACGGCCGCGCCGTGCTCGCGGATCTGCTTCATGGCGCGCTGGTACCGCGAGCCGGGCCCGTCGCCGTCCTCGTAGTTCACCGAGTTGACCACACACCGCCCGCCGAAGCGCTCCAAGCCGGCCTGGATCACATTGGGCTCAGTGGAGTCCAGCATCACCGGCAGGGTCGACGCGGTAGCCAGCCGCCCGGCCAGCTCGGCCATATCGGCCTCGCCGTCCCGGCCGACGTAGTCCACGCAGAGGTCGATCAGGTGCGCACCGTCTCGGGTCTGGGCACGGGCGATCTCCACACAATCCTCGAAGCGCCCGGCCAGCATGCACTCGCGGAAGGCCTTGGAACCGTTGGCATTGGTCCGCTCGCCGACCACGAGCACGCTGGCGTCCTGACGGAACGGGACCGCGGCGTAGAGCGAGGACACCCCGGGCTCGGGTCGCGGCCGCCGGTTGGGGGGTTTCACGCCGGAGACCGCCTCAGCCACTGCCGCGATGTGCTGCTTGGTCGTGCCGCAGCAACCACCCACCAGCCGGACCCCGAAGTCGGTGACGAACCCGGCCAGCGCGGTGGCCAGTTCCTCGGGGCTCAGTGGGTAGACCGCTCCTCCGGAGCGCAACTCAGGCAACCCCGCGTTGGGCATCACCGACAGTGGGATCCGGGAGTGCTTGGCCAACTGCCGCAGATGCTCACTCATCTCGGCTGGGCCGGTGGCACAGTTCAACCCGATCAGATCGATGCCCAGCGGTTCCAGCACGATGAGGGCGGCGCCGATCTCGGTGCCCAGCAGCATCGTCCCGGTGGTCTCCACGGTGACCTGGGTGATGATCGGGACGTGCCGCCCCTCGGCGACCATCGCCCGCCGGGCGCCGATCACGGCCGCCTTGCACTGCAGGAGGTCCTGGCTGGTCTCGATGAGCACCGCGTCGATCCCGCCGGTGAGCAGGCCGCGGACCTGCTCGGCATAAGCGTCGCGCAGCTCGGCGAAGCGGACGTGGCCCAGGGTGGGCAGTTTGGTGCCCGGGCCGACGGAGCCGAGCACGAACCGCGGCCGGTGCGCGTCGGTGAACTCATCGGCCGCCTCGCGGGCCAGGCGGGCGCCCGCCTCGGCGATCTCCCGGATCCGGTCGCTGATGCCGTATTCAGCGAGGTTGGCCAGATTGGCACCGAATGTGTTGGACTCGACGGCATCGGCGCCTGCTTCCAGGTAACCCTGGTGGACGGCGCGGACGATATCCGGGCGAGTGATGTTGAGAATCTCGTTACAGCCTTCCAGTCCGGCGAAGTCATCCAGACTGAGCGGGGCGGATTGTAGCATCGTGCCCATCGCCCCGTCGGCGACCAGGACACGCTGTGTCAGGACGTCGAGCAGCGAAGGTGGAGTCATGTTAAGCAGCCTAGAGCAGCGAGATCGGGTTCTCGTGGTATCGCATGGCGACCAGCGGGGCTCAGGAGCCGTAGGCTAGCGCGGTGACCTATCCGGACGCCTCCAGCAACGACCCGGCCGACGGCCGTTCGTCGCTGCCCCAGCTCGCCTCACCGGTGCTGGTGGCCGCGTTCGAAGGTTGGAACGACGCGGGCGACGCTGCGAGCACCGCGATCGAGCACCTGCAGCTGAGCTGGGACGCCACCCCGCTGGCCGAGATCGACCCTGAGGACTACTACGACTTCCAGGTGAGCAGGCCCACCACCAAGCTGATCGACGGAATCACCCGGCGCATCGAGTGGCCCACCACCAGGCTCTCGGTGTGCCGCCCGCCGGGGGCCGCCTACGACGTGGTGCTGGTGCACGGTATCGAGCCGAACATGCGCTGGCGCTCGTTCTGCGAAGAGCTGCTGCGTTATGTCATGGACCTGGAGATCACCACGGTGGTGACGCTGGGCGCGCTGCTCGCCGACACCCCGCACACCCGGCCGGTGCCGGTCACCGGCACCGCCTACGACGCCGCCTCGGCCGCCCAGTTCAAATTGGAACGGTCCCGCTACGAGGGCCCGACCGGGATCGTGGGGATCTTTCAGGACGCGTGCGTGCAAGCCGGGGTGCCGGCCATCTCGTTCTGGGCCGCGGTGCCGCACTACGTCTCCGCCCCGCCCTCACCCAAGGCCACCCTGGCGCTGCTGCACCGGGTGGAGGAGGTGCTCGACCTCGAAGTCCCACTCGGCGCGCTTCCGGAGGAATCCGAGGAGTGGGAGGCCACGGTCAGCGAGATGGCGGACGAGGACGACGAGGTCGCCAGCTACGTGCGGGCGCTGGAAGAGCGCGGCGACACCGACCTGACCCTCAACGAGGCCAGCGGGGACGCCATCGCCGCCGACTTCGAGCGCTACCTGCGTCGCCGCCGTCCGGAGTGAACGGGGTCAGTCCGGTCGGTACACCAGCAACGGGATCAGTTGCTCCTCGGGTGTGAGGGACCCGTGGTGGCCGATCAGGCTGCTCACCCGGGGGGAGACGTGGGAGCGCACTACGGCGAAGGGCGTGCGGGCGGCGACGACGAGATCGCCGATGCGCCCGCGGACATGGTCGTCGACGACGGGACCGAACCAGCCGGCCGCGATGGCCTCCTCGCGGGTACGGATCCAGGCACGATCCCCGATCAGCTCCCGCCAGGTGGCGAGCACGTCGGCGGTGGCGCCGGGCTCGGTGTAGACGTAGCGGGCCCGGGGATCCCCGCCGAGCTGGTGCACCCCCGCCTGCAGCGCCGGCTCGAGGTCGAAGTCGAGGCGGGCGTCCTCGGGCACGGTCACCATGCCGTGATCTGCGATGATCACCAGCTGCGTGCCCGGAGGGAGCCCTTCGGCGATCGCGGCGGCCAGCTGGTCGATCTGGGCCAGCTGCAGCCGCCAGGGCAGCGATCCAGCGCCGTAGAGATGGCCGAGCTGGTCCAGGTCGCCGTGATAGGCGTAGCACAGCGCCCGCTCGGCAACCGGCCCGGACATCTCCTGGAGGGCGGTGGCAGCCAGATCTCCCAGTGCGTGCACCTCGCAGAACTCGGCACCCCGCAGCACTGACCGGTTCAGACCCGAGCCGCGGTGCTCAGGCGGGGATACCAGGCTGACCCGGACCCCGGCTGCCGCCGCGTGTTCCAGCGCGGTGCGCCGCGGCTGGATCTGCTCGGGTACGAACACCTCCCGCAGGTCGACCCGGTCCCCGGTGCCGTGCGAGTGCCAGCTCAACGCGTTGATCAGGGCGCCGTCGGGGATGGCGAAGGTGTAACCGACGATGCCGTGCTGGCCGGCCGGCACACCTGTTCCGATGGCACCCACGCTGGCCGCGGTCGTGGCGGGGAACCCGGCCGTGATCGGCTCCCGGCCCTGCGTCAGGGAGTGCAGGAACGGGGCGTCCCGGGGATGCTCCCGCAGCAAGTGCCACCCCAGGCCGTCCACGAGCAGCAGGCACACCCGCCGTGCCGGGTCCAGGCCCAGCCGGTTGGCGCAGCCTGGCACCCCGAGCCCGGCCAGCAGCGAGGGCACCACGTCGGCCAGTGACCCACTGGCGTAATCAGGTGCCTGTGGCCCGGCGCCGGTCACAACGTGAGGCCGAGCAGGGCGTCCACCGCGGTGCCCACCAGCGCGGGAGCGTCGGTGTGCTGGCCGGGGTGGGCCAGGGTCTCGCCGGCCCAGGCATCGATCACGGCGAGCGCGCCGGGAGTGTCCAGGTCCTCGGCCAGGTGCGCGCGCAAGCGGCGCAGGACGTCGTGCGCGGGCGCGCTGGCGGGAAGCGCGGCGGCCTCCCGCCAGCGCGCCAGCCTGGTCTGCGCCTCGTCGAGCATCCCGGTGGTCCAGGATCGGTCGGTGCGGTAGTGCCCGGAGAGCAATGCCAGCCGCAGCGCCATCTGGTCCACCTGGTCGGCGCGGAGCCGGGAGACGAACACCAGGTTGCCCTTCGATTTGGACATCTTGTCCCCGTCCAGGCCGATCATCCCGGTGTGGACGTAGTGCCGGGCCATCGGGTAGTCGCCGGTCAGCGCCTCGGCGTGCGCGGCGGAGAACTCGTGGTGCGGGAAGATCAGGTCGGAACCGCCGCCCTGCACGTCGAAGCCGGTACCGAGCCTGTTGAGCCCGATGGCGCAGCACTCGACATGCCAGCCGGGACGTCCCGGTCCCAGCTCCGAGTCCCAGCACGGTTCGCCCTCGCGGCCGGTGCGCCACATCAGGGCATCCAGCGGGTGCCGCTTCCCGGGCCGCTCCGGGTCTCCCCCGCGCTCAGCGGAGAGCCGGGCCATGGTGGCCTCGTCATAGCCTGACTCGGACCCGAAGTGTGCCGCGGCGCGGTGATCGAAGTAGATGTCCGGGTGCTCGGGGTCCTCGACCCGGTAGGCCGCACCGCAGGCGATCAGCTTGCCCACCACCTCGACGATCTCGCCGATCGCCTCGACGGCACCGACGAAATCCCGCGGGGGCAGTACCCGCAGGGCCTCCATGTCCTCCCGGAACAGCGCGGTCTCCCGCATCCCGAGCACCACCCAGTCGTCCTGGTCGCGGATCGCCCGTTCCAGCAGCGGATCGTCGACGTCGGTGACGTTCTGCACGTAGTGCACCGGGTGGCCGCGGTCCCGCCAGTACCGGTTCACCAGGTCGAAGGCCAGGTAAGTGGCCGCGTGCCCGAGGTGGGTGGCGTCGTAGGGGGTGATCCCGCAGACGTACATCCGCGCGATGCGGCCGGGTGTGGTGGGCCGGATCGCGCGTGCTGCGGTGTCGTACAGCCGTAGCGGCGGGCCCTGCCCGGGCAGCGTCGGCACCAGCGTTGACGTCCAAGGCTGCATGGGTTCGACACTACGTCAGCGCATCGCGACGCCCGGAGCTCACGCCGGGCGGCGGCGATGGCGCAGGTAGTCGCCCACCACCGCAGCACCCAGACCGTCGATCCCGGGGTCGAGGACCCGGCCGCCGCAGCGCCGGGCCAGCGCGTGCACGAATCCCGCGAGCCGGGAGTCGTGGCCCAGCATCACGATGCTCACCGCGGTGCCGGCGCGGGCCAGGGTGTCCATCTCCCGCACGGTCAACGCCAGCGTCCGGGTTTGCGGCGGGTAGCTGAACACCGCCTCACCGCTGGGTTCCAGGTGCGCGGTGGGCTCCCCATCGGTGACCACCAGCAATACCTGGGCGGCGTCGGGGTGGCGGCGCAGGTGCCGCCCGGCGAGCAGCAGCGCGTGGTGCAGGTTGGTGCCCTGCTCCCAGACCCCGGTGAGCCCGGTGAGCTGCGCGATGTCCACTCGCTGTGCGTGCCGCCCGAAAGTGATCAGCTCCAGCGCGTCGGAGCGGAACCGGGTCCGCACCAGGTGGTGCAGTGCGAGCGCGGTGCGCTTCATCGGTACCCAGTGCCCGTCCTGCACCATCGACCACGAGGTGTCGACGCACAGCGCGACAGCGGCCCGGGCCCGCTGCTCGGTGTCCACCACCTCGACGTCCTCGACGGCCAGCAGCGGGCTGGCGCTGCCGGTGCTGGCGTGGCGGAGCACGGAGTTGCGCACGGTGCGGGGGACGTCCCACGGTTCGGAGTCCCCGAAAGCCCACGGCCGGGTGCCTCCGGTGGGTTCCCCGGCCGCGCCGGCCCGGCGCAGCTCGCGCTCACCCCGCCGGCTGCGCAGGACGTCGGCCACCTCGGCCAGGGCCTGCGAACCGAGCCGGCGCATCGCTGTGGGTGACAGGCGCAGTGACCCGTCCGGGGCACGCTCGAAGAACCCGTGCCGCTCCAGCTCCCGCTGCAGCTCAGCCAGCCGCTGGGCATCGACGCGCGCCCCGTCGCCGAGCTGGCGGCCCAGTGCGTCGAGGTCGACGTCCTCGGCGCGGGCCCCGGGATAGGACTGCGCGAGCTGCTCGGCCAGCGCGTCCAGCTCGGCGAGGTCCGCCATCGCCTCGGCGCCCTCACCCAGCCCGAGCGGGTCCTGGCCGCGGAACCGTTCCGAGCCCCGCCAGTCCTCGCCGGGCCGCAATGCCTGCAGGTGAGAGTCCAGGGTGGTGAGCTGCGCAGCCAGCCGCTGGTCACCGAAGGCCTGCTGGGCGAGCTCGGCCAGCTCCGCGCGCTGCTCGGCGCTCATCGAGTTGAGCATCCGCTGCGCCGCTGCGGCCCGGGCGGCCAGCGCGTCGATCAGCTCGTCGACGGTGCGGGGGTTCTCGGGGAAGAACTCCCCGTGCCGGCGCATGAACTCCTCGAAGCGCGCCGGGGTGTCCGGGTCGCCCCGGGCGTGTGCGGCCAGCAGGTCGTTGAGGTCGGCGAGCATCTGCCGGATCCGCTCGACGTCCTCGGGCGAGCTGGACTGCAGCGCCTGCTTCATCCCCTCGAAGCGCTGCTCGAGCAGCTGCTGGCCGAGCAGGTCACGGATCTGCTGGTAGGCCTGGCGGGCCTCGGTGGAGCGCCAGTCGTAGCCGGCGAGCTCGGTGACGGCGCGGGCAGTGTCAGCGGGCAGCGCATCGAGCTGGGCCTCGCGGAACCGGGCGTCGTCGTCGGGGTCGGGGAACAGCTCGCGGCGCTCCGCTGCCAGGGCCTGGTCCAGCAGCTCCCGGACCTGCTGCAGGGTTCCATCCAGCCGGTGGCGGCGGGTGATCTCGGCGCGGCGCTGCCAGATCCGGCGAGCCAGCTCGTCCATCCCGCGGGAGCCGGGCAATCCACGGCGCAGCAGTTCCCGCATCGCGGCGCGGGGCGAGGCCCCGTCCATCACCTCCCGGCCGATCTCCTCCAGTGCCGCGGAGAGATCGGGAGGGGCGGCCAGCGGGTCCGGGCCGCCCTCCCAGGGCCCGTAGCTGTAACGGCCGGCCGGGGTCACGTCGGGGCCGACCCGTACACCGTGCGGCCGTCCTCGACGTCCTTGCCGAGCTTGCGGGTGAGGTACAGCGACTCCAGCGCGAGCTCGACAGCGGCCGCGATCGGGCCGGGCGGGCCGTCGGGGGCGGCACCGAGCCGGGTGGCGACCTCGTGCAGCACCGGCAGCTCGGGCAGCGCGGAGAGCACGTCTCCCGCGGGTACCTGCTCTCCGGTGGCGACCCGGTGCCCGCCGGCGACGGCATCGGTGAGCGGGGTGAGGTTCAGGCCGCGCAACCGGGCGCGGGCGGTGTCCGCCACCGAGCGGCGCAGCAGGTGGGTCAGTACCTCGCCCTGCTCGTCGCGTCCGGCCGACGCCCCGGCCGGCTGGTCGTACCCGGACTCGAACTCCAGCTTGCCGCGCAGCACCGCCGGGACGGCCTCCAGGTCGACCGGGCGGGCCACCGCGTGGTCCTCCCCGGTCAGCGCGGCGCGGCGCAGTGCGGCGGCGGCGACGGTCTCCGCGCCGGCCACAGCGAAGCGCGCCGAGACCCCGGAGCGCTGGTCGATCGCCGCGCTGGCTCGCAGGTGCCGGGAGAAGCGGGCCAGCACCTCCAGCAGCGGTTCCCCGACCTCGGCCCCGATACTGCCCAGGTCGGCCTCCTGGGCGACCAGCGCGACCTCGGCCGCCATCTCCCGCGGGTAGTGGGTGCGGATCTCGGCGCCGAAGCGGTCCTTGAGCGGGGTGATGATCCGGCCCCGGTTGGTGTAGTCCTCGGGGTTGGCGCTGGCCACCACCAGCACATCCAGCGGCAACCGCAGGCTGTAACCGCGGACCTGGATGTCCCGCTCCTCCATCACGTTGAGCAGCGAGACCTGGATCCGCTCGGCCAGGTCGGGCAGCTCGTTGATCGCCACGATGCCGCGATGCGCGCGGGGCACCAGCCCGAAGTGGATGGTCTCCGGGTCCCCCAGGCTGCGGCCTTGCGCGACCTTCACCGGGTCGACGTCGCCGACCAGGTCCCCGACGCTGGTGTCCGGGGTGGCCAGCTTCTCGGTGTAGCGCAGCGAGCGGTGCAACCAGCTCACCGGCAGCTCATCACCGAGCTCCGCCGCGCGGCGCCGCGATCCCGGCGTGATCGGCAGGAAGGGGTGTTCCGCCAGCTCGGCGCCCTCGATGACCGGAGTCCACTCATCGAGCAAGCCGGCCAGGGTGCGCAGCAACCGGGTCTTGCCCTGGCCGCGCTCCCCCAGCAGCACCACGTCGTGGCCCGCCAGCAACGCTCGCTCCAGCTGCGGCAGCACGGTGTCGGCGAACCCGACGATGCCCGGCCAGGGATCACGGCCCGAGCGCAGCGCGGCGAGCAGGTTCGCCCGCACCTCATCCTTGACATCACGCTGGACGTGGCCACCGGTGCGCAACGCGCCCAGGGTGCGCGGGAGGCCGGCTGGAGGCTCGGAGGGCTGGGGTGGTCCACCCTTGGCGAAAGCGGTCACGTACCCACGCTACGCACACCCATCGGCGCCAGCACTGCGGTGCGGCCGGAGCAAGCCGGGATCCGCCGGGCGGCCCGTGGCACTCATCCATTTCCCACTTGCCATCCGGACCCACAATGAGTTCTCATACTTACCTCTTGTTCACGCGATCGGGCACTGACCGCTGAATTCAGGCGAGGTTCACCTTCCAGCTGGTTGAGCGTTAGGCATTCACATCTTCGACGAGATTTTCTCTTTCAAAGAACGACTTTTTCCGATGAATGCCGGCAGAACGGAAAGTGGCGAACTCGCTACTAATTGAAATACGCTGGTCCGTTTGAGTGGTTACGTCCGGTTCCGGTTACACGTGGACGGTCGTGCGCGATTGATTCGTTGCGACAGGCTCCAAATAGTCCGAATCATCTGTTCTCAGGGGCCGTGAGCCTGTGGAGTGGCCTGGTGCCGGAAATGATCCTGCAGTACGACTGCAGGTCATGTCATCGCAACGGAATTCCGTCTCCAGTTCATCTCCGGTTGCCCCGGCGTTATTTCTACTAGGAGGAATGAATGTTCGACGCACTGAGCACGGCAGAGCTTGACGGTCAGTACCTGGAGTTGCTGCCAGCGCGCACCGTGCTCTCGACGGTCGGCGGCAACGTCACCGGTGGCAATGGTGGCAACGGCGGCACCGGCGGTGCTGGCGGCGCCGGCGGTAATGGCGGCACCGGTGGAGCTGGCGGTAACGGTACCGGTGGCACCGGCACCATCAGTGGCAACTCCGCCAGCGGCGGCGGCAGCATGTTCAATAGCGCTGGCAACGGCTTCGGCGGGCACGGCGGAAACGCCAATGGTGGCGCCGGTGGGCACGGCGGCAACGCCCCCGGTGGTGCCGGCGGCGGGATCTTCTTCTTCGGCTGAGCGATCACGCCATCGCCTGAGAAACCCGTTGGATAGGGAGGGGTGGTCGGATCTTGGCCACCCCTTCGACAACTTTTCTTTATCTTACGAATGCCGAGTCGGGAGATCGCCATCAACACCGAGCGTGCGGTACTCGAGCGCGAGGAAACTCCGGAGACGGTAGCGCTACAGGTACCAAGGCTGGCCGACGGAATTGAGCTGATCGGGGAGTATCAGGGATCCGGTTTCCAGGAACCCCGGTATATCCTGCGCCGGGCCGATGGTCAGGTCATCCAATTACCCCGGTTGTTGTACCTGCTCGCGACCACCGTGGACGGTCAGCGTGACCTGCAGCAGGTGGCGACCGCGCTCAGCAACGAGTACGGCCGGCTCGTGGCGCCTGAACAAGTAACGCTCCTGCTCGATACCCGGTTCCGGCCGGCCGGAATAATGGCACCTGATCCCGCAGCAGCCGACAAAGCCGCCGAACCGCCGTTGATCACGCGGCCCGATGCCGTACTGGCGCTGCGGGTTCGGGCCGGAGTGGTGCCCGAGCACGTGGTATGGCGCATTGCCGGGATCTTCCGGCCGATGTTCTGGCCACCGGTCATCCTGGCCGCGCTGGCCGCTTTCATCGCGCTGGACGTGATGATCGTCGCGCGGGGCGGTATGGGCCAGATCGTGCCCAGCGCGCTGGCGCTGGTCCACGAACCCACGCTCACCCTGCTGGTGCTGGCGATGGTTCTGGCGTCGGCAGCGTTCCACGAGTGCGGGCACGTCGCCGCGTGCCGCTACGGGGGTGCCCGGCCCGGCAAGATGGGCGTCGGCCTTTACCTCGTGTGGCCGGCGCTGTACAGCACGGTCACCGACTCCTACCGGCTGAGCCGCGCCGGCCGGTTGCGTACCGACTTGGGCGGCGTCTACTTCAACGCGATCTTCATCGCCGGCTTGAGCCTGGCCTACCTTGACACCGGCTCGCCCTGGGTGCTGACGGCCATCGTGGCGCTGCACTGGGAAACCGCCATGCAGTTCCTGCCGATGATCCGCCTCGACGGCTACTACGTCCTCAGTGACATCATCGGGGTGCCCGATCTGTTCAGCTGGATCGGGCCGGTACTGAAGAGCCTGATCCCCGGCCGGGCCAGCCGTTCCCGGGTGCGGGAGCTCAAGATCTGGGTCCGGGCGACGATCACTGTCTGGGTGATCATCGTGGTCCCCTTCCTGCTGTACTGGGTGATCGGGTTTGCCCTCATCCTGCCCCGGATAGCGCCGGTGGTGTGGTCCAGCCTGATCGAGATGGTGCACGAGGTTCAGGCGGCGGCTTCCGCCGGGCACGTGGCCGAAACCGCTCTCGGCGTGATCAACATCCTGCTGTTGCTGTTCCCCTGGATCGGCGGCTTGCTCCTGCTGGACATGATCTTCCGTGGACCGGTCCTCGCGGCGTGGTCCCGCTGGCGCCCCGGACGGGAGCGCCCGGAAGGAGAAGGCCCGGAACGGAACCGCCCGAGCCCATCACCGGGCCGCCATCGACTGAGCGCACATGGAGGCGTCCCCGGCCGCCATCGGAGAACCTCGGGCATGAAAACGTCGCCGTCATGCTGACCGCTCGCAGCGGAGGTACGAAACGCTCGGTCGTCGCGGTCATGCGAGTGATCACGATCGTGGCCGCACTCGGGCTGCTCGCCGGCTGCCCAGGACCGTGGGCGGTCGGGGACGAGACCGGTTCCAGCGCTGACGGATCCCAGGCGCTGGTGGCCGTCAACGGCGCGCCCAGCGGCAGTGGAGACAGCATCGGTAGCAACGGCACCGCCGGTAATGGTGTTGACGGCATCGCTGGCACCGACGGCTCCCCTGGCGCAAACGGCACCGCTGGCACCGACGGCTCCCCCGGCACCGACGGCACGGCTGGCGCCGACGGCACCGCTGGTTCTTCCAGCAGTGGCAATACCAACAGCGGGAACGCCACCAGTGGTGTGGTGACGGGCTCAGCTCACACGGCCAGCCAGGTCATCCCGTTGCCCGGAGTCACCTCACTCGTGGTCGAAGCCAACTTCGCCGTCCACGTGACGGAGGGCGAGCCCGAGCAGGCGACGGTACGGGTGAACGACAACCTCGTCGATCTGGTCGACGCCACCGTCACCGGAAACCAGCTGCGGTTAGGCCTCAAACCAGGCGCCAATGTCAGCAACGCGACCCTGTCCGCTGAGGTCACTGTGGCTCACCTCGACTCGATCGATGTGCGCGGAGCCGGCCAGGTCACCGGCTCGATCGAGACCGATCACCTGACGGCAATCGGCTCCGGTGCCAGCACCCTCACGCTGTCCGGTCACGTCCGGGCCCTTCAGCTCAGCGGATCAGGTGCCAGCCATTGGCTCCTGTCCGATCTCGCCGTGGGCGACCTCGACGCGATTCTGTCCGGTGCCAGCAATGCCACCGTCATGGTGAGCGGCACGCTGGCCGGGCAAGCCGACGGCGCATCGACGCTGCGCTACCGCGGAACCCCGACCATCACCCGCCAGCAGACCTCCGGCGTTGCATCGATTGCCCCGGATTCCCCGTAGTCCACGGCCACCGGACGCTGACACCGGCCGCACAATCTGCTCATTCCGGACAATATCCATGACTCGCACCGGCATCATTCCAAGCAGTGAATGATGCGTCACCTCTGTGAATCTGTCCCAGAGGTGATGTAGCGGGTTCGGTGAGTAACGGTAGCTGAGATCCCACTGAACGGAGAGTATGCGCACCGTCACGCCCGTCAGGACCTATTGCGCCATCAGGGTGATTCGCGTCATTTATTGTTACACCGAGAAGATGGCTGCGATTAATCAGCGAGACAGGCGCACTGCCCTACGGAGAACGGTTAGGACAGGTAAGCATTCCGGAACATTTCATGTGATCTTCGGGTTTTCAGGCCGCTATTCGTCATGAAGATCACATCCTCGTCACCGTGCCCGTCTCGTACAGTCAAGTTTTCAACTAGGAGGAATTCATGTCTCGTTCACTGAGCTTTGCTGAATAGACGAGCAGCACGTGGAAATGCTGCCGGCCCGTACCGTGCTCTCGATGTTCGTGCTGGGCGGCGGCGGCAATGGCGGCGACGGACAGGGTGGGGTCGGCGTCAATGCGGGCAACTCGGTCCATCATGGTTCCCAGACCAACAACGCGGGAATCGGTGCCGGTGGTGACGGTGGCAACGCCGGCAGCTCCGGCAGCGGTGGCGATGGTGGCAATGGAACCGGCGGCTTCGGCGGCAACTTCTTCAACCACGTTAATCACGGCCATCAGTACAACGACGCCGGCAGTGGCTACGGTGGCCATGGCGGGCACGGTTAATTAAGCGGTTACTATTGTGGTCCGGCGCGGCCATTCCTCCCGACCGCGTTTCCTCATCATGCTCAGACATCGGATGGTTGCCGATGATGCGGGCTTCGAGTCGGGGAGGGTGTCATCGATACTGAGCGTCTGACAGTCGCTTCTGAATATGATGCGGACCTCGTGCCGCGGTTGACACCAGGAGTGGAGCTCATCGGAGAGTATCAGGGATCCGGTTTTCGGGAACCCCGGTACATCCTGCGTCGAGGCGATGGCCAGGTTATCCAGCTCCCCCGGTTGTTATATCTCTTGACGGCCAGTGTGGACGGGCGACGTGACCTGCGAGAGCTGGCTCACGTGCTCAGCACAGCGTGCGGCAGGGTGGTCCAGGTACAGCATGTGGCGTACTTGATCGACAATCGGTTACGGCCAGCGGGGATTGCCGGGACAGATCCAGACACAGAGTGTTCAGAGACCCTGCAACTTGGAGGAACGCCAAAAATACCGGTGAGATCGGATCCGCTGTTGGCGATGAAGTTCCGGGTGGGGGTGGTGCCCGAAAACATGGTGTGGCGTATCGCCAGGATCTTCCGGTCACTGTTCTGGCCACCGATACTGTTGGCTGCGCTGGTCAGCTTCGTCGCCCTGGACGCAGTGCTCGTCACTCGGGGTGGCCTGTCCCAGATCGTGCCCAGCGCGCTGGCGCTGGTCTACCAGCCCACCTTGACTCTGCTGGTGCTGGTGGCGATTTTCGCGTCAGCCGCCTTTCACGAATGCGGGCATGTCGCAGCGTGCCGCTACGGGGGCGCCCGACCGGGGAAGATGGGGATCGGCCTTTATCTCGTGTGGCCGGCGCTCTACAGCACTGTCACCGACTCCTACCGGCTGAGCCGGACAGGGCGGTTACGCACCGATCTGGGCGGGGTCTATTTCAACGCGATCTTCATCATGGGTCTGGACCTGGCCTATCTGGGAACCGGTTCGTCCTGGGTGCTGGTGGCCATTGTGGCGCTGCACTGGGAAACCGCCATGCAGTTCCTGCCGATGATCCGCCTGGACGGCTACTACATCCTGAGCGACCTGATCGGGGTGCCCGATCTGTTCAGCCGGATGGGTCCGATACTCAGGAGCATGATCCCCGGGCAACCCATGCATGCCCGGGTGCGCGAACTCAAGCCCTGGGTCCGGCGGACCATCACCTTGTGGGTCGCGATTGTGGTGCCCGCACTGCTCTACTGGGTAATCGGATTCCTGATTGTCATTCCCCGGGTCGCGCCGGTGCTATGGCACCGGCTGGTGTGGTTGACCCGCGCGGTGGGCACGGCTGCAGCCGCAGGACGAACGGCGGAGGCCGCCCTCGATGTGGTCGATCTGATCCTGTCGTTATTGCCTTGGGCCGGTTCGCTGCTGGTGCTGGGACTTATAGTGCGGGGCCGGTGGGATGGGTACTAGCCCGCTGGAGTCCGGCACAGTTACGTGCGAGGAGATCTTGATGCTTGTTTCTTCTCCCGAACGGGGTGCGCGGTCGATCGGCGCACCGATAATGGCTCTGGTGGCGACGCTGGCTACAGCGTTGCTGCTGGCAGGGTGCCTGGGCAGCTCCACCGGCGGTGGAGCCGGTGGTACCGGGTACAGCAGTGGCGGCAGCGGGGGAAATGGCGGTAACGGCTACGGCGGACCGGGCGCCAACGGCTACGGCGGCCGCGGCGGCGACAGTGGCCCCGGCGGTAGCGGCGGGAATGGCGGCGACGGCTACGGCGGGCCAGGCGGAAACGGCTACGGCGGCCACGGTGGCGACGGTGGCCCCGGCGGTAGCGGCGGGAATGGCGGCGACGGCTACGGCGGTGTCGGCGCACCTGGCGCAGATGGTGCACCGGCACCGGGTTGACCGCGCAAGGGCAGAGCTCGGCTCTCCCCGACCGCGAGATCCCACAGGTCCGCGCGATCCCGCCCGGCAGCGGTCCAGGCCGCCCGGGTGCGCTCGATCGGTTCCAGGGCCGGCTCCTGGGAGAGCAGGAAGGTGCCCCAGTGCATCGGCACCATCACCCGGGCGCCGAGATCGTGGACCGCCTGCACGGCTTCCTCGGGGTCAGCGTGCATGTTCTGCATGAACCAGCGCGGCGCGTACGCACCGACCGGCACCAGAGCGGCCTCGATCCCGGGATACCGGGACCCGATCTCAGCGAAGCACGAGCCATAGGCACTGTCCCCGGCGTGGTAGACCCGCTGCCCAGCTGGCGTGGTGATCACCCAACCGCCCCACAGGCTCGCGCAGTGATCGAACAGTCCGCGGCGGCTCCAGTGATGTGCGGGCACGAAGGTCACCTCCAGCTCCCCGCAGCGCACCGACTCCCACCAGTCCAGCTCGGTGACCGCGGTGAACCCCCGCAACCGGAACCACCGGCCCAACCCACCCGGCGCCACCACCGGGGTACCCCGGCGCAGCGCCCGCACCGTGGGCGCGTCCAAGTGGTCGTAGTGGTTGTGGCTGATCAGCAGCGCATCCAGCGGCGGCAGCCGGTCGAGGCCCGCGGGGGTGAGCCGCCGGCCCGCACCCAGGATCCGAGGCGAGAGCACCGGGTCCACCGCCACCGTGCGACCACCCAGGCGCAGCAGGAACGAGGCGTGCCCCAGCCATGCCAGCCAATCGTCACCCGCCGGCAGCGGGGCGCGCGCGGCCACCGGAATCTGCGACACACCCTCGGTGGCGCCGGCGAAACCGCCCTCCCGCCGCAACCGCAGGAACTGCGGCGGGCCCGGCAGCGGCGCGCTGACCCGATCGCGGAAGGATCGGGGCCAGCGCCTCAGAACGCCGGCCACGGAATCGCCGGCCACTTCCCGTCGGGGGCCGGGAACGTCTCCGTGCTCAGCAGCCGGTCAGCCCGCTGCCGCACCGCTCGCACCTCCGCCCGGGTCAGGTGCTCGGTCAGCGCGGCACCCAGCGCGCCGTCGAGCTCGGTGCGCACCCGGTGCAACACCTCCAGGACCGCCTCGGGCAGTGGCTCACCGAGAAAACCCCACAGCACGGTGCGCAGCTTGTTCTCTCGATGCAGGCAGATTCCGTGGTCCACCCCGTATACCCCGCCCTCCAACCCGGCCAGGACATGCCCGCCCTTGCGGTCGGCGTTGTTGAGCAGCACGTCCAGTGTGGCCATCTGGCGCAATTCCGCGGTGTCGGCGTGCACCAGCAGCGCCGGGTGGCCGTAGCGGTCCTGGGCCCGCAGCACCGTGCGCCAGCCCCGCGGCACCGCGTCGAGGGCGACCACATCGACCAGACCGCGTTCATTCTCGGCATCGACCCAGAGTTGCACCATGCCCGGTCCCAGCGGCCCGGCGCGCAGCACCGTCGGGGGCACCAGCGACCAGCCGGTGGCCTCGGAGAGCAGCCAGCTGGCTACCTCCCGCCCGGCCAGGGTGCCGTCCGGGAAATCCCACAACGGGCGCTCCCCGCGGATCGGCTTGTAGACGCACTCGGCGCTGAGGCCGTCACAGTCCACTGTGCACAACAAGGTGGCGTTGGAGGCGTCGATGATCCGGCCGGTGACGTCGAGCCGACCGTGGTGCAGTAACGGCAGCGCCGCCGGGTCGGTAGGCAGCACCGCAGGCTCGCTCAGCCTTCGACCTGGCGACGGTAGCCGTTCTGGCGTGGGCAGATATGGCCCTTGGCTCCCAGCGGCTCCGCGCACAGCGGGCAGGGTTTGCGCCCGGCCGAGATCACCCGTTCGGTACGCAGGGTGAACGCACGTGCCTGATCCAGGGACAGGAACACCCGCACCGCGTCCGGCCCTTCCTCGGTGTCGTCGAGCACCATCGACTCGTCCACTTCCTGCTCGCTCACGGCGAGCAGCTCCACCACGATGGCCCGCGACTCGACGTCCCAGCCCAGCCCCATGGTGCCGACCCGGAACTCCTGCTCGACGGGAGAGCTCAGCGGGTCGGTGTCCACCGTGACCTCGTCGATCGCGGTGGACGACTCGCTGCCCAGTCGCCGGACCACCTCGTCGAGCAGGGCTGAGAGCCGCTCAGCGAGGACCGTGACCTGCTCCTTCTCCAGCTGCACGCTGATCACCTTGGTGTCGTCAACGGCTTGCAGGTAGAAGGTGCGCTCACCGGGTTCCCCGACCGTGCCCGCAACGAACCGGTCGGGGGTGCGGAAGACATGTATGACACGGGACATGGCACTAACGACACTAGAGCACCCTGCACCATCCGGCAGCGCCCTCCCCACTCCTCAGGCGGCCCCGGTTGATCCGCCAGGCGTGGCGTCCGAGGAGGGCCGCCGGCGGCGCCGGCGCTTGGGCGGCACCAGTGAGCGCAGATCATCACAACAGTCGTTGACCCGCTGCACGAACGGCCGGGTTGCGGTGTAGGTCACCGCGCTGATCGAGCACGGATTGGCGACGATGCGCTGGAATCCGTCCAGATGCACACCCAGCGCGTCGGCCAGCACCGCCTTGATGACGTCGCCGTGCGTGCAGGCCAGCCACAGCACGTTCGGGCCGTGCTCGGCGGCCAGGGTGGCGTCCCACTCCCGGGCCGCCGACACCGCCCGCGCCTGCATCGCGGCGAGGCCCTCACCGCCGGGGAACACCGCCGCCGACGGGTGTGCCTGCACCACCTTCCACAGTGGCTCCTTGGTCAGCTTGCTCAGCTCCCGCCCGGTCCACTCGCCGTAGTCCATCTCGACGAACCGGCCATCGACCCGCACCTCTAGGCCCCGGGCCTGTGCCAGCGGGCTCACCGTTTCCTGGCACCGTTCAAGTGGGGAACTCACCACCGCTGCCAGCGGCAGCTGCGCCACCCGCTGGACCAGCGCCTGAGCCTGAGCCAACCCCTGCTCGTCGAGGGTCACCCCTGGGGTACGCCCGGCGAGCACCCCCGCAGTGTTCGCCGTGGACCGTCCATGGCGTAACAGGATCACGGTGCCCACGCCCGCTACCCTACGCACCCGCTGGCCTGCACCCCCGTTAACCTGCACCACCGTGCAACAGCGTCATCTAGGCCGCAGCGGCCTGCGGGTGTCCCGGCTGGCGCTTGGCACCATGACCTGGGGTCAGGACACCGATGCCGACGAGGCCGCCACGCAGCTGGTCGCCTTCGTCGACGCCGGTGGCACCCTGGTGGACACTGCGGACGTCTACAGCGAGGGCGAGGCCGAGCGGATCCTCGGCGGGCTGCTGGCCGAGATCATCCCCCGGGACGAGGTGGTGCTGGCCACCAAGGCGGTGGCGCATCGCAACGACGGCCCGTTCGGCGGCGGCGCGTCCCGGGCGGCACTGCTCGCGGCGCTGGAGGGCTCGCTGCGCCGGCTGCGTACCGACCACATCGACCTGTGGCAGCTGCACGCCTGGGATCCAGCGGTGCCGCTGGAGGAGACCATGTCCGCGGTGAGCGACGCGGTGCGCTCGGGCAAGGTCCGCTACGTCGGGGTGTCCAACTACACCGGCTGGCAGCTGGCCACCGCCCAAGCCCTCGCCGAGGTGCCGCTGGTGTCCAACCAGGTGGAGTACTCGCTGCTCGAGCGGGGAGTGGAGCGCGAGTTGGTACCCGCGGCGGCGTACCACGGAGTGGGCCTGCTGCCGTGGGCTCCGCTGGCTCGCGGGGTGCTCACCGGCAAGTACCGCAACAGCAC
>DASYAZ010000025.1:0-16192 GCA_036501085.1 Pseudonocardiaceae bacterium | reverse complement strand
CGGAATCTCCCCCGCCCAAGTCGGACTCGTCGAAGCACACGGCACCGGCACCATCGTCGGAGACCGCACCGAACTCCAAGTACTCACCGACGTCTACACCACCGCCGGAGCCCCCACCGGCAGCTGCACATTGGGCTCAGTCAAATCCCAAATCGGCCACACCAAATGCACAGCCGGCATCACCGGATTGATCAAAGCGGCATGCGCGGTGCACACCGGGGTACGCCCACCCACCAGCCAGCTGAACGAGCCGAACCCGTACTGGGACCCCGAGAGCAGCCCCTTCTCCTTCGAAGCCTCCGCCCAACCCTGGACCTCACCGGAAACGCGGACCGCCGCGGTCAGCGCGTTCGGCTTCGGCGGCACCAACTTCCACACCGTGCTCAGCGCCTACGAGGGAGCACCCGAACCCCGCCACGGACTGCAGGCCTGGCCCGCTGAGCTGTACCTCTTCAGAGGTGACGATCACGCTGCTGCGACCGC
This sequence comes from Pseudonocardiaceae bacterium, assembly GCA_036501085.1. Lineage (GTDB taxonomy): Bacteria > Actinomycetota > Actinomycetes > Mycobacteriales > Pseudonocardiaceae. Next base: position 15,709 of record DASYAZ010000025.1, on the reverse strand, counting down.
GCCGATGAACCGGCTGGCCGGACTACTTGCGGCTAATGACTCCGCCGGCCGGCCGTGGCGGTTGCGGGATCTGGCGTGGAGCTGCTCGCAGGACCAGAGCCACGCCCGGGTGTGGGCGGCGATCGTGGCGGAGAACCTGGACGACCTCGCCACCAAACTCGCCCAGGCGCAGCGGGGGACCCCAGCGCAGGGCGTCTACCTCGCCCCCGAGTACCACGCCGCTGGCGCTGTTCACGAGAGCCCTCGGGTCGCATTCCTGTTTCCCGGCCAGGGCAGCCAGCGGCCCCAGATGCTGGCTGAGCTGTTCGTGGCGTTCCCCCGGTTACGGCGTTTCCTGGAGCTCGGCGAGCGGTGGACCGGCGCGATGTTCCCGCCCGCCGCGTTCAGCGAGGAGGAGTCCACCCGGCAGCGGGCCACGCTGACCGATACCCGAGTCGCCCAACCAGCCTTGGGGATCACCGGGCTGGCCATGCACGAGCTGCTCAGCTCGCTGGGGGTGCACCCGGACCATCTCGGTGGGCACAGCTACGGCGAACTGGTCGCCCTCACCGCCGCCGGCGCGATGGAAGCGGCCGCACTGCTGGAACTCAGCGAGGCGCGTGGGCAGGCGATCCTCACCGCGGCCGGGTCCGATCCCGGCACGATGGCCGCGGTGACCGCATCGCCCGACCAGATCCGGGCGGTGCTCCGGGACACCGAGGTGTCCCTAGCCAACCACAACGCGCCCGGTCAGACGGTGATATCCGGACCCACCCTGGCGGTCCAGGCCGCGCTGAACCACCTCGCCGAGGCGGGGCTGAGCGGTACCCGGCTGCCGGTGGCGTGTGCGTTCCACAGCCCGTTGGTGGCCGGGGCAACGCCGCTGTTCGCCGCCGAGCTGGAGCGCCGCGCCATCAGCACACCACGGCTACCGGTGTGGTCGAACAGCACTGCCAGGCCCTACCCGGCCGAACCCGCCGCCATCCGGGCCACCCTGGCCGCCCATGTCGCCCAACCGGTCCGGTTCGTCGAGCAGATCGAAGCGATGTACTCGGCCGGGGTGCGGGTCTTCATCGAGACCGGTCCAGGCCGGGTGCTCACCAACCTGGCGGCCACGATCCTGGCCGGCCGGCCGCACACCGCGGTCGCCACCAACGTACCGGGCGAACCCGGCCTGGGGCGCCTGCTCCGCACCCTCGCCGAGCTCGCCGTCACCGGTGTGCCCGTTGACCCCACCGAGCTCTTCCACGGCCGCAGCCCCCGCCCCGATCCGGCGCTGATCGGAACTGAGCCCGCCCCCGCCCGCCGTCCCGGGTGGACGGTCAACGGCCACCGGGTCGCCACCACCGATGGTGTCCCCCTGTCGGGCGGGTTGCGCCCGGCCCAGCAGGTCCCCATGGCAGGTGCTACGCCGGACCACGGCAACGCGGACGCGGCCGGGCGCGATGCGGCGGTACGCGAGTTCCTGCGCACCACGCGGGAGCTGATCGCCGCTCAACGCGAGATCATGCTCGGCTACCTCGGCAGCACCACACCAGCCGCCCACGTTCCCACCGTGGCGGCGCCACCCGCCCCCGCACAGCCCACCCCGGTGCACACCAGCACCGCTGTCGCGCCACCCCAGCCAGATCGCACCGAGCGGGTCGAGCCGGCTGAGCTGACCCCCGAGTCGGTGCTGGCCACGGTCCGATCCCTGGTGAGCGAGCGAACCGGCTACCCGGAGGACATGCTGCAAGCCGACCTCGACCTGGAAGCGGACTTGAGCATCGACTCGATCAAACGGACCGAACTGATCGGCCTGCTCACCGACCGGCTCGGGTTGTCCCGCAGTGGTGGCGCACCGACTGAATCAGTCGCCGAGGAACTGGCCAAGCTGCGCACTCTGCGCGGCATCGTCGACTGGATCACCAACCGGACCAGCACACCACACCACGCCACCCCAACCCGGCGCCTGCGGCGTTACCTCATCGAGGCCGCCATCCTGCCGCACCTGGCAGGAGCTCCGCACGCGTCCCTGGAGGGCCAGCGGATTGCCATCGTGGGGGACGGGGTGGGTATCGCACTGGAACTCTCCGAGCTGCTGGAACGGCGCGGCGCCCAGGTGCGGCTGCTGGCGCCCGACCACCCCACCGGGATGGCCGGAACCGACACCGTGATCTATCTCGCCGCGCTGGACCGGGGCCGCGGGGGTGTGTTGCCCGAGGGATTCAGCACGCTGCGCGACGCAGTGGTCGGTGGAGTCCGCCAGCTGCTCGTGATCACGGGCTCGGGTGGCCGCTTCGCCCGCTCACCCGACGCCAACGGCCTCGCCGGGATCGGGTTGCCGGGTCTGGTCCGCACGATCGCCCACGAGTTCCCGGATCGACGGATCCGGGTGATCGATGTCGACCCCAAGCAAGAGCCGGATCACATCGCGGCGTACCTGCTCGCCGAGTTGCTCGCTCCCGATGCCCCCACCGCGGTGGGCTGCGCGGGCGGGGAACGGATCTCTCTGCAACCCATCGCCGCGCCGCTGGCCACCCACAGCCCTGCCGAACTCCCGCTGGGGCCGGAGTCGGTCGTGCTGCTCACCGGTGGTGCCCGGGGTATCACCGCTCAGGTCGCGATCGGTCTCGCCAGGGCCAGCGGCTGCCACCTGGAGCTGATCGGCCGTACCCCGGCACCGGCGGGCGATGAGGATCTGAGCACCGCGGCCGCAACCGACCGGATCGCGCTCCGGCGCGTCCTGGCCCAGGAGAGCACCCGCACCCCAGCCCAGATCGAGACGATGACCAGCCGGATCCTCGCTGAAAGGGAAATCCGCGCCACGCTGCGCCAGCTGACCGGACTGGCCGCTTCGGTTCGCTACACCGCGGTCGATGTTCAGATTCCCGAGGCGGTCACCGCCCTGGTGAAGGACGTCTACCAGCGGCATGGGCGGCTGGATGGGATCGTGCACGGGGCCGGGATCCTGGCCGACCGGCTCGTGGCGGACAAAACGCCCGAGGAATTCGCCCGAGTGTGGGCGACCAAAGTCGAGGCTGCGCGAGCGCTGGCCGGGTCAGCTCGGGCCGACCTGAGCTTCCTGGTGCTTTTCGGCAGCGTGTCCGGAGTCTTCGGCAACCGCGGCCAGGCCGACTACGCCGCCGCCAACGACGCGCTGGACACGCTGGCTCATATCTGGGCATCCCGAAGCCACGGCCGGGTCCTGACCGTCGACTGGGGACCCTGGGCCGCGCCCGAGGGTGGGACCGGAATGGTCACCGCCGAGCTGGCCCGGCACTACGACCAGTGCGGGATCGAACTGATCCAGCCCGAGGAGGGCGTCGCGTGCCTCCTCGCTGAGCTGGCCGGAGGCACCGATCCCCAGGTGCTCTACCTTGCCGGGGACCCAGCTGCCTTCGAGGCAGGGCGGGATGGCTGAACCAGTCGCGGTGGCCATCGTCGGGATGGCCGCGGTGTTCCCCGGCGCTCCCGACCTCGCCACATACTGGTCCAACATCCTGGCCGGGGTAGACGCGATCACCGATGCCCCCGCCTCCCGCTGGGACCCGTGCTACTACGACCCCGACGCCGCCACGACCGACCGTGGTGACCGGCTGTACTGCCGCCGCGGCGGGTTCGTCCAGTCGGCAACCTTTGATCCCTCCCCGCACGGGATCATGCCCACCACAGTCCCCGGCGCCGAGCCCGACCAGCTACTCGCGCTGCACGTCGCAACCGAAGCCCTCGCCGACGCCGGTATCGACAAGGCGCTCAGCGATCGATCCCGGGCCGGCGTGATCATCGGCCGCGGTGGCTACCTCACCCCCGGCCTGGCCCGGCTCGACCAGCGCACCCGGACCGCGAACCAGCTCATCGTCACCTTGCGGGAGCTCCTCCCCGATCTCGAGGACACCCAGCTCGAGGCGGTCCGGTCGGCCTTCCAGTCCCGGCTCGGCCCGCCCTCCCCGGAGTCCGCCATCGACCTGGTGCCCAATCTGGTCGCCTCCCGGGTGGCCAACCGGCTCGACCTCGGCGGCCCCGCCTACACGGTCGATGCCGCCTGCGCGTCCTCCCTGCTCGCCATCGACCACGCGGTGCGGGAGCTGACTACCGGCCGCTGCGACCTCGTTCTCGCCGGCGGGGTGCACCACTGCCACGACATCACGCTGTGGAGCGTGTTCAACCAGCTCGGCGCGCTGAGCCCCACCCAGCAGATCCGCCCTTTTCACCGCGACGCTGATGGCCTGCTCATCGGCGAAGGCACCGGAATGGTCGTCCTCAAACGGCTCACCGACGCAACCCATGACCAGATCTACGCGGTGATCCGCGGCACCGGGGTGGCCAGCGACGGCCGGGCCACCAGCCTCATGAGTCCCCGGGTGGAGGGTCAGATCCACGCCATCGAGCAAGCGTGGCGAACGGCGGGCCTGGACCCCGCCCAGCCCGGGGCGCTCGGCCTGCTGGAAGCGCACGGAACGGCGACCCGGATCGGCGATGCGACCGAACTGGATTCGCTGACCCGGGTCTTCGGGGCGCCGAACGGGGCGGGGCGGGACATCGGCATCGGCTCGGTCAAGTCGATGATCGGCCACACCATGCCGGCCGCCGGCATCGCCGGACTGATCAAGGCCGCGCTCGCGGTGCACCATGGCGTGTTGCCACCCACGCTGCACTGCGACGACCCCCACCCAGCACTGAGGGGTTCCCGCTTCGTGCCCATCAGCTCGACCACACCATGGACCACCCACGACCGCACCCCACGCCGTGCCGCCGTCAATGCCTTCGGTTTCGGCGGCATCAACACCCACGCCATCCTCGAACAACCACCCGACACCACGCCCACCCGACGAGCCCGAACCCTGGGGCCCGAACGGATACTCCTGCTGGCCGCGCCCAGCGTGGATGCGCTGGCCCAGCAGCTGCAAAGATCTGACGCCGGCCTGCTCACCCGAGACGACGCCGGCGCACCGCCAGCCGGCGGCCCCTGCCGGCTGGCGATCGTGGCGCCCACCACGCGCCGCCTGGCCCTGGCCCGGAAGATCCTCGCTCAGGGCAAGCCCTGGCAAGGCCGAGACGACATCTGGTTCACGACCACCCCGCTGCACCCAACACCTGCCCCGGGCCGGCTGGTGTTCGTCTTCCCGGGGCTGGAGCAGGACTTCACCCCCCAGGTGGACGACATCGCCGACCACTTCGGGCTGGACCGCCCGCAGCTGGGCGATAGCACCGTCCTCGGCCAGCACGGCCTCGGCGTGTTCGCCGTCGGCCAGCTCCTCGACGCCGCGTTGCGGCAGCTCGGTGTGATACCCGACCTGCTCGCCGGGCACAGCATCGGCGAATGGAACGCGATGTCCGCCGCCGGGATCTACCCACGCCGGGCCGTCGAAGAGCTCGTCGCCTCGTTCAACCCCGCGGCGCTGCACGTTCCCGGCCTGCTGTTCGCCGCGCTGGGCTGCGGAGCCGATCAGGCCGCCGACGCGATCAACGGTGTGGACGGCGTCACCGTCTCGCACGACAACTGCCCGCATCAGTCGATCATCTGCGGCGAGCGAACCGCCGTAGCGGCCGTCCTGACCCGCCTCCAGGCCCGGGGAATCACCAGCCAGGTCATGCGGTTCAAGTCCGGCTTCCACTCGCCGATGCTCGCGCCCTATCTGAACCAGATCCTGGAGACCTTCGCCGGCCTGCCGGTGCGGCCGCCCATCCGGCCGATCTGGTCGACCACCACCGTCGGTCGCTACCCGGACAATCCCGACCGCATCCGCGAGCTCGCCGCCCGCCACCTGCTGGAACCAGTCCGCTTCGGTCCACTGATCCGGCGGCTCTACGACACCGGGGCACGCGCCTTCATTCAGGTCGGCACCGGGAGCCTGCCCGCGTTCGTGGCCGACACGCTCGCCGGCAGGCCGCACCTCACCATCACCGCGAACACCCCGAGGCGCTCGGGTCTCGACCAGCTCAGGCGGGTCGCCACCGCGTTGTGGGTGGAAGGCTGGGCTCCCCGATTCGACCAGCTTCCCCTCCCGGGACGCACCCGCGCAGCGGGCCACTCAGAGTCCCGCAGCCAACCGATACCCCTCGAGCTGGGCGCGCCGCTGGTGCGGCTCGGTGCCGCCGCTCCCACTCTGAGCACAGCGCCGAGGGCCCCCGCCCGGGCGGCCCGGGGTCACCAGCACCCGGTGCTGGACGAGTTCACCGCGGCGCTGCGGGAAGCGACGACCGTCGCCGCCGATGTGATGGATTCCTGGGCACAGACGACCCAACCGAGCGTGGCGCAGGAAGCCAGCACAACACGCACCTTCTCCCTGGCGAACATGCCCTACCTCACCGATCACTGCTTCTACCGCCAACCCGAGGGCTGGCCGGAGTCCACCGACCGCTACCCCGTGGTGCCGCTGACCACGATCCTCGAGCTGATGGCCGACGCTGCCCGAGCGCTCAGCCCGGGCCGCACCGTCATCGGCATCACCAACGTCCACGCCCAGCGCTGGCTCTCCGTCGCCCCACCGGCCACCGTCACCACCAGCACCACCCGCCATCCCGACGGAAGCATCACCGTGGTCCTCGAGGGCTATGCCCGCGGCACGGTGCTTCTTGCGGCGGCTCCGCCGCCGCTCGTGAGTGGGAAACCGTGCCAGAGCACGGTTTCCCACTCACGAGCCTGCGCGGTGACCGCGCAGGCCTTGTACCGGGATCGATGGATGTTCCACGGTCCGGCCTTTCAGGGAGTCAGCCACCTTGGTCCGGTCACCGAGAACGGCATCACCGGCGAACTCACCGTCCCGGAGGCACCCGGGGCGCTGCTCGACAACGCCGGCCAGCTCCTCGGCTTCTGGATCATGATGCGCACCACGCACGACCGGCTCGCTTTCCCCGCCGCGATCGAGAAGATCAGCTACTGGGGCCCCCCGCCCGCACCTGGTGAACGGGTGCGATGCGAGGTCCGGATCACCTCTGTCAGCGCAGCTGAGGTCACCGCCGACCTCGACTTGCACCGTGCGGGCGGCCAGCTCTGGGCACGCATCGAACGGTGGAAAGACCGCCGGTTCAACACCGACGAGGTGACCTGGCCAGTCTTCCTGTTCCCCGAACACCACCGCATTGCCCAACCTCAGCCCGGCGGCTGGTACTCGGTCCACGAGCGCTGGCCCGATCCAGCCACCCGCGAGCTGATCATGCGCCGCTATCTCAACATCACCGAACGAGCCGAATACCAGCGACGCACCCCGCACGACGCGCGGCAATGGCTACTCGGCCGGATCGCCGTCAAGGACGCGGTCCGGCAATGGCTGTGGGACAGCGGCGCCGGTCCGCTGTTTCCCATCGAGATCACCGTCAACGACGACGCCTCAGGACGTCCGCACGTCACGGGGCCTTTCACCACACCACCTGTGGTGTCACTCGCGCACACCGGATCCCTCGCCGCGGCGCTGGTTCGCCTGCCCGGAAGCGCACCTGATGTGAGCATCGACATTGAGCACCTCGCCGGAGGAACCGCGCCACACAGAACACCAACTGCGCACATAGGAGGGGTAACCTAATGACGCCTGACCGCATTCTGGCCGAGGTTCGCGCGATGCTCATCGAGATCATCGGTTCGGAATACGCGCTGAGTCTCGAAATCAATATGCGAACATCATTTGAAGCAGATCTCGAGCTCGAGAGCATCGAGTTCGTCAGGCTGGCGTCAATGCTGAACGAGCATTTCGGCGATCGGGTCGACTTCGTCGACTTTCTCGCGGACAAGGGTTTCAACGAGATCATCAACCTGACCGTCGGTGAAGTAGTCACCTACATCGCGGACTGCCTCACCCCCGCCGGCGCGCTCGATGGATGAGGTCCTCGCCAACGGAGTCCGGTTCCACGTCAAACGGATCACCCCCCACCGCCGCGGGAACGCACGGCCGGCGCAACCAGTCGTGTTCATCCACGGGCTCGGCATGGACAACATGTCCAGTTTCTATTACACACTGGCCAACCCGCTGGCTCACGCCGGTGCCGATGTGATCCTGTACGACCTGCGGGGGCATGGGCTCTCCGAACGGCCACGCAGCGGGTACCGGGTACAGGACTCCGTCGACGACCTGACTTCCCTGCTCGACGCGCTGGCCATCGACGGGCCGGTGCACCTGGTCGGCAACAGCTACGGCGGCACCGTGGCGATCGGGCTCGCTGCCGCCGATGCCGAACGGGTGGCCAGCATGGTGCTGATAGAGGCACATTTCACCGTCGCCGGCTGGGCCGAGAAAATGGAGGCGACACTCTGCCGGATCGGAGCCGATCTCGCTGCTGAGAACAAACAACAATGGATGGAAAAATACGGTCGAAAGCACAGCCGTATGGCCGAGCTCGCTAACGATTTGATCAACGGAACCACATTCCTTACCGACCTGCTCACGGTGAAGCCGATCGATCCGGACAGGCTACAGAGGTTGACATTACCGGTGCGGGCGATCTACGGCGAGTGCTCCGATGTCGTCGATTATGGTCATCAATTCAAGGAGTTCGTGCCGTCTTGTGAGCTGACACTGTTACCCGGATTCGACCACTCGATACTGATCGACGCGCCGGTGCAGCTGCGCGAGATCGTACTGGACTGGTTCGCTACCCAGGCCTCGGTGACCACCTGATGAGCCGGTTTCTTTTCGTGGTGCCACCACTGGCCGGGCATACGTTCCCCACGGTGGCAGTGGGGCAGGAGCTCGCGGCGCGCGGCCACACAGTCGCCTGGGCTGGAAATCCCAGGTACCTGGATCCGCTGCTGCCGGCCGGGGCGGCGTTGATCCCGGTCGGTACGGACATCCACCATGAGCAAGGCGTCCCACCGCATCGTGCGCACGGCCTGCGGGGGGCAGCGGCACTGAAGTTCCTCTGGGAGGACTACCTGATCCCGCTGGCCCATGCGATGGTCCCCGGCACCGCGGCCGCCGCGGAGGAGTTCCGGCCCGATGTCATGATCGTGGATCAGCAAGCGCTGGCAGGCGCGCTGGTGGCCCGCCAGCGTAGGCTGCCCTGGGTCACGTCTGCCACCACCTCGGCAGAGCTGACCGATCAATTCGCCACCATGCCTCGGCTAGGTGAGTGGGTACGCCAGTGCATCGAGGAATTCCAACGTCAGGCCGGCGGGCCCGACCCGGTCGACCTGCGCTTCTCCGACGATCTGCTGCTGGCGTTCACCAGCCAGGACCTGGTGGGCGCTAGCACAACCTTTCCCGGTCATTACGTCTTCGTCGGCCCCGCGATCAGCCCCCGACCCGGCGCGGGATCCTTTCCCTGGGACTGGCTCGACCCGGCCCGCCGCCACGTGCTCGTCTCGCTGGGCACCGTCAACTCCATGGCTGGGCAGCGATTTTTCACCACCGCCCTCCAAGCGCTGGAGCCGCTGGCCGGGCAACTTCAGGCCGTCGTGGTCGCGCCGCCGGGCTTGCTCGACGCGATACCCGACCACGTGCTGGTCCGCGAGTTCGTCCCCCAGCTCGACCTGCTCCCGCACCTGGACGCGGTGATCAGCCACGCCGGGCACAACACCGTCTGCGAAACCCTCGCCCACGGCCTGCCGCTGGTGCTCGCCCCAATCCGGGACGACCAGCCGGTGATCGCAGGTCAGGTCGCCGCCGCCGGGGCCGGGATCCGAGTGCACTTCGGCCGGGTCGGCCCGACCGAACTCCGCGCCGCCCTCACCACCGTGCTCGACGACCCCATCTACCGGGTCGCGGCGCGTGGGATACAGGCCTCGTTCACCGCCGCCGGCGGGGCGCCCGCCGCGGCCGACCACCTGGAGAAGCTCCTGTGACCACCGATCCGCTCGACATCGCCCGGTCCTACTACCAGGCAGCGCTGGCCGCCGGCGTCGAACACCTCCTCGAACCCCGCCGGGACGACTGTCCCTGGTGCGGTTCCACCGAACTCTCGGTCCACCTGCAGACCACGGACCTCGTCCAGCGCAAGCCAGGCCGCTTCACCCTGGAGCGCTGCCGCTGCTGCCGGCACATCTTCCAGAACCCCCGGCTCAGTCTCGCTGGGCTGGAGTTCTACTACCGCGACTTCTACGACGGCCTGGGCCAGCAGACCATAGAGCGGATCGCTGAGATGGGCGAACGTTCCTACCGCGGGCGGGCTGAGATCGTCAGGCCATTCGCCACCCCCGCCGCGTGGTTGGATGTCGGCGCCGGCCATGGCCACTTCTGCCGCCAGGCCCGACAAGCCTGGCCGGCGACCAGATTCGACGGGTTGGATCAGAGCGAGGGTATCGAGGCGGCCCAGCACCGCGGCTGGATCGACCAGGGTTACCGCGGCCAGTTCATCGCTCTGGCGGACCAGCTGGCCGGCCGCTACGACGTGGTCAGCATGCATCACTACCTGGAGCACACCCGCGAGCCGCTCGATGAGCTCGACACCGCCTCCAAGATCGTGCCCGACGGGGGGTTCCTGCTGATCGAGCTGCCCAACCCCGACTCCGGCTTCGGCCGGCTCCTCGGACGGTGGTGGATGCCCTGGTTCCCACCACAACACCAGCACATGATCCCGGTGCGCAATCTGGTGCGGGCGCTTGCCGAACGCGGCTTCTCGATCGCGGCTATCGAACGGGGGGCAGCCCATCAGGGCAGGGACCTGACCATGAGCCTCTGGCTCGCGATCAACACCTGGGCATCTGACCCGATCCTGCCCTGGATGCCGAGACCCACCACTGCGGGCCGTTGGCGGCAGTTGCGGCGCGACGCAGTCTCGACCGCCGGCCGGCCACTGCTGATCGGCGCCTTCGTCCTCGATTCGCTGCTCGATCACGTGGTACGCCGCACCCGTGGGGGAAACGCCTACCGGGTCCTGGCACGCAAGGACGCCTGATGCGCGCCGAGTTCGCCAACCATGTTGCCCTCGTTACCGGCGCCGGCTCCGGTATCGGCGCCGCGGTGGCCACCCATCTCGCATCCGAAGGCGCCAGTGTCGCGGTAGCCGACATCGACGACCTCAAAGCTGACCGCACTGTGCACGCGATCCGCGAGGCCGGTGGCTGCGCTGAAGCCGTCGCTGTCGATGTCAGCGATCCAACCTCAGTGGAAGCCGCAGTGGCCAAAACCGTCGCATCGTTCGGTGCACTGCACCACGCGGTGAACAACGCAGGCGTGTCGGGCGCCACGGGGCTCACCGGAGAATACGACCCTCAAGACTGGAAGCAAGTCATCGGTATCGATCTCAGCGGGGTTTTCTACTGCATGCGTTACGAGATCCCGGCCTTGCTCGCCGCAGGCGGAGGCTCGATCGTGAACATGTCATCTGTCCTGGGTAGCAACGGCTTCCCCTGTCAATCAGCCTATGCCGCAGCCAAACACGGCGTCATCGGCCTCACCAAGAGCGCCGCACTTGAATACGCCAGCCGCGCAATCCGCATCAATGCAGTCGCGCCGGGCTTTGTGGAAACCCCGCTCGTGACCCAGGGCCTCACCCCGCTCAGCCGCCGAACCCTCCTGCGCGCGCACCCGGTCGGGCGGCTTGGTGAACCTGCCGAGGTCGCTGAGCTGGTCGCGTTTCTGCTCTCCGACCGAGCCTCATTCGTCACGGGGAGCAATCACCATGTCGACGGCGGGTACGCCGCGCACTGACGCACCGGGCCCACCCACCACATAGAGTAGCCACGTAGTCTCGGTAGGTAACGACGACTGGCTGGCCGCCGATTGTCTCAACGCCGGCCCCCTGGTGTGACGGGCGGCTGGCCGAGTACCAGCCGTTGAGAGAGGCGTCATGGCCGAAGCGCACACAGTCCCCCAGGTTCAGCGGCCCGTCCCGATGGCCAACAGCGTTGTCCGAACCGATAGCGATGCCCGCACTCTTACCGACGCGACCCTTACCGACGCGACCGCTAGCGACGCCCCGACGGTCGCCGACACGCAGCCCCTGAGCAAAGCCGCAGCCGGTCAGCCCGGCACGAAACGGCGTCGCATCAGCGTCGGCCTTGCGGTACCACTCCTCGTCGTCATCGCCGCCAATGTCGCCATCATCACCATGATGGTCGGCCGGAACGACCCAGCCTCGACAGCGACCCCGCACCCCCGGGCCATCGCCGGCTCGGCACCCGCCATTCCGGCGACACACCCGGCGCCTGCCGCCCGCCCCGGGAATCTGGCCACCAGCTTCGGTGAGGGGAAGTTCGTCGTAGGCAAGGACATCTCCCCCGGCACCTACCGGACGGCGGGGAAATCCGGTGAGCTGGACTGCTACTGGGCGCGGCTGACGAATACCGGCGGGGCAACCAACTCGATCATCGCCAACAATCTCGGACCGGGCCCGGTCACTGTGACGATCAGCCGGGACGACGGCGCGTTCCAGACCCGCTGGTGCAGCACCTGGACCAAGGTCGGCTGAGCGCCCGGGCGCTGGACCTCCACGCCCTGGACCGGCCTAGCCCGCCTGGACAGGTATCTCGACGTCATACACCTCAGCGGCCGGAGTGGCGAGCAACAGTTGCGCCATCTCCTGCTTGAGCCCGGTCAGGCGGCTTTCCTGCTGCTCGGTCCGGGAACTCATGCGTGCCAGCTCGATGAACTCCTCCTCCACATACCCCTCGCGCAGCACCGCTGTCAGGCTTCGCCCCCGGTAGCCCACCCGGAAGACGAAACGCTCGTGAGTCATTCCCCGTTCGGGACGCGCCAACCCGTCGTCGACGACGTATCGACCTTCGGTCATCGCGCGGGTGACCATTTCAAACGCATCCCGGGCACCGGGGCCGGCAAATGCCGTCCGAACCTCGATCTCATGGCGCTCGGGCAGGTCGGCCGATCCCAGGAGTGGCACCACCCGTTCCATCACCTTCAAGGCATGGGCGACGCCCCCGGGGGAACCTGGCCCGTGGTAGAGCATCAGGTCCTCGAATGTGTACACCAGCGCGTGTCCCCGGTCGGCCACCTCGATCGTGTTGATCACCCGAACTCCTCCCCTACTGCGTGGACGCGGTCGCACCGACAACGTAGGTCCGGTTGGGCGGCACGAGTGCACCCGACACCCGACATTCCGGCCGAGGCATGGAATTATCGAGTTCATGGGGCTCCGTCGGCCGCCGCCGATCCTCGGCGAGCGCTGGCGCTTCGATGGTGAGATCGCCGCATTCGGCACGGCGGCAGGGCACCGCGTCGTCGTCGGAAGGTGGCCGGTATCGCCCTTCGGTCCGATCAGCGACGTCATGCTCGAGGCTGCTGACGGCACCAGGCTGCTCGTTGCCCCGAACGAGGCGGTGGCTCGTTTCCTGACCAGCACCTACCGTTTCGATTCCGTCGAAGTCAGCACAGTCGAAGTGATCCGCCGGCCAGGGCGGCTGGCGGTGGCTGCCGGAGGATTGCGAGCCGACCTGCGCCTCGGACGCAGGGGGTGGCTGGGGTTGCTCCTGCGAGCGGTTCCCCGCCCGGTGGCTACCGCCCCGGCCTGGGCAACGCTGGTCGACCCGCTGGCCGCAATCCTGCTTCCCGGTGTCCGGACCCGCGGTAGCGCTGGGACTGGACGTCAAGAGTGGTACGGAGCATGGGATCTTCATCCACTGGCGTCCGTCACCTCCAGTTGGCAGGGAAGGGACCTGGGGGCGATGGCCGAGGTCTGCCCACCGGTCCGCTTCGGCTTCGGCTCGACGCCCCGCCGGCCCTCGATCGTGCGCCTGACCACCACCGTGCAGCTGTGAATCTCGTCTTTTCTGCGTAGCGATGAGGAGGACTTTTTGACGCGGATGAGCAGCACCATCAGCGCCCTCCAGACCGCCTTGGCTGGGCAGGTACTCCACCCGGACCACCCCGGCTACGACACGGCGCGTTCGGTCTGGAACGCCGGTATCGACCACCGCCCCGCCATGATTGCTCGTTGTGAGTCGGCCACCGACGTAGCCACCGCGATCGAGTTCGGCCGGGAACACGATCTGGAGATCTCGGTGCGCGGTGGTGGCCACAACCCCTCCGGAGTCGCGGTCTGCGAGGGCGGCCTGATGATCCACCTGGGTGGCATCAACGGGGTGTCGGTGGATCCCGCCGCCCGGCGGGTGCGGGTGGGTGGTGGTGCGCTCCTGGGGGACATGGACGCCGCTACCCAGGAACACGGCCTCGCTACGACTGCCGGCACGGTCAGCCATACCGGCATTGGCGGCCTCACCTTGGGGGGAGGGATCGGCTGGCTGGGCCGCCGGTACGGCCTGACGATGGACAACCTGGTCTCGGCGGAGATCGTAACCGCCGCTGACCGGGTCTTTCGGGTGTCTCAGCAGGAAGATCCCGAGCTGTTCTGGGCATTACGGGGTGGCGGCGGCAACTTCGGTGTCGTGACGGAATTCGAGTTCCGGTTGCACGAGGTGGGGCCGGTAGTGCACTACGGAATGTTCTTCTTCGGTCTGGAGCAGGGTGCCGAGGCACTGCGGATGAGCCGGGAGGTCGCCGCGGACGCGCCCCTGGAGATCACCGTCTCGATCGTCGCGGTGAATGCGCCGCCGGCGCCGGCCGTGCCCGAGCAGTACCACTTCCAGCCCGGCTACGCGGTACTGACCGTAGGCTTCGGCACCTGCGATCAGCATCGCCGGGTCGCCACTCGCATCCGCCAGTCGGTACCTCCGCTGTTCGAGCTGGTCAGCCCGATGACCTACCTTGAACTGCAGCACATGCTCGACGGGGCCCACATCTGGGGGCAGCACTCCTACGAGAAGTCGCTCTACCTCGAGGACCTGTCCGATGCGGCGATCTCGGTGATTACCGAGCAGATGCCGGGCAAGAGCTCGCCACTGTCGTACATGCACTTTTTCCCGCTGGACGGGGCCTACCGGGATGTGGAGGACGACGACACCGCCTGGAGCGGGCGGCGCTCGGGCTATGAGGTATCCCTGGTCGGGCTGGCCCCCACACCGGACCTGCTGGACCGCGACCGCGCCTGGGTCCGGTCCAGCTGGGAAGCCCTGCTGCCGCACGCTCGTGGCCCCGGTGGCTACATCAACGCCATGACCGAGTTCGGGCAGGACCGGGTACGCGCCTCCTACGGGCCCGCCAAGTATCAGCGGCTCGCCCAGATCAAAGCGATCCATGATCCAGACAATGTGTTCCACGGCAATGGCAACATCAGGCCGGACACCGGCTCCAAGGGACGAGATCCGGGCCCAGCAGTAGGCCAGTTGGCTGCCGTTGAAGGCAACCGGCGTCGGGGTTGGTAGTCCTTGAAGACCACTCAGCCTCGGGGCGACTCCGGCGAGTCGCAGTGGTGATGAATTCGCGGTGAAGAAGGAGTGAACTATCCTCCGTTAGAGGCAGATACTGTGACTCATAGTGGACTAGGGCTGGATTTACCACCCATTTGAGTGTTTACGATTATGTGTGACGTTTGCGGCGGTGTACACGACGATCAGGATGCTGAGAGCCGGTGTCTTCATCGGTCGCCGCACCGGATCCGTGGCATCAGCGCGGCATCAGGACGGCGCGACGGTTGCTGATCTTGTCCAGCGAGTGACGCTGTCGACGCACAATGGCATGGCGCCCACCGACCGGCACAGCAGGGAGCCGACCCAGCGGCCGGCGCAGGGAGCAGCCGGAGTCGCTGGGTCCGTTGTAGGGCGGCGAGCCCCCGAAGAATCCGATGCGGTGCGGTCCGATACGGTGCGGTCCGATGCGGTGCGGTCCGATGCGGTCCGGTTGGAGGCGACGCGGCGGGATTTCGTGGCCAACGTCAGTCATGAGCTCAAGACCCCGGTGGGTGCGATGGCGTTGCTGGCCGAGGCGGTGCTCGATGCTGCCGATGATCCGCATGAGGTCCGCCG
>DASYAZ010000024.1:0-8745 GCA_036501085.1 Pseudonocardiaceae bacterium | reverse complement strand
CTGGATTACCCCGCGCAGCCCGCTGAATGCGAGAGTGGTGCTGAGAGGGGAGCGGCGAAGGGGATCCCGGGGAGGGGGCATGATCATGGTGGTTGCGGCGGGGGGAGCGTGCGGTGGGCCGCAGCCCGGAGCAGAGCTGGCGCACACGGCGCAAACCGAACACAACACTAACAGCGACGACGCCGCGAAAAACATAGAATAACGCCATACCTGACAGCATCCGCTCAAAATCAAACATCGAGTCTGTATGGTACGTTGATCACGACCATCCCTGGAACGTAAGGAACGCCGTGCCGACAACCAGTTATCTGGACACTCGGGTAACTATTTCATCACTATCGTCGATAATAGGAGAGAGGTCGGGGGTGAGAGGTACGCGGCGTGCAGTATCGGCAGCCCACGGTCTGTGATATTTCCAGGGTAAGGAACCGCAAGCGGCACTGGTCAGCTCGAGTCACCAAGGTTGCGGTTGCGCTGGTATCGCTGCTCGTATTCGGTACCACCTGGTATAGCTGGACGCAGCTGCGCCCACTCACCACCGGCATGACGACCGCCGACGTGATCGACCCTGCTGCGCAATCGCCTGTCGACGAGCAGAACGTCCTGATGGTGGGCCTGGACACCCGCACCGACCCGCAGGGCAACCCGCTGCCTGCCGAGGTCCTGGCACAGCTGCACGCCGGCAGCACCGACGATGGCGGCGACAGCACGGACACGATGATCGTGATCCACATCCCGGCCGGCGGTGGTCAGGCGACGGCGATCTCGATCCCGCGCGATTCCTACGTGCAACTCGCCGGCGGCTTCGGCCAGCACAAGATCAATTCGGCGTTCGCCCGAGGAAAGCTCGCGGCGCAGCAACGGTTACGCGGCCAAGGAGTGGCCGATGCGATGCTGGAGACCGAGTCCGACCGGGCCGGCGCGAAGACCACGATTGCGACGGTCGAGCAACTCACCGGGCTGACCATCAACCACTATGCGGCGGTGAACCTGGCCGGGTTCTCCATGATCAGCCAAGCCGTCGGCGGGGTCCCGGTCTGCCTCAAGGCTGCGGTCCACGACAGCTATTCCGGGGCGGAGTTCCCGGCCGGACCGCAACTGGTGTCCGGGCCGCAAGCACTGGCCTTTGTCCGGCAACGCCATGGACTGCCACACGGCGACCTGGACCGGATCCAGCGGCAGCAGGCATTCCTGGCCAGCATGGCGAGGGTAGTGCTGTCCGGAGATACCCTGACCGACTCGGCAAAGCGAAACAACCTGATCGCGGCCATCAAGAAGACGACCGTCCTCGACCGAGGTTGGGACATCGTCAGCTTCGCCCGGCAACTGCAGGGCATGGGCGCGGGTGACATTCATTTCAGCACCATCCCGGTCGCCGCGATCTCCCAGCCCACGCCCCATGACGGGGACGCGGTCGAGGTCGACCCGCAGCAGGTGCAGGCCTTCGTCCAGGAACAGATCGGCAACATGCGCTATCCGGATGCCGTGTGGCCGGAGCTCTCCGCACCTGCCGCCTTCACCCTCGGCGGCCCCCCTGCACCACAGGCGCCGGTGGCAGACCCCCCGGGCAGCGGAACCGGTGGGTGCGTCAACTGACACCCGATCCGGGGTCGGGGGCAGGAGGCATCCGGGCGGCGCTCTGACGACGCCGGCAAAGCTGCAGGTAGCGGGTGATGCCAGCCGGGGTGAGGGCCGCCCGGGCCATCCCATCGGTGGCCTGCTCCGGGTCAGACTGGGTCACCAACCCCCGCTCGCACAGTGCGGTGAGGGCCTCGCAGACATACCCCGGGACGTGGCGTCCACCCTCGAGCCAGCGATCTCCGAGCTTGGCCATCGCCCCGGTGCTGACCCGGCGCAACGCGATCCAGTCGTACAGGTCAGCTCCGGTCAACGGCGCCTGGATCCCGTACAACTGAACGTCAGCACCTCCCGCAGCGCGCAATCGCGCAGATGCACGTGCATTGCGGACCTACGGTGCAACACCAGTCGGGTCCCGGTCAAGTACACCAGTGGTTGAGCCGGCGTCAGGTCGGGATCCAGCCTCCGTGCTGCTGAGCTTCACAGCGGTCATCCCGACCAGTGTGAAGAGCAGGTCTCCGGCACCCCGCAGCGTCACATGTGGATCGAGAACGGTGACGACGAGCAGGACCCCCCAGCAGACCCACAGGGCCGCGGCCGCCGCACCGACAGCATCCGGGGTACCTGCTCGCGCCATGAGCTCGCGGCTTCGGCGCAGTACCACCACCGAGAGCCAGCCGAATCCGATCAGAAGGGGGATACCGCCGATCCAGAGCAGGTTCAGGTAGCCGCTCTCCAGGTAGATGACGTCTCGCCATCGCTCCGGAGCAGGCAGCACGGAGTTCGTCGATACCCCGAACAGGACGTTCACGAAGTGAAACTGCGGCAGGTAGAAGGTGGACAGGTTGTTCCAGCGGCCGAGCCAGCTGCTGGGCACACCGTAGTTGCTGGTGAACCCCTGTAACCGGCCGATCAGCGCCGGCGCGCCGACGGCGAGTGCGAGCGGGATGAGCCAGAGGAAGCGCACCGAGTTGCGGCGGGCGGTGCTGAAGCGCCACAGGATGAGCCCGCCCGCGACAGCCGCCGAGATCCAGGTGGAGAACTGGCCTGCGGCGAGCACCCCGGCACCGAGCAGAAGTCCCAGCGCCAGCCGCTCCCGGTTGTGCAGCAGGCCCCAGATTCCGCAGCAGATCACCAGGGCCAGGCAGATGACCAGGTAGTCCCCGGTGGCGATGGGCGAGGCGAGCGTGGTGGTGCCCCGCTCGCTGAGTGCGTCCGCGGAGCTGTCCGGGGTCCAGACGGTCTGCAGCAACGAGACGACCGGGCCGAAGTGCAGGGTCTGCAGGATCGCGATCACCGCGACGAGCGCGCCCGGCCAGATGATCAGCCGGCAACACCGCACCAGCTGGGTCTGAGTGGTCACGCTGAAGCGGACCAGCAGGTAGATGCCGATCAACTTGCAGACCGGCAGCACGGCAACCAGATCAGAGGTCGCCGGTGCCTGGCCGCGCAGCAGCATGGACAGCAAGGGCCACGCCGTCGAGAGCAGCAGGAAGACGCCGAGCGGGATATCGAGCCGGTGTAACTCGATCTGGGTCCGGTCTCCCCGGCACCATCGCAGATAAGCACCGAGCAACGCTCCGACGAGCAGCAGGGCCAGCAGCGCGTCGTTCGGTCGGACCAGCGGGATCAGCGATCCGGCGCTGATACCGGCGATCACCGGCAGGGTGCCCAGGTAGGCGTAGGTCGCGAAGATCGGCCGGTAAGCCGCCGCGGCGAACAGACCCACCAGTACCACCGTGCCGATGATCGTGAAGGCGATCAGCGGTCCGGCGGCCACCGCGATGAACCCGCCGATCAGGGCACAGCCGCCCGCGAGTACCCCCAGCCAGGTGCTGACCAACCGGGTCGGCCGGCCCTGGCCAGAGCCGGGCTCCAACCCGGAGCTGGGCGGGAGGGTTTGCGTCATGATCCAACCCCTATCCGCCGCGCGGCGACACGGAGCGTGCAGAAGTAGCCCCCCGGCAGCACGGTCACAGAACGTATATCCCTCACCCACGACCGGTCGTTACCGGAGCGGGTCAGCCACGGCGCATGCCACCCGAAAGGCGGAAATATCAACTTCCCGGTCGCGGCATCGGTCACTGCGACGGTGGTCCAGGCAACGTACGAGGTTCGGCACCGGGCGCCACGATCGGGAGGATGAGCGCGGACGGGTGCGCGGAGTCATGCAGGATGGTCTGGTCGGCGGGCTGGGTCGCGGTGGTCTCACCCAGCCAGCTGCCGGTGTTGGGATTGGGATCGAACTGGGGGAAGTCGCTGGACGAGACCTCGATCCGGATCCGGTCCCCAGCGCGGAACAGGTTGCTGGTCGGCCAGATGTGGATGGTGTAGCGGTAGACCTGACCAGGTGTGACGGGGCTGGGCTGGGTTTCGGAGTCGCGGTAGCTCGCTCGCTGGATCCCGTTGTTGAGGTTGATCGCGCTGCCGTCCGGGTGAACGACGACGAGCTTGGCGGTCCAGTCGGTGTCCGGGGCGCTGGAGGCCGCGTAAAGGGTCAGGTCGACGGGACCGGTGACGTCGCTGTCCCGCGGCAGGGCAGCGGTGGTGTAGGTCAGCACGTCGGGCCGCCGCTCCAGCTCCTGCTGGTCATACGGTCCCTGGGTGCCGGTGCCGACGGCCGCGCAGCAGGAGTGGCCGCCCACGCTGGGCACCGGATCGGTGGGGTCGTAGCGGTAGTGATCTGCCGGCTCCGCCGGGGCCGGCGTGGTGGCGGACAGCGTTCCGTCGCCGGTAGCGGTATTGGCGTGCCCATCGCTGTGCAGGTACATCGGGGTCATCTGGGTGCCCGGTGGCGGCCAGCTGGTGGTGGTGTGCCAGGTGTTGGAGCCGAAACGGAAGTAGTCGACCCGTGGCCCGCTGGTTCCTATCCCGTTGTCGATTCCTTTGAGGTAATGGTCCCACCAGGCCAGCATGAGCTCGTTGACCGGCGAGTCGGCGATACGGCCGAGCGCCTTGAGCCGGGGCGCCTCGATGCTGCCGGGTCGACCCCAGCCGATGTGGTCGTAGGGCCCGATGACCAGCCGTTGGTGAGCGCGGGCGAAGTCTGAACCACCACCGGCGACCATGCCGGTGAAATTCTGCACCCCACCGCCCAGAAACGCGTCGTACCAACCCTCGATGTTCAAGACGGGGATTGTGATACGCGAGTAGTATTCCTGAGGCGCCCAGCGGCGCCAGTAATCGTCATCGGTGCGGTGCCGAAGCCAGTCGAAAAAATACGGTGCCACAGTCGGGTCATCGGGCCGCAGCGGCGGGAAGCGATTGTAGGGCGCGAACCGCAACCAGGAGGGCAGGTTCTTCGCTGCCGTATCGAGCTGGCCGGCGGCGGCCGGGTTGCCGTTATGGCGCGCCGAGGCAACCGCCAGAGACTCCATCACCCAGGGCTCGATGAAGTTCAACCGGAATGCGCCGTCCTCGTAGGTCCAGCCGTTGAAGTAGTCCGAGGAGGTGTTGGCCGGCACAATCGTCGCAAGGTGCGGTGGCGCCACCTCGGCCGCCAGCCATTGCGTGGCGCCGACGTAGGATGAACCGTACATACCGACCTTCCCGTTGGAGCCGGGAAGGCGGGCCGCCCACTCGACACTGTCATAACCGTCATTCTGATCATTGGCGAACTCGGAAAACACACCGTCCGAGGCGTATAGCCCCCGAATATCCTCGGTGACCACCAGATAGCAGTGCGAAGCGAACCAATCCGGACTCTGGTAGCGCGAGGGCTGAACCTGCGCTTTACTCTTGTTGTACTGCGTCCGGTACAGGATCACCGGGACCGGTTGGGGCGTCGCCGGGCGGTGCACATCCGCCCGCAATATCGTGCCGTCGCGCATCGGCACGCTGACGTTGTTCGTCCTGGACACCGCGCACGGCCCGCGGTTCCCATTCGGCGGCCACCTGTCCGGTGCCGAGCTCGTCGAGCAGGCACCCAACAACAGGCAGGCACCGAGCACGATCGCCATGGCACGTACCGCGGTGCTACGGACCGCGGCACCCTTTCGCGGGCCCACGTTGTGATCCTAATGGAGAACGGGGCGACCGGTAGGATCATGCGGGCCGAAGGCGGTCCCGGCGACCGTCGCATCCAGGGAGAGCCGAGTCGTCACCCCGGGCTGACCGGAGACGGCGGCAGCGCCGCCGGCTGGTCACTGAGAAACTCCAGCCCAGACATGTACCGACGAGACCACCGATAGCGCGCTGAGCACGACGGCAGGAGCCACCAGCAGCCAGCCAACCCCGAAAGCAAGATCCATCAGGATAAAGACGAGCGCAAGTGCGCCGGAGGTGAGCGCTCGTATCAGAAGCCGGTTCCCGCGGGTGTCGGTCACCCCACCGTCACCGACTGCTGGTCATGCGCGGCGTTAAACGCCGATATCACCTCGGCCGAGATCCGGCCTCGGCCGGAGACGTTCAAGCCGTTGTTACGGGCCCACTCCCGGATGGCAGCAGTCTGCTTCCGGCTCGGACCCGCAGTGGCGCTGCCACGCTTGCGACCCGCGGCAGCGCCCTTCCCAGCCTTTGCTTTCCTGGCGCTCTCCACGAACCCGCCGACGGCCGCCTTGAACTCGGCGATGTTCGCGCTGGACAAGTCGATCTCGTAGGCCACACCATCGACAGCGAACGTGAACGTGCGCTCCGCCTCGCTCCCGTCGATGTCATCGATGAATGTCCGGGTCACAACCTGCGCCATGCGTAGGGCTCCTTCACGATCGCTAAGGGAATGTCACGGCCGAGGATAAACCCAGGCTTAAAGCGGGCCTACCCGACCCTTCCCCCCATGAGTGGCCCAGAACTTGACCAGGCGATGCTATGCGATGCGCGACAGCTCCGCAGCCATTAGCCGACCGGCCGGTATTTTATTTCTGAGTGAGTAGCGGCATCACGTTCCGACCACTCGAACGGCTAGTCACATCGGATTCACGCCGGATACTCCAGCGGTCCCCGGTGGAACATTCATCTCAGCGCCGGAGGATACTTCAGGCGGATACCAGATCGCGGTGTTCTGGTTGGTGTGTCACGCTCCGAAGAGCCGGGCCAGCGGTGGACGCAAGTCCGTTGCGCTCGAGAAATGCCGCAGTACGCACCACCGCGAACTCCGCCCACCCGCACGCCACGGGACGTGTCCCGTCGTGGGCGTTGACCTCCCAGCGGCTGATCCGGCCAGTGACGCCGATGCATCGGGCAGTGAGGGTCAGCATCGTGCCGGCACTCACAGGCGCTTGATGGGATAGGGAAATCGCAGTACCCAAGCTGTCCTCATCGTCGCCGATGAACTGACGTAAAGCATCCATAGCGGGCCATTCACACAGCGCAACCAGAATTCCAGTGGCGAGCACGGCTGGCTTCCTGGCGAATTCAGGCGCCTCAGGAAACAACGTGGTAACCAGATCCTGCGGACACACCCGGTAGGTCACGGTCCGCGTCGCGCCGGGGACGAGGTCGGGGTTCACCACGTCGTGCCATCCGGAGCCAGGCAAACGCCGTCGTGACCGTGCGGGAGCTGGCAGTGCCATTCGCCATCTTCGGCCAGGCAGTTGATGTGACCCAGCACACCACTACAGCGCTGAGGGTAGTCGAAAACCTCAAAAACAGAGGTCGCTGTGACTATTGGGGTCAATGTGGTAATTGTGGGTTTAAGCATGCGCGAAGAGTAGTCGATCAAGGTCGCTCCGCCCAAGCCCAGTCGCACCCGAATGGACGACACCTGCCGAGCCACCGGGGTCCCCGACAGCGCCCCTACATGCTGATGCACGTGCATATACGTGTGCATCGAAGGCAGACTGGCGCTCGCCCCTATGCACGTGCAAATGCACCCGTTCAGGTGGAGTTCCGACCTCGGCGCCGTTGATCGGGCCGGGTCACCATCGCTACCAGCCGCAGGCCATCTCGAACCGACGGCGACCCGGGCCTGGGTCGGGGGCGCGCCCTCCCCAAGCACCGAGCCGCCGTGCTCCTCGCCTTCTGGGAAGGGAGGAGTCCGGAAGCGTCGCAATCACCTCATCGCTATCCGCAGCCCCGAGTTTCACCACAGCGCCGTGCGGTTGGAGATGCGCTGCCCCGTGGTGAAGCTCGGCGCGCTGAGAGCACCAGGGATCTGCGTCGATGCCGGGCGCGCTACTGCTGAACTCGCTGTTCGCTCACTGGCGGGACAGAGTGAGGCAGGCGACCCGCGCACCCGCCTGGCCTGCGTGGCCCGGACCTGTTGTAGTGGTCATCGCCTCGTGGACGACGATCGATTCGGGTGTTCGGTCGGTGAAGGTGAACGGCACGGTGACGCGGGAGGTGCCTGAGCCCTCGGCGTTGGTGTGTACGTCCAGCCAGATCTCGTTGCGCGGGTTGGCGTACTCAGGATTGCTCGACGGTGCTTGCGGGGTCGCGGCGGGATCGATGCGATCTTGGTAATGCGGCCCGGCAGCCTCACCGGTGGCGCCGCAGGCCTTGGTATGGGCATGGACGGCGTAGCCGCGGTTGGGCAACAGCCCGGTGACCATCAACGTCGCCACGGTGGAATGCTCCTCCGGAGTCAGATTCGCCGTGATCGACGCGCCGACCGGTGCCAGAGCCGGATTGTAGGTGACAATCTTGGCGGTGGAATTCGGCTTTGCTAGGGCACCGCTGGCGGAGAGGACCATGACATTTGCTCCGGCCTGACCTGCGGGTGTCGCCGCAGGCGAGTTGGTCTCCTGGGCACAGGCCACCGGGGTGAGAGCGAGGACGGTTCCGACCACAGCGAGGGTGAGTCGGCGAATGGTAACCGACTGCTCACGAGGCGCGGATTCTGAGAACACTGCGTGATGCTTTCCATTAAAAGACAGCCCCATATGTCTAGAGTGCGCCGTTGACCTGCACCTCGCGAGTCGAGACAAACTTTCGATGCGGGGAGTTCGCAGGTGGTAATACCGGCGTCCTGGTGGCAATGCCGTTAAGTTAGGCAGAGAAGTCGATCTCCATGCTCGACATCACCGCAGCTCACAGAGTTAGGGAACGATCTTGAAGAGCCTTAACTTAGCGGCATTGGTCCTGGTGGTGTGGAGGTCACCGACCCCCAGCGGGGCTCACGGGGTCACTGCGGCGCGGCCGGGGACCACGAGGTCGGGGTTTTGGTGAGCGTGGGTTGGGTGCATCCGTCCCCGGTACAGGGCGAGCCTGCCTGCGGGTTCGGGGCACCTG
>DASYAZ010000023.1:0-32074 GCA_036501085.1 Pseudonocardiaceae bacterium | reverse complement strand
GACGGGCTGGCCCGGCTGTGGGAGACCTCGATCCTGCCGCTGCTGGCCGACCATCACCATCACGCGGGAGCCCCACCCGCAGTCCTCGACCGCTACCAGCTGACCGCGCTGCGGGCCGAACTGAACGCGCAGCCATAATGCGCGTGACGCTCGCGGAAAACAAGCCGCTGCGGATCCGCCTGAGCCCCGAGCAGGGCTCCCTCCTGGACCGCTCCGGTGTGGTGCGCGCCCACCCGGATCCGCACCAGCCCGGGTGGTGGACCGTGCAGGCGCATAACCGGGTCGGCGTCGCCCAGGTCGGCGAGATGGAGGTGTGGATCGCCCCGAAGCTGCCGGTCTCCCGGTTGCTGTTCCTCGCGGGCTATGCGAGGGAGTCCAGGAAGCTCGGCTGGCGCGACGAGGACACCGCCGGGCTCGACACGGCCGAGGGGCTGGTCCCCGTGGTTGCCCGATTCCTCTGCAACCAGGCTGAACTGGCGCTGCGGCAGGGACCGTTGAAGGGATACCGCACCGTCGAGGAGCCGTCATCGATCCTGCGAGGACGGCTGCGGGAAGCCGATCAGCTGCGCCGGCATCATGGGCGCGCCATACCGATGGAAATCCGGTACGACGACTTCACCATCGACGTGCCGGAGAACCAGATCCTGCTCGCCGCGATCATCCGGATTGCCAGGGTGCCCCGCGTGACTGCGAAGAGCCAGCACCGGCTCGCCGGGCTACGGGCCGCCCTGGCTGGCGTCACCGTCCCCGAACATCGCGCGGGCCTGCCCGCGTGGCACCCGAACCGGCTCAACCTGCGCTACCACGCCGTGCTGCGGCTCGCCGAGATCATCTGGCAGGCCACCTCCCCGGAACATGGACCCGGGTCCGTCCCCGTCACGGGGTTCCTGTTCAACCTGGCGACGATATTCGAGGACTTCCTGGTGGCGGCCCTGTCGGACGGGTTGCAGGACCGCCACGGCGGCACGCCTCGCCAGGTTCCCTGCTACCTGGACCAGGCGAAGGCACTCGTGCTGAAACCGGACCTGGTCTGGCAGCGCAACGGGCGCCCCAGCGCGGTCGTCGACGCCAAGTACAAGATGGACGCGCCGAAGGCGGATCTGTATCAGGTACTGGCCTACTGCATTGCGTTGCGCCTGCCCCGTGGGCACCTCGTCTACGCCCAGGGCATCGCCCAGCACCACGTCGTACAGTCCTCGGGCATTGAGATCGTCTGCCATGCGCTGGACCTCATGCTGCCTCCGGCGCAGTTGCTCGCACAGGTCGGGAAGATCGCTGATGAGCTGGTCGCAACCGCGCCAGCGGCATGAAAGGGGTACAGGTGGCGCGGCTGGGCATCGATCGGGACTTCCTGTGGGAGTTCGGCAAGCTGGAACGTGCGATCCAGGAGAAGGTGCATGCCGCGTTCGCCAAGTTCGAGCAGGCCACCCACACCGGCATGCACCTGGAAAAGATCAATAATGTCCGTGACGTGCGGCTGCGTTCCATCCGGATCGATCAGTCCTGGCGCGGGATCGTGCTCGCCCCGGACTCGGGTGACTCCTACACCCTGCTCAAGGTTCTTCCGCACGACGACGCCTACGACTGGGCCTGCCGGCGCCGGATCAGCGTCAACAGCGTGAGCGGTGTCATCGAGGTTCGTGATGTCGCTGCCATCGAAGAGTGGCTGCCCCAGCTGACCGAGGACGCCGAGGCGTCCGCCTCGCGCTTGCTCGACGGCGTGAGCGACGCGGATCTCGCCCGGTTGGGCATCGATGAGCAGGTGCTGCCCTTTGCCCGCGTGCTCACCGAGCTCGAGGCGCTCGAATCCGCCCGCGCGATGCTGCCAGAACCGCAGTACGACGTGCTGCTCGGGCTGGCGATCGGGATGACCCCCGAGCAGGTGTGGGAAGAGATCGCCGGCTCGGTGACCGTGGCCGGCGGCTACGACACCTCCGATGTCGCCGCCGCCGTGGCCCGTTCCCCGGAGCGGGTGATCCTGGTCAGCGGACCCGATGAGCTGATGGAAGTGTTCAGCTACCCGTTCGCGCTCTGGCGGATCTACCTGCATCCGACCCAGCACCGGATGGCCCACGGGTCATTCAGCGGGTCGGCCCGGGTGACTGGGGGACCGGGTACCGGCAAGACCGTGGTCGCCCTGCATCGCGCCCGCCATCTTGCCGAATCCTCCCCCAAGGACCGGTCGGTGCTGGTGACCACCTTCACCAAGACGCTCGCCGGATCGCTCGAAGACAGCCTCCGGATGCTGATCGAGGACGAGGCGCTGCTCCGGCGGGTCGACGTTCGGCATGTCGATCAGCTCGCCTACCGGACCACTGCTTCCCGGCATGGCCAGCTACCGGTGCTCTCCGAAAGTGACGAGCGGGACCGGTGGAAGGCGCTCATCGCCCGCTTCGGTCTCGACCATCCCGAGGGTTTCCTCCTCCAGGAGTGGCGCCAGGTCGTGCTGTCCCAAGCGATCACCTCTCGGGAGGCCTACCTCACGGCGACGCGCTCGGGCCGCGGGCGGGCGCTGGGAACGCGGGTGCGGGCCGAGCTGTGGCCTGCGTTCGCCGAGTTCGCCACGCAGCTTCGTGCTGAGGGCTTGTGGACCTACGAGACCATCTGCGTGGAGGCCACGCGCTTGCTGGAGCTCACCGCAGTCAAACCCTACCGGCACATCATCGTCGACGAAGCCCAAGACCTCAGCTCGTGGCAGTGGCGATTACTGCGGGCTGCTGTTCCTCCCGGCCGCGACGACCTCTTCGTTGTTGGTGACACCCACCAGCGCATCTACGCCCATCGCGTCTCGCTCAAGCAGGTCGGTATCGACATCACGGGCAGGTCCGGGCGCTTGAAGATCAATTACCGGACCACGGCGGAGATCCTGGGGTGGAGCCTGGGCCTGCTGCGCGGCGAGCGCATCGACGACATGAACGAGGATCTGGAGACCCTGGCTGGATGCCGTTCCGACGTTCACGGCGCGCCTCCCGTTCTGCATGGTGCTGCCAATCGATCGGCTGAGATGCAGTATCTGGCGTCCGCGGTACGACGCTGGCTGGATGGCGGCGTGCAACCGGGCCAGGTCGGTGTCGCCGCTCGCTCGGGAGCCCTCGTCGATGAGGCGGTGGCCGCGCTCACCGGTTCGGGTATGGCGGCCGTCTCTCTCGCCCAGCGTCCGGCCCGAGACGATGAGGTGTCAGTGGCGACCATGCACCGGATGAAGGGTCTGGAGTTCCGCTGTGTCGCGGTCGTCGGCGTGAACAGCCACCATGTTCCAGCACCGGCCGCCATCACCTCGGCCGCCGACGATCAACGTTCGCATGACCTCGATATCCAGCGCGAACGGTGCTTGCTGTTCGTCGCCTGCACCCGAGCCCGGGAGAACCTGCTGGTGTCCTGGCACGGGACACCCAGCCCCTTGCTGCCAACCTGAACCCACCCGGCGGCTTACAAGCGGCTGCGCCGCCAGCCTTTCATCGAGCCGGCCCCGATCCCGGCGAGATGCAACGCGAGGCACAGCAACCCGGCCGCCATGAAGGTGATGACGTCGAGCGGGCCGAGCGCGACTCCGGCTAGGGCGAGTATCAGGGCGATGGCGAACAGGACGGCGGCGACGATGGCGAGCATGGTGCCTCCTTACTCGGCCGGCGCGCTCATTTCAGCAGGACAGGGTGCGTCCGTGCTGCTGCGCTAGCTCAAGTGTGTGGCCGCCGTTATGCGCTGTCCATCCGGATTCTCACCGAGATGCGCGGTGCCTGCGACGTGTCACAGCCCGGCCTGGCGGCAGGCGGCGTCAACGGTCTGCTCGAGCAGCAGCGCGATGGTCATCGGGCCCACTCCCCCGGGAACCGGGGTGAGCAGCGCCGCGCGGGTGCAGGCCTCCGCATACGCGACGTCGCCGATGTTCCCCTCGTTGTAGCCCGCGTCGATCACCACGGCGCCCGGGCTGAGCCAGTCTCCCCGGACGAACTCCGGCTTGCCGACCGCGGCCACCACGATGTCGGCGCTGCGAGTGATCGCCGGCAGGTCGGTCGTTCTGGAATGGCAGAACGTGACGGTGGCGTCCCGGGCCAGCAGCAACATGCCCACCGGCCGGCCCAGGATCGGGCTGCGCCCGATCACGACCGCGTGCTTGCCGGTCAGTTCCACCTGGTAGGCATCGAGCAGCCGCATGATCGCGCCGGGAGTGCACGAGGAGAATCCCGGACACCCGAACGCCGTCGCCGCGAACGAGTGCATCGTGACGCCGTCGACGTCCTTGTCCGCTGCGATGGCCTCGAAGGCCGCCCGCTCATCGATCTGCGCCGGGACCGGGTGCTGGAGCAGGATGCCGTGCACCGTCGGGTCCGCGGACAGCTCGGTGATCGTGCTGACCAGGCCGCTGTCGTGGTCGACGCGGGTAGCTGCACATGGCGAGAATCGATACCCGCCTGCTGGCAACGGCGCCGCTTCATCCGCACATAGGTGACCGACGCGGGATTCTCGCCCACCAGCACCGTCGCCAGGGAGGGGCAGCGCCCTGCCTGCTTCGCGACTTCAGCGGCGCGGGCGGCAGCGCGGGCGACGATCTCTCGGGCCAGGTCGGTGCCGCTCATCAGGCGAGCGGGTGGGCCATCGTTCACAGCATGCTCCTCGGGCGCCGATGCTCGAATCGCCCAGGCGTGCGGCTCACCCACAGACCGATGGTCAGGCCGCTCCCCGGTGGTGCTCCACCCGAACGCCAGTCACGGCCCGTCATCACGATATCGGCTCGCCAGACCGATCCGGGCAGCGGCGTGTCGGGTGTCAGGCGGTGTCCATCCGGATCCCTACCGAGGTTCGCGGGCTGGCGGCGGGCCCACCGACCGCGTGCATCGGGCGCCCGTCGGGGTTGCCGTCCAGCCCCGGCCCGCGGAGCAGCACCAGGCTCCCCTCGCTCGCCTGCCAGGTCCGAACAGGGTCACCCTCGCGGTTGCGGCACAGCATGAACGGCGCACGGCCGGTGACCGTGATCACCGCGACGAGCCGGGCGAAGCGGCGCTGGTCCCGGTGTGCAGTGATGCCCAGCGACCCAGGCTGGTAGCGCTGGACCGCTGCCTCGGTGGGCGCCCACTCCGGCACCCCGTGTTGCCGGACCTGCCCGACCAGCTCGTCCCACAGGCTGGTGAGCACGGGATACCGGTCCAGCCCTGCCGCTGAGACCTCGAAAGCCTCGGCTTCCTGCCGGACCGGCCCGATCTCCGGCGCCACCGGCTGGTACGGACCGCCTCGCAGCTCCTCGGCCAGCTGATCACACACTGGCTGGCGGACGGCCCGGGCGGCGAAGGCCGCCCCCTGCTCGGTCACCTCCCGGAACAGCAGGCGCCAGTCCAGGCCGTTCTCCAGGGCCTGCATCAGTTCTTGTCGGGAACCCAGTAGGCGAGCATCTCGGCGAAAGTCTCGAACGCGGGCGAGGACACCCCATAGGGGGCCTCGAGGTGGACGCTCAATGGGTACCCGAGATCGGCGACGCCATCGATCACCTTCCTGTACAGCTCGAGCATGAGCTTGCGCTTCTGCTCGGGTTCGCTGTCCGCCAGCTTGGCGACGAACGCTTGCTCGTGCGCGACGACCTCATTTCCCGGGTCCTGGATCAGCCAGTTGATCAGACGCACCTTGTTCTCGAACTTCGGGACGAACCCGAACGAGAGCAGGATCTCCGGCCGGTGCTCGGTCTGCTGGGCGAAATCGGTGAGGAAACCCACGATCGCATCGGAGTACAGCAACTGGGTCATGCCGAACGTGGCACCCTGGTTGCACTTGAAGGTGAACCGGCCCTGCTCGCTGTCCCGGGTGGGGATCAGGATGACGCCACGGTTGCGCACCATCTCGTCGTAGATCGACAACGCATCGGTCGGGGCGACACCCGACCCTTCGCCGTCGTTCATCGTGCGCGGGACGCCGACGAAGATGATGCCCTCGATCCCAGCGGTGGTGAGGCTGGCCAGCCGCTCGCCCAGGGTCACCTCGTCCATGAAGGCGGTGACCTGGGTACACAGCCCGCGCACCCTGGACAGCTCCGGTTGGATGGCCGACCAGAACTCGAGCACGTCGAGCTTCGGCTTCATCTCGACCGGCCGGTCGCTCTCCTCTTCGATGATGCCGGGAATCATCACGTGCCCGATCCGGCCCTCGAGACCGAACTCCTTGGAGAGCTCGAGCACCTTGTGCGCCTCGTCGAGCGCCCGCCCGGTACCGTGCTCGACATTCGGTGGCACCAGCTCGAGCGCGATCGTGTTGAGAGCCACGGGTTGCTCCTCTCTCGTATCCGGCTCGTCACCGGTGGGTACCGGCCGCGAGGATCACCCAGTGCAGAGCACGCTGCTTCAGTGAACGGCCGAGCAGGGCGGGGCACAACCGGTTGTCAACACGAAGTCACCATGCTCGCTCTTGTGCGCCGGCGACAAGTCTCGCGGCTCGAACGTGCTCAGCAGACCGCTGAGCGTGCGATGCGCTCGGAGCCGCCCGGACGATCCTCGGTACCGGACTGCGTGGTGTTGAAGACATAGGTGCCCGCTGCATGGCTGAGACATCGGGTGGCGTCGGCGACCAGGGCCTCGGCACGCTGCAGGTGGGGCGTGACAGTGCCCCAGGCCGCCCAGCGATCCCGGGCAACCGCGGTGAGCTCGCCGAGGTGGTGGGCGATCCGCGCCAGATCGCAGACCAGGGTCAGGGTTTCCTCGCAGGTCGCGGTCATCGGCAGAGCGGCCGCGGTGGCCAGCGCCTCCGCTGCCGCGTCGATCGGAGCATTGATCGTCGTTTCCATGGGTTCCACTCCCAGCCGTGCACTGGAGCAGAGGCGGGATCCCCGCCGGCTGATACAGCCATGTAGCGGAGTTCACGCGGCACAGCCCTCAAACGGATCGCAGCTGGGACCTGGAATCACCCTGACCTGAGGCCGCAGTGTGCCATCCGGTCATCCAGCGTCGAGACGGCCCGGGTGTCCTGCCATGGCTGCATCCGGGCACGTGTTGCGTGCAGTTCCGTCACCAACCGCGCCGAGCGGGTCTGGGCGGCAAGCCCGGCGGCATCGCCGAGCGCCCGCGCAGCCTCATCGATCTCGCCAGATTGCAGGTGGGCATTGCCCAGATGAAGCGCGCAAACGGCGTAACCATCCACAAACGATTTATCGTAGAGTGTCAATCCGCTATTGGCACTTTCGACCGCTTCTTGTGGCCTGCCTAGCCGCAGCAGGCACTCGCTCTCATGGCTGACCAAGTACCCCTCGTTGTAAAAATATACTGGCGATTCGGCGGACACCTGCCCGGCTGATGCGAGGTCGTTCCGGGCGCTTTCCAGCTCAACCAGACACTCCTTACGCCGTCCATCAAATGCGTAGGCCGTGGCGGCTCGTTGCGCTGCACCGACTCTCACCAACGGATCCCCGCTCTTGCTCACCAATTTCTGAGCGGCTGCGGCCAAGTCGAGCCCCGCCGGAGTCTCTCCCCGCCATGAGGCAATGTAGCTCCATTCACATAATGCATACACGGCAAGTTCGACGTTTCCTGCATCATGCGCCGCCGCCCGAGCCTGCTCAAGGTAGTGTTTCGCACTCTCACTATCGTTAAGCTCGAAGAAATAATACCCGATGGACGTAGACATATTACTGTAGGTCGAAAGAAGACGCGGCCGAAGGCTAGCCGGGCATTCCGCAAGGAGCTCCTGGACCAGATGGCGCTGCCCGAGCGCGGTGGACAACACCGCGCGTGATCCGAGCGCGTCTTCCTGCCGCTGGCAATGCCGAAGCATAGCGTCAATATGATCGATGACCTGCACGTCCACTCGATTCGGCGAGACGATGGCTCTTGCCAGGCGTTCCTGCTCTCCGATATCAAGATTGTGCACGGCAGGCGAGGTGACAACGGCGCCGACCGTCCACCCCAGTAGCTGGAGTAGTTCTCGACGATTCATTGCACCCACCAATCCACACAGCAGCCTCACCAGCTGCTCGGTTACCTGGTCTGCTTCGCCGACCGACACCTCCGGTATGTCAGCCACGTGCAGCGGTATAGGCGCAGCCGTCGCACGCAGTGATTCGGCCTTCGCGCGTGCCTGCGCTAGTTGCGTTTCCCGGGCCCGGACCTCATGGTCCTGCTTGGCCGCCGCCCAGGCGCGAAACCCAGCCAGCAACGCGCCACCGGCACCGCACCGCTCATCAGCAATCCTCCAGAACTGCTCATTCGCCCGGGACCGGCCGATCTCGATATGCGCCACCGTGGACCGATCACGAAAAGTGACCTTTGCGAGCTGCCCCTGAGTCAGCCCCGCCGCCTGCCGATGCGCCGCCAACTGCGCACCCAACACCCTGCGTATCTCGATGAGCTCTTGCGGCTCACGGGTCATCTTCCGCACCCTCCGATGCGTCCTCTCGCACGACGACCTCAGCGTAGCGGTGGTCATCCAGTGGCAACGTTGTGTGATCACTAATCCACCGGTCATGCCACCGACTTGAGTACCTGCCCAAGGCCCCGGGGTCGGGTGTGAGCGCTGGACCCCGACAGCTCCCCGACCCTGGGGCCATCCATGGCAGGGAAAACTCGAGTGAGGTGCGAGCGTGGTGAATGGGGCAGGCCGGAGTGGCACCAACGAGGTCCGGTCGTGATCCGCGAGGACCGGGAGTTGTTGGCTGAGTTGGCGCGAGTGAATCGTGAGATGGCGCCGTTGGCGATGCGGATCATGGAAGGGACCGCCAGCGCCGCCGAACAGCGGCACTACGGACAACGGTTGATCGCGGTTGGACAACGGCTGTGCCACCGGGTGGACGAGAGCGGCCGATTCGTTATTTCTGGAGAATTCGTCATCGAAGAGCCGCTCACTCTGCCTGCGAGTACCATTGAACCGACCGACCAGTGACTCGCATCGCCATTCACAGGGCACGCCTATTCCCATTCGATGGTGCCCGGGGGCTTGCTCGTCACGTCGAGCACCACCCGGTTGATCTCGGGCACCTCGTTGGTGATCCGGCCGGAGATGCGCGCCAGCACGTCGTAGGGCACCCGGGACCAGTCCGCCGTCATCGCGTCCTCGCTGGACACCGGGCGCAGCACCACGGGATGCCCGTAGGTGCGCCCGTCGCCCTGCACGCCGACGCTGTGCACGTCGGCCAGTAACACCACCGGGCACTGCCAGATGTCGCGGTCCATCCCGGCCGCGGTGAGTTCCTCGCGGGCGATCGCATCCGCTGCGCGCAAGGTCTCCAGGCTCTCGCCGGTGACCTGGCCGACGATCCGGATCGCCAGGCCCGGACCCGGGAACGGCTGGCGGTGCACGATCGTCTCCGGCAGTCCCAGCTCCAGCCCGACCCGGCGCACCTCGTCCTTGAACAGCGCGCGCAGCGGTTCGACCAGCTCGAAGGCAAGATCCTCGGGCAGGCCACCGACGTTGTGGTGGCTCTTGATGTTCGCCGCGCCCGACCCGCCGCCGGACTCGACCACGTCCGGGTACAGGGTGCCCTGCACCAGAAAGCGGATCTGCTGACCCCGGCGGCCCGCGTCGGCCTGCAGGTCCCGGGCCGCGGCTTCGAAGACCCGGATGAACTCCCGACCGATGATCTTTCTTTTCCGCTCGGGGTCCGCGACGCCCGCCAGCGCGGACAAGAACCGCTCCCGAGCGTCGACGGTGACCAGCCGGACTCCCGTCGCGGCCACATAGTCCCGCTCCACCTGGGCCCGTTCCCCAGCCCGCAGCAAGCCGTGGTCGACGAACACGCAGGTCAGGGCGTCTCCGACGGCGCGGTGCACCAGCGCGGCGGCGACTGCGGAGTCCACCCCGCCGGACAGACCGCAGATCAGCGCGCCGTCACGAGCCTGGGCCCGGATCGCCGTCACCGTCTCCTCGATGACGTTCGCGGTGGTCCAACTCGGCCGGATCCCGGCGACCTCGTGCAGGAACCGGCGCAGTACTTCCTGACCGTGCGGGGAGTGCACCACCTCGGGGTGATACTGCACCCCGGCCAGCCGCCGCGCGGTGTCCTCGAACGCCGCCACCGGGGAACCCGCCGAGCACGCGGTCACCACGAAGCCTTCCGGGGCGGCGGTGACCGCGTCGCCGTGGCTCATCCACACCGGCCCGTGCGCCGGGAGCTCGCGGTGCAGCACGCCACCCCCGCCGAGCACCTGCAGATCAGTGCGCCCGTACTCCCGGGCTCCGGTCCGGGCCACCGCACCACCCAGCGCGTCGGCCATCGCCTGGAAGCCGTAGCAGATGCCCAGCACCGGTACCCCGGCCTCGAACAACTCCGGGTCGATTCGGGGTGCCCCGGGGGTATACACGCTGGCCGGCCCGCCGGAGAGCACGATCGCCGCCGGCTCGCGGGCCAGCAGCTCGCACACTGGGGTGGTGTGCGGCACGACCTCGGAGTACACCTGCGCCTCGCGCACCCGCCGGGCGATCAGCTGCGCGTACTGCGCGCCGAAGTCGACGACCAGGACCGTCATGGCTGCACGCTAGCGCGCCACTGGCGGGTGCCACTGCACGGTTGATCGATGATCACCACCGTTCCCGGGCCGGGTACGGATCCGGGGTGAGCCCGTTGCGACAGTCCGCGAACTCGACCCCACCGACCCAGATCCCGATCCCGACGTCCGTGACGTCGAGTTCGCGGCATGGTGACCCCGACGCGACCGTGGTCCAGTTCGGCCGCCGCGAACTGCACTGGCCGGGGCCCACGAAGCGCTCAGGAGTGCAGCAGCCGCAGTGCTGCGGGAGTACCCGGCGGCACGAGCGGCCTGCGGGGCCGGATGGGGTCCTGGCGCTGGTAGCCCTCACCCGGGGCAGAGCGCGGATCACGATCGCCCTTGTTGGGCCACAGGGCGAAGGCTCGCTCAGCCAGCGCGGTGATGGTCAGCGCGGGGTTCGAGCCGACGTTGGCGCTGATTGCCGAGCCGTCCACCACGGACAGCCCCGGGTAGCCGTGCACCCGGTGGTAGGGGTCGATGACGCCCTCGGCAGCGGTGGCACCCATGACCGCGCCGCCGAGGAAATGCGCCGTCATGGGGATCTCGAAGAGCTCACCCCAGGTACTTCCCGCGGTGCCTCCCATGTGCGCGGCGGTGAGCTGGGCGGCCCGGAAGCCGGCGGGGATGAACGTCGGGTGCGGCTCACCGTGACCGTGCCGCGAGGTGAGCCGGCCCCGGCGGCGGTAGGTGCTCAGCGAGTTGTCCAGGGTCTGCATCACCAGCAGGATCACCGTTCGCTCACTCCAGCGGCGCAGCGAGAGCAGCCGCGCGGTCCGGACCGGATGGCGCGCCACGACCTGCACCAGCTGCCGCCAGCGCGGCGTGTCCGACGCCCCGTCGGTGGACACGGTCTGCAGCATGCCCATCGCGTTGCTGCCCCGGCCGTAGCGGACCGGCTCGATGTGGGTGTGCTCGTCGGGATAGAAGGAGGAGGTGATGGCCACGCCGTGGGAGTAGTCGCGCTGCGGGTCCACCCCGATCCGGCTGGCACCGACGATCGCCTCGGAGTTGCTCCGGCTCAGCTCGCCCAGCCGAGGCGAGAGCCGGGACAGCACGCCGCTATCGCGCATCCGGTGCAGCAGTTGCTGGGTCCCCCAGGTGCCCGCGGACAGCACCACCTGGTTCGCGCGGACCGTCCGGCGCCACCGCTGGCCGGTGCGCACGGCATCGAGGCACCAGGTCCCGTCCGGCTGCGGGCGCACCGCGGTCACCGTGGTCAGCGGGTGCACCACGGCCCCGGCCTGCTCCGCGAGGTACAGGTAGTTCTTCACCAGGGTGTTCTTGGCCCCGACTCGGCAGCCCGTCATGCAGGAGCCGCACTCGATGCACCCGGTCCGGCGGGGGCCGGCACCACCGAAGTAGGGATCGTCCACCTCCACACCCGGCCGACCGAAGAACACCCCGACCTGCGTGGGCTGGTAGCTCTTGAAGACCCCCATATCGGTCGCGACCTGCCGCATCACCTCGTCCGCGGCAGTGTCCCCGGGGTAGGTCGTCACCCCTAGCATCCGTTCCGCCTGGTCGTAATGGCCGGCGAGCTCGCTGCGCCAGTCGGCGAGGTGCGTCCACTGCCGATCGCGGTAGAACGCCTCCGGCGGCCGGTAGAGCGCGTTGCCGTAGTTCAGCGACCCCCCGCCGACACCGGCGCCGGCCAGCACGACGAGATCCCGCAGCAGGTGGATGCGCTGGATGCCGTAGCAACCCAGAGCCGGGGCCCAGAGAAACTTGCGCAGCTGCCAGGACGTCTCCGCCAGCTCGTGGTCGGCGAAGCGCCGCCCCGCTTCGAGCACGCCGACCCGGTAACCCTTCTCGGTCAGCCGCAGCGCGGCCACGCTACCGCCGAAGCCGGAACCGACCACCACCACGTCGTAGTCGACCTCAGCTGCCACGCCGGACCTCCTCGAGCCGCCGGGCTGATGACCTACCGCAGGGTAATCCGCACCATCCATCGCGAATACCCTTCCGCCCGAGCCCGCCCGTCCGTCCGGGGGAAACGCCCTCAGTGCGCCGAGTTTCACACCAAGGCTGCTCAACCCGACTTCGGGAACCCCCTTGTGAAACTCGGCGCACGCAGGGTGAAGCCGGGGCACGCAGGGTGCGGCGGCGGTTCAGGGGCGGACGGTGAGGCCGACCTTCTGGAACTCCTTGAGCTCCGAGTATCCGGTCTTGGCCATCGCCCGGCGCAGCGCGCCGAACAGGTTCACGGTGCCGCCGGGGTCGGTGGAGGGGCCGAACAGCAGGGTGTCGACGCCGATCGAGCCCTCCGGCACATCGGTGACGTGGCTGCGCGGCAGCGACGGGTGGGCCGCGGCGGCGGTCCAGTACAACCCGTTACCGGGCGCCTCGGCCGCGGCGGCCAGCGGCTCACCGAGCATCACCGCATCCGCCCCGCAGGCGATCGCCTTGGCCAGGTCACCGCTGGTCCGCATGCCACCGTCGGCGATCACGTGCACGTAGCGGCCACCCGTCTCATCGAGGTAGTCCCGCCGGGCGGCGGCCGCGTCGGCGACCGCGGTGGCCATCGGCACCCCGATGCCGAGCACGTCAGCGGTGGAGGTGCTCTCCCCCGCCCCGTAGCCGACGATCACGCCGGCTGCGCCGGTGCGCATCAGGTGCATCGCGGTGCGGTAGTCACCGACCCCGCCCGCGATGACCGGGACGTCCATCGAGGCGATGAACTCCACGAGGTTGAGCGGCTCCGTGGCTCGGGAGACGTGCTCAGCCGAGACGATCGTGCCCTGCACCACGAGGATCTCCACCCCTGCGGCAACCAACTCGGGAGCGAGGTCGCGAGCGTGCTGCGGGCTGACCCGCACGGCCACCGTCACGCCGGACTCGGCGACCTGGCTGATCGCCTCGGTGAGCAACTCGAGGCGGACCGGGGCCGCGTGCCACTGCT
Source organism: Pseudonocardiaceae bacterium (assembly GCA_036501085.1). Classification (GTDB taxonomy): domain Bacteria; phylum Actinomycetota; class Actinomycetes; order Mycobacteriales; family Pseudonocardiaceae. Next base: position 18,718 of record DASYAZ010000023.1, on the reverse strand, counting down.
GCAGCAGCCGCACCGCCGCCGCCTCGTCGGCCTCGTCCATCACGGAGGTGAGCCGGAACAGCAGCTTGTCGACATCGGGATGGCGGGCCCACAGCCCCTCGGCGTTGAGCACCCCCAGCCCGCCCAGCTGGCCGATCCGGACCGCCATCGTCGGGGACACGATGGCGTCGGTGGGATGGGTGACCAGCGGGATATCGAACCGGTAGGCATCGATCTGCCAGGCGGTGGAGACCGCCCGGGAGGAGCGGGTCCGCCGGGACGGGACGATCTGGACGTCGTCGAAGCCGTAGGCGCGCCGCGCGGTGCGGCCCATCCCGATCTCCACCAGGTCGCGCATCTCAGCGCACCGCGTAGTTCGGGGCTTCCACCGTCATGGTGATGTCGTGCGGGTGCCCTTCCTTCAGGCCCGCCGCGGTGACCCGCACCAGCTGCGCGCCCTGCAACGCCGGTATCGTCGCAGCACCGGCATAGCCCATCGCAGCGCGCAGGCCACCAACCAGCTGGTGGACCACCAGCGACAGCGGCCCGCGGAACGGGACCCGGCCCTCGATGCCCTCGGGCACCAGCTTGTCATCGGAGAGCAGGTCGTCGGCGAAGTAGCGATCCCGGGAGAACGATCGGCCGCGCTCTCGGGAGGCCATCGCTCCCACCGAGCCCATCCCCCGGTAGGTCTTGTACTGCTCACCGTCGACCAGGATCAGATCACCCGGCGCTTCCGCGGTTCCGCCCAGCAGGCTGCCCAGCATCACCGAGCTGGCTCCGGCCACGATCGCTTTGGCGATATCCCCGGAGTACTGGATGCCGCCGTCGCCGATCACCGGTACCCCCACCGGGCGGCACGCGCGGTCCGCCTCGAAGATGGCGCTGATCTGCGGCACCCCGACCCCGGTGACGACCCGGGTGGTGCAGATCGAGCCAGGCCCCACCCCGACCTTGACCGCGTCCGCACCGGCATCGACCAGCGCCTGGGCCCCCGCTCGGGTGGCGACGTTGCCGCCGATCACATCGACGGTGCCGCCCAGCTCGGCCTTGAGCATGCTGATCATCTTCAGCACCCCTCGGGAATGCCCGTGCGCGGTGTCCACGACCAGCACGTCCGCCCCGGCCTCGACCAGCGTCATCGCTCGCTGCCGGGCATCGTCGCCGACCCCGACCGCGGCGCCCACCAGCAGCCGCCCGTCCGGGTCCTTGGTAGCGAGCGGGTACTTCTCGGTCTTGACGAAGTCCTTGACCGTGATCAGGCCGCGCAGCCTGCCGTTCCCGTCGACGATCGGAAGTTTCTCGATCTTGTGCCGGCGCAGCAGGCCCAGTGCTGCCTCCGCGGTGACCCCTACCTGCGCGGTGATCAGCGGGGGCTTGGTCATCACCTCGGCGACCCGCTTGCCGTGGTCGACTTCGAAACGCATGTCCCGGTTGGTGATGATCCCGACGAGGACCCCACCGGTATCGGTGACCGGCACACCGGAGATCCGGTAGCGGGCGCACAGCGCATCCACATCAGCCAGGGTGGCCTCGGGCAGGCAGGTCACCGGATCGGTCACCATTCCGGCCTCGGAACGCTTGACCACCTCGACCTGCGCCGCCTGTTCCTGCATGGGCAAGTTGCGGTGCAGCACCCCCATCCCGCCGTTGCGGGCCATGGCAATGGCCATCCGCGCTTCGGTCACCGTGTCCATCGCCGAGGAGACCAGCGGAACCCGCAGCGTGATGTTCCGGGACAGTCTGGTCGAGGTGTCGACCTCCGCGGGCACCACGTCGGACTCGGCGGGTAGCAGCAGGACATCATCGAAGGTCAGACCGAGCAGCGCGAACTTCGACGGCAAGCCGGACGCGGTGAGCTCGCTGGTCATGCGACGATGGTATCCGCCCCCGGCGGTCATTCCCGTGTGTCTGTGACGGGTCTGTCCGCCGGGCGAGTACCGTGCCAGCCGTGGCGCACGACTCACTACCCCCCGACCCGTTCGCCGGTGACCCGGAGGACCCGTCGCTGGCGCTGGAGGCGTTCGATCACTCCGATGATGCTGTCGAGGAGCCACTGGATGACGAGGAGCGCGCCGGGCTACTCGCTGACCTGAGTGATCTGGCCGTCTACCAGGCTCTGCTGGCGCCTCGTGGGTTACGCGGGATCGTGGTCGACTGCCCTGACTGCGCCGAGCAGCATTACCACGATTGGCAGCTGCTGCGCTCGAGCCTGCAGCAGCTCCTGGAAGCCGGCCGGATGCGACCACACGAGCCGGCTTACGACCCGGACCCGGCCGGGTACGTGAGCTGGGACTACTGCCGCGGCTACACCGATGCCGTCCTCGCGGAGAGCAGCAGCTAAAGGCGGCTACAGATACGATCATTCGCCAGACCGGTCAGCCCGGTCAGGGCTCAGCCGCAGTACGGTGGTCGCGGACCGGGTCGCTCACAGATCGGCGTCTCGCTGCCGTGGTGGTGCTCATGCCTCAGGTGGCCAGGCCGTGGCATATCGCCCACCCGGCTGCCCGGGTCTGCCGGGCTGCTATCCGGGGGGCGGGGATCACCCTGCGCTCCGTCCTTCGAAGCCCCGTCCGGTCCCGCTGCCCCGCGACCGTCCGCATTCGCGCCGCCGGAGAGATCTCTGCCGGGAGGGCCGACCCGGCTTGCGGAGCTGCCATCGGGCATCCTGCTGTCCGGAGCACCGAAACCGGGGCGCGGGTAATGGCTGCCCGGATAATCCCGGCCAGGGTGAATCTGGCTGGATCCAGGTTCCGGCATTCCGTTGGGCATGCCGTCCATGGGCGTCGGCGAGTTGCTGAGGTCTGCGGAGGAGGACGCGTCGCCCGATCCCTCCGATGTGGTGACCTTGGCGCCGGCCTTGGGCATGAATGGTGCCGGGGCCCCGGGCGGCGTCGCGGAGTCCGTCTCAGGCGACCCTTGCAGCATCTCCTCGAGCTGGCGGTGGCGAGCAGTGAGATCGGTGCGCCCTTCGGCCTCTCCGATGACCGGTAGCTGCTGCTGGACGTGCCGCAGTGCAGCTCTCGCCCGGTCGGGTTTGCCCTGCCGCAGCGCCGTGTTCGCCTCGTTGAGCTCGGTGCGGACCGTGGCCGCCGTCTCCACCGAGCGGGCGTAATCGCTGTAGAGCACCTGGGTCACGCCCCACAGCTGGTCGCCGGGTTGCGCGGATTTGGCGACCAGACCCACCGCGGAGAAGGCGATCACCAGCACCGCGGCCGCCGCTGCGATCGGCCCGAACACCGGATTGCGCCGGCGGGCGGGGCGGCGGGCGGCTTGGATGATGGCCATCGCGGTGTTGGTGTCCACCAGTTCCGCGACCGGCTCTGCCTGCACCTCCTGCCGCCAGGTAGACAGCATCCGGGTCAACTCGTCGTCAGCGGGACCGGGCGCGTGCCAATCCCTGCCGATGAGGTCCAGCAGCACGTCATCGGCCTGCACCGCGGTCAGGTCAGCGGGCATCTCCAGGGGATCCCCATTCGGGTAGCCAGCGCGCGGGAACTCGTCCCGACCAGGCACTCAGACCACCCCCTCGGATGCCAGCACGCTGCGCAGCCGACCCAGAGCCCGGTGTTGCGCCACCCGGACCGCTCCTGGAGTCGAGCCGACAGCCTCGGCAGTCTCCTCTGCAGACAGCCCCACCACGACCCGCAAACGCAGGATCTCCCGCTGCTTCTCGGGCAACGTGTCCAGTAGCTTCGTCATACGCCCGGCGAACTCGCCCTGCATGACCTGGGCTTCCGGTCCATCGGCCAGGTCTTGGGTATCAGGGACCTCGGGGACCGGCTCAGCGCGATTGCGTGCCGACGACCGGTGCGCATCGGCCACCTTGTGCGCGGCGATGCCGTACACGAAGGCGAGGAATGGCCGACCTTGGTCGCGGTAACTGGGCAGGGCCGTGAGCACCGCGAGACACACCTCCTGAGCTATGTCATCCGCCGAAGCGAATGTCTTCTCCTGGCCACCGACACGAGCGCGGCAGTACCGCACCACGAGGGGACGGATCCGGCGGAGAACACCCTCGACGGCTTCTCGCTTGCCATCGACGGCGTCACCGATCAGGACCTCGAGGTCGTCCCCCACAGCGGTCATCGCAGAATGCAGCCCTGCCGTTACGACGAGGGACCGGTCGGGCTGTGCACCGACCGGCGGTGGACGCTCTGTAGTCCCGACCAACTGTCACCATCCTGAGACGCGGCCACCTCAGGGGGAACCGTAGTGGTACACCGATCGGGTACTGAACGCGGTATCGCCGCAGTATGCAGACCCCCGAAGAGTGAAACGATGACGGCCGGTGGCGTTGCCACCGGCCGTCATCGTTCACTAACTCAGCTCACTCGCTGCTCACGCCACCAGACCTCGGCGGAAACCGTGCGCGACCGCCTGGGCCCGATCCCGCACACCGAGCTTGCGGAAAAGCCGGCGGGCGTGGGTCTTCACCGTGTCCTCGGAGAGATACAGCTCCCGGCCGATCTGCCCGTTGCTCTTGCCCTGGCTCATCCCGCGCAGAACCTGCAGCTCCCGTTCGGTGAGCTGGACGCCAGGGTCGGAAGGAGGCCGGGGTGCCGGCACCGACGTGCTGGCCAAGGTATGGGCCAGCGCCGCGACGAGTTCTGGACGTGACGCATCCCAGCGCAGGTAGCCGCGGGCGCCTCCGGCGATCGCCGCAGCGATACTTCCCGCGTCATCCGGCGCACCGAAGACGATGACGTTGGCCTGCGGATGTGCTGACACGAGCCGCCGGGTGGCCTCCACCCCAGCCGGGACCGCGCGCTGGGTACCTACCAGGACCACATCCACCGGCTGCCGGGAGTAGCGAGCTAACAGCTCGTCACCGTGTGCCACGCAGTCGATCCGGGCGACGCCAGGGACCGCGGACATCACTCGAGTGAGCCCCTCGCGGACGCTTCGCCGGTCGTCGCAGATGAGAACTGCGGTCACGGAAGGACTCCTCTCCTGCTGCCAACTGATGTGCCCACCTCCCTATCGGTCATGGGGAGCCGGAACTTGACACGATCTGATGGATTCCGTCAAGAACCGCTAGCCGCACTCCGAACGACGGCCATCACCGATGTGGAGCAACGCTCACTCTACCGAGTGTGAGCGGTTCACGGCAGTACCGTGAACACGGATGATTCGGGCATTGCGGCTACCTAATGTCTGCGCGGGATGGCCCCGCAACCCGGCAGTCGGGTCGCGGGGCCATCCTGTGGTGTGTCAGCAGGTCGTGGCAGCCATCCGGGTGGCGGTCACCCGAGCCGGCTCATATGCCCGGACCGTGACCCTGTCAGTGCCCATGGCCGTGGCCATGGCCCTGCCCCGCCGCTGGTGCCTTCTCCGGCTTGTCCACCACCGCACTCTCGGTGGTGAGGACCATCCGGGCGATGGAGGCGGCGTTGACGATCGCTGAGCGAGCCACTTTCACCGGGTCGACGACACCCGCGGCAACCAGGTCGCCATAGGTCTCTAACTCGGCGTCGAAGCCATGGCCCCACTCCATCTCGGCTACCTTGGCGACGACGACCGAGCCCTCGAAGCCGGCATTGGCTGCGATCCAGCGCACTGGAGCCGCGCACGCTGCCCGCACGATGGCGACACCGGTGGCCTCGTCGCCGTGCAGACCGAGATCCCCGACCGAGGCGGCGGTGTGTACCAGTGCCACGCCACCACCGGGAATGATGCCCTCTTCGGCCGCTGCCCTGGCGGCTGCCACGGCATCCTCGATCCGGGCCTTGCGCTCCTTGAGCTCGGTTTCGGTGGCCGCACCCACCTTGACCACCGCTACCCCGCCGGCGAGCTTGGCCAGCCGCTCCTGCAGCTTCTCGCGATCCCAGTTGGAGTCGGTTGCCTCGATCTCGCGGCGGATCTGAGCCGCGCGAGCCTCGACATCAGCCGACTCGCCGCCACCCTCGACGATCGTGGTCTCGTCCTTGGTGACCACGATGCGCCGGGCCCGGCCGAGCACCTCGAGCCCGACCTCCGCGAGGGTGAGACCGATCTCGGGATCGACCACCTGGGCTCCGGTCACGACGGCGAGGTCGTCCAGGAACGCCTTGCGACGGTCCCCGAAGTACGGCGACTTGACCGCCACGACCGCCAGCGTCTTGCGGATCGCGTTGACCACGAGGGTGGACAGCGCCTCGCCCTCGATGTCCTCCGCCACGATGAGTAGCGGCTTGCCGGACTGGCTGATCAGCTCCAACATCGGCAGCAGATCCTGGATCGAGGAGATCTTGTCGCGGTGCAGCAGGATGTGGGCGTCGGTCAGCACCGTCTCCATCCGCTCCGCGTCGGTGGCGAAGTACGGCGAGACGTAACCCTTGTCGAACGCGATGCCTTCGGTGATCTCCAGCTCGATAGCTGTCGTGGACGACTCCTCCACGGTGATGACCCCGTCCTCGCCGACCTTGGTCATCGCCTCGCCGATCAGGTCACCGATCTTCGGATCACGCGAGGACACCGTCGCCACCTGGGCAATCGCCTGCTGGCCGGCCACCGGTGTCGCCCTGGTCGCCAACGCGGACGCGATCGCGTCCGCGGCCGCCGCGATACCGTTCCCGAGCGCGGTGGGGTTGGCACCGGCTGCCACGTTGCGCAGGCCCTCCCGGACCATCGCCTGCGCCAGCACGGTGGCGGTGGTGGTCCCGTCACCGGCGACGTCGTTGGTCTTGGTCGCCACGCTCTTGGCCAGCTGAGCGCCGAGATTCTCGTAGGGGTCGGTCAGTTCGATCTCACGCGCGATCGTCACCCCGTCATTGGTGATCGACGGGGCGCCGTATTTCTTCTCCAACACCACGTGCCGGCCGCGCGGGCCAAGAGTGACCTTGACCGCGTCGGCGAGCTGGTCGACTCCGCGCTCCAGCGCGCGCCGCGCGGTCTCGTCGTACGTGATCTGCTTGGGCATTGCATGCCTTCCTCACCTCACGGGCGGACTCTGGTTGTGCCTGTGCGCCCCGGCCCTCACCAGGACCGATGCACGACCGCCCCGCGGCCCCCGAGGGGCCGCGGGGCGGTTCGACGGTCGTACCGTCAAATTGACACGACGGTGGAAACCGTCAGTTAACGACAGCAAGCACGTCACGCGCGGAGAGGATCAGGTACTCCTCGCCGTTGTACTTGACCTCGGTTCCGCCGTATTTGGTGTAGATGACCACGTCACCGACACTCACATCCATGGGGATGCGGGTGCCGGTGTCATTGACCCGGCCCGGGCCTACAGCGAGTACTTTGCCCTCCTGGGGCTTTTCCTTGGCGGTGTCCGGGATGACGATGCCGGACGCGGTCGTCGTCTCAGCCTCACTGGCCTGTACGACGATCTTGTCCTCGAGCGGCTTGATATTCACGCTCGCCACGGTATGACCTCCACTTTCTGGGGTCTTCGAAGAGCTGGCAGGGTTGTCTGTTGCTGGCTGCTACCACCCCGCCGTCGCGGGTGCCGAGGCGGCTCGGGCCATTGATGGCACTCTGACGACCAGAGTGCCAGTTGGCAGACTAACGCGCCGAGTGCCAGCACTCAACCGGGGTGGTCGCGAGTCGGCCGCATCCCCCATTATTCATCTCTTAGTGGCCGCGCCGTGACATGCATGGTTTTCACTGGTCGTGCCGTGGAGATCCGGGGGAACATGATCGCTATCCCGCCGTCCCGCCCTAGCGCCCCGATCAGTCGCCGCGCGATGCTCATCGGCGCGGCCGCAGCCACTGTGGTCACTGCGTTGCCACTGGGCGCGGGCTGCGCCCGACCGCCGGCCAGCGCCGGCGGCCAGCCGCAAGTAGACCCGTTCACCGTGGGGGTGGCCTCGGGTGATCCGGCTCCGGACGGTGTGGTGCTCTGGACCCGGCTGGCTCCCAGGCCGTTGGCCGACGACGGGCTCGGCGGGATGCCCGCGCGTCCGGTCGAGGTGGAGTGGGAGCTCGCCACCGACGAGCGGTTCCGGCAGATCGAGCGGCGCGGGCGGAGCACGGCGGCGCCGCAGGCCGCGCACAGCGTGCATGTCGAGCTGAGCGGCCTGAGCCCTGGCCGCGAGTACTTCTACCGGTTCCGGGCCGCCGGTCACCTCTCGCCGGTGGGGCGTACCCGCACCGCACCGGCGCCGGATGTCTTGGACCAGGCACTGACGATGTGCTTCGTGAGCTGTTCACAGTACGAGCACGGATGGTTCACCGCCTACCGCCGGCTGGCTGCTGAGCACCCGGACGTCATCCTGCACCTGGGTGACTACCAGTACGAGTACGCCCCGGGCCATTACGTCGCGCCCAGCGGCAATGTTCGCGATCACGCGGGGCCGGAGACGACGACGCTGGCGAACTATCGCCAGCGCTACGCGCAGTACAAGACGGACCCCGATTTGCAGGCGGCCCATGCGGCGGCACCGTGGCTGGCGGTCTTCGACGACCACGAGGTGGACAACAACTGGGCCGGCGAGATGCCGGAACATCCACCAGAGCAGCCCGGATTTCTGGTCCGGCGGGCCGCAGCGTTCCAGGCCTACTACGAGAACATGCCGCTGCGCCGATCCTCGGTGCCGCGCGGCGCCGGCATGCAGCTTTACCGGCGCGTGCGCTGGGGCGCCTTGGCGACGTTCCACATACTGGATACCCGGCAATACCGTGGTGACCAGCCCTGCGGCGATCGGTCTCCTTCCGACTGCCCGGAGCGCAGCGATCCTGCCCGCTCGATCACCGGCGCCCAGCAGGAGGGTTGGCTGCTGGATGGTTTCCAGCGTTCCCGGGCTCGCTGGGATCTGCTGGGTCAGCAGGTCTTCTTCTCTCAGGTCGATCTGGCGCCTGGCCCGGGGCGCGCATTCAACCCCGACGCCTGGGACGGCTATACCGGCAACCGCGACCGGATCGTCGCTGGACTGAGGAATTCGCCAGTGCGCAATGCGGTCGTGCTCACCGGTGACATCCACTCGCACTGGGCAGCCGAGGTCCGTGAGCGCTTCGATGACCCGTCATCAGCGTCGGTGGGCACTGAACTGGTGACCAGCTCCATCACCTCCGATGGAGACGGCTCGGAGACGCGGCCCGAGATCACCGCCATCCTGGCCGAGAACCCGCACATACGCTTCTTCAACAACCGCCGTGGATACGTCCGCACCCGGATCACGCCTGGTGAGCTGCGAGCCGACTTCCAGGTGGTGCCGTTTGTTTCCCGGCGCGACGCCGAAGTGCAGACCAGAGCATCGTTCGTGGTACCCGATCGCGAACCCGCGCTGCACACCGTCTAACCCCGTTGGTGCACCACCGCACCTAGTTGGCGGTACGTGAAGCGCTGCCAACCAGCGAGGTGGTGATCGGGAGGCCGGGGTCGGCGGGGATGTCGAGATGCGACGGCGGCGCTCCGGCGGCGAGCAGGTGCGCGCCGAGGGCGGCCACCATCGCCCCGTTGTCGGTGCACAGCCGCGGCCGGGGAACCCGCAGCTGCACTCCGGCCGCCGAGCAGCGCTGCTGCGCCAACGCACGCAGTCGCGAGTTGGCGGCTACCCCACCCCCGATGAGCAGGGTGTCGATACCCCGGTCAGCGGCCGCGCGCAGCGCCTTGGCGGTGAGCACGTCCACCACGGCCTCCTGGAATGCCGCTGCCACATCGGCCACCGGCACGGTGGTCCCGGCCCGGTGCAGCGCCTCGATGTGCCGGGCGACCGCGGTCTTGAGTCCCGAGAACGAGAAGTCGTAGGGCGCGTCCCCGGGGCCGGTCAGGCCGCGGGGGAACCGCACGCCGGCCGGGTCACCCTCCCGGGCGGCCCGGTCGATGAACGGCCCGCCGGGGAAGCCCAAGCCCAGCAGCCGGGCCACCTTGTCGAACGCCTCACCGGCGGCGTCGTCGACGGTGGCGCCGAGCGGGCGCAGCTGCTCCACCAGCGACGGAACCTCCAGCAGGCTGGAATGGCCCCCGGAGACCAGCAGGGCCAGCGCGGGGGGGAGCGGACCGTGCTCCAGGGTGTCCACCGCGACGTGCGCGGTGAGATGGTTGACCCCGTAGAGCGGGACCCCCCAGGCCGCGGCGTATGCCTTGGCCGCGGCCACCCCGACGAGCAGCGCACCCGCGAGCCCCGGCCCGGCGGTGACGGCGACCGCGTCCACGTCAGCGGGTGCCACACCGGCGACCCGCAAGGCACGGCGCACCGTCGGCACCATCGCCTCCAGATGCGCCCGGGAGGCCACCTCCGGTACCACGCCACCGAATCTGGCGTGCTCCTCGACGCTGGAGGCGATCTCGTCGGCGAGCAGGGTGAGCGTCCCGTCACCGGACAGGCGCACCACGCCCACCCCGGTCTCGTCGCAGGACGACTCGATGCCCAGCACGATCCCCGTGGTCGGATGAGCCATAGGACTCATGAGCCGGCCAGCTTGCGCATGGTGAACGCGTCGGCCCCGCTGGGCCGGTAGTACCCGCGGCGGATACCGACCACGACGAACCCTTCGCTGCGGTACAACCGGATCGCCGACCCGTTGTCGGTACGTACTTCCAGGAACACGGTCGCTCCTACGGCGTGATCGAGGGCGGCACGCAACAGTGCCCGCCCGATGCCCCGGCGCTGATGGGACGGGGCGACCGCGAGGGTGTGGATCTCCGCCTCGGCGCCGACGCGGGCCAGGCCCGCGTAGCCGATGAGGGAGCCCCCCTCCCGCGCGGACAGGTAGTGATGGCCCGCGGCCAGTGCCTCCAGGAACGCCTCCGGGCTCCACGGGTCATCACCGGCGAACACCAGGTGCTCCAGTGTGGAGCAGGTCGCCGCGTCGGCAGCCAGCATCGGTCCGATCAGGACGGTCATACCGGCGACACCCGCTTGCGGGGCCCAGGTTCCGCTGCGTCGGGACGCCGCAGGTACAGCGGGGTGAGCGGGCCCGGAGGCGCCTGCGACCGGACCGCCGCCGCGACCACCGCTACCAGCGCGGCCGGGTCGGGGTGCCGGGGTGGGTCCACATGTATATCCAGCACGTCATCCAGCACCTCAGCTAGCAGATCCGAGGCACCGGCCACCCGCGACACGCCCTCCAGTGGCACGTCGCCTGGCCGGCTCACGTGGGGGCCCTCCACCCGGGTTCCAGCGGAGTCGTAGCGTGCCCAGTAGACCTCCCGGCGCCGGGCATCGGCGACCACCAGTAGCGGGCTGCCGGCACCGGCGCGGTAGGCGATCGCGTCCAGGCTGCCGGCGGGGTAGACCGGAATGCCCAGCGCGTCACCCAGCGCGGCAGCGGTGACCATCCCGACCCGCAGCCCGGTGAACGGGCCCGGACCCGCGCCGCACACCACCGCATCGAGATCGCGCATCCGCGCCCCGGCGGTGGCCAACACCTCGCACACCGAGGGCATGAGGAGCTCGCCGTGCGCGCGGGCGTTCACCGTGACCCGCGCCGCCAGGACCTCCGGAGAGTCTGCGGCGGGTAGCCGCAGCAGCCCGGCGGTCACCGCGGAGGTCGAGGTGTCGAGAGCCAGCACCAGCACGGATGACGAGCTTACGGATCACGTATTTCCGGTGTGCTTTCGGTGCGCGCTGGCACCAGCCGGGCCGGGCCTCGCAGCACCGCGACCCTGCTTTCCCCCTCGCCGGCGTTGCCGGGTCGCTGCAGCCGGATCAGCAGGTGCTCCTCGGCCAGCCGCTCGGCCATTCCCTCGCCCCACTCCACGACCACCGCGGCACTCAGCAGGTCGGTGTCCAGGTCAAGATCATCGAGCTCGGACCACCCGCCGAGCCGGTAGGCATCCACGTGCACCAGCGGCACGCCCCGCCCCCCGGGCAGCGGTGGGTGTTCCCGGGCGATGACGAACGTCGGGGAGGTCACCGGGCCGCGGACGCCCAGACCGCTGCCGATACCGCGGGCCAGCACCGTCTTGCCCGCTCCCAGCGGGCCGGAGAGGACCACCACATCACCCGCGCGCAACCGCTCGCCGACAGCCCGGCCGAGGCGCTCGGTATCCGCCGGGGTCGCCAGCTCCAGTTCCACCGTGACGTACCCCCTCACCGGCCTCGCGACGTTCCCGCGCGCTCGGGCGGCCACCGCAGCAGTCCCATGTGGCCGTCCCCGCTCACCGGGCCAGCTGGGCCCGGAGCTGGACCGAACCCAGCCCGGCATGCTCCCTGGCCCCAGCCGAACCCAGCGCGAAGGGGCGGCGGCCGTGCACCGTCCGGCTCAGCCGGGGCCGCATCATCCCCGCGATCACCTCGTAGTGAATGGTGCCCATCTTGTCCGCCCATTCCGCCGCGGTGGGTGCACCACCGTCACCGGCGCCGAAGAAGACCACCTCGGCGCCCTCGGCGACGGGATCGTCCCCGCAGTCGACCATCACCTGATCCATGCACACCCTGCCCACCACCGGACGCCGGCGGCCGGCCAGCCACACATCCAGCCGGCCGGTGAGCACCCGGGGGATGCCGTCGGCGTAGCCGGCGGGCACCAGCGCCAGCGTGGTCTCCCGGTCGGTATGCCAGACGTGCCCGTAGGACACCCCCTCGCCGGCCGGGACACGCTTGACCATGGCGACCTGCGAACGCAGTGTCATCGCGGGCAGCAGCTGGTAATCGACCCCGGGAACCGGCGAGAGCCCGTAGACGGCGATACCTGGCCGGACGAGGTCGTAATGCAGGTCCGGCCGGGTCAGGGTGGCCGCGGAGTTCGCCAGGTGCCGCAACGGACGCAACCCGGCGTCCCTGGCAACCTGGTATGCCGCGTCGAAGTACCGCACCTGCTGGTCGACAACGGGATGGGTGGGATCGTCGGCATGGGCGAGGTGCGACCAGACCGCGACGACCTCGACACCGCGAGCGGCCGCGGCGGCCCGGACCAGCCCAGGCCACTGGTCGCGGCCGGCCCCACCACGGGTCAGCCCGGTGTCGATCTTCAGATGCACCCGGACGTCCCGGCCCGCCACCGCAGCTGCCGCGGCGACGGCGTCGAGCTGGCCGGTGGAGTACACGGCGAGGTCCACCCCGGCGAGCACCGCCGCTGCCAGGTCCTCCCCCGGCGTGTGCAGCCAGGCCAGCACGGGAGCATCGATCCCGGCGCGGCGCAGCGCGAGCGCCTCATCCACGCTGCACACACCGAGGCAACCGGCGCCCGCCTGCAGCGCAGCGATAGCCACGTCGATCGCACCGTGGCCGTACCCGTCGGCTTTGACCACCGCCATCGTGGTGGCACCGGAGGCTGTGGCACAGCCGGCGAGGATCGCGACGTTGTGCCGGATGGCGTCGAGGTCGATCACCACTTCGGCACGGGGCCGTCGGACGCTGGGACCTGGGGTGGGCGTGGACATCGGCGTCATCCTTGCACCCCGGCTGCCGAGCGCAGGGTGCGGATCGCATCGCTCAGGGCAGCCTGGATCGCCGACGCGGGCGCCGGCGCGCCGATCGCGGTGCCGCCCCGGGCGGCGATCGTGGCCGCCAGCTCCTGGGCGTGCGCGGCTGCCGCTGCCGCGCGGGACGGTTCCAGCCCGGCCGCCAGCAACGCGCCGAGCACCCCGGTGAGCACGTCGCCCGATCCCGCGGTGGCCGGCCAGGCCGAGCGCGCGGGGTTGACCAGCACCCGCCCGTCCGGGGCCGCGATGATCGTCGTGTTTCCCTTGAGCAGTAGCACCGCGCCGAAGCGCTGCGCCGCGCCGCGAGCGGCTGCGACCCGATCGGCGCCGGGCAGCGTGCCGGTGAGCCGCTCGAGCTCCCGATCGTGCGGGGTGAGCACCAGCGGGGTGTCCGGGTCACGGCTGTCCCGCAGCTCGGGATACCGGGCCAGCAGGGTGATCGCATCGGCATCGGCCACCACCGGCACCCCGGCGGCCAGCACGTGGGTGAGCACCTGCCGCCCGGCCGCACCGGTACCCATTCCCGGCCCAACCGCCCAGGCCTGCACCCGACCGGCGTCGGCCACCGACCCGGTGGCCACCACCTCCGGCCAGCGCGCGCGAACCACATCGGCGGCGGTGCCTGCGAAGCGAACCATGCCCGAGGTCGACAGCACCGCGGCGCCCGCGCAGAGCACCGCCGCCCCCGGGTAGTCCGCCGAGCCGGCCGCGATGCCCACCACGCCCTGGCTGTACTTGTCGCTGGCCGGACCGGGCACCGGCCAGCCGGCACCGATCTCGGCGGCGCTGAGCGCCTGCAGATCGGGCTCGCCCAGCTCGGGGAACAGGCCGATGTCCACCAGGTGCACCGGACCGCAGCGCCAGGGGGCGAGCAGGTGCACCGGCTTGCGGGCGCCGAAGGTGACGGTCTCGGTGGCGGTGACCGCGGGCCCGTCGGCGGCGCCGGTGTCCGGGTCCACCCCGGACGGTGAGTCCACCGCGATGATCGGCGCCTGCACCGCCTGGACCAGCGCCGCGGCTTCCGGGCGCAGCCCACCGCGACCGGAGAGCCCGACGATCCCATCGAGCACCAGATGGGTCCCCGCGGGTACGTGGTCGGCGATCCGCCCGCCGGCGCCGCGCAACGCGCGCAGGCCCGCCGGGTGGGCCCGGTCGGGCGAGAGCAGCACCGCGGTGACGGCTACCCCGCGGCGGCGCAGGAACGCACCGGCCCACAGCGCGTCCCCGCCGTTGTTCCCCGCCCCCACCAGCAGCGCGACCTTGCGGCCGCGCACCCCGCCGGTCCGCTCGGCCAGCGCCGCCGCGGCGCGGGTGGCCAGCCCGAACGCCGCGCGGCGCATCAGGACCTGCTCCGGGATGGGGAGGGCGCGTTCGGCGGCCCGGATTCGGGCCGCGGAGAACGCGGCTCGTGAGTGAGTTTCGGTGCCAGAGCACCCAATGCCACTCACGACTACTCGACGGTGACGGATTTCGCGAGATTGCGGGGTTTGTCCACGTCGTAGCCGCGTTGCCGGGCGATCTCGGCGGCGAGCACCTGCAGCGGCACGGTCGAGACCAGCGGCTGCAGCAGGGTCGGTACCGCGGGGACCTCCAGCAGGTGCGAGGCGTAGGGCCGCACGGTCTCGTCGCCCTCCTCGGCGATGACGATGGTGCGAGCGCCGCGGGCCCGGATCTCTTGGATGTTGGACAGCAGCTTGGAATGCAGCGGTCCTCGACCCTTGGGCGAGGGCATCACCACCACCACCGGCAGATCCTTCTCCAGCAACGCGATCGGTCCGTGCTTGAGCTCTCCCGCGGCGAAACCCTCGGCGTGCATGTAGGCCAGCTCCTTGAGCTTGAGCGCACCCTCGAGGGCGACGGGGAAACCCACATGGCGCCCGAGGAACAGCACCACCTTGGCATCGGCGAGCTCGCAGCCCAGCCAGCGCACCTGATCCGCGGTTCCCAGCGCCTTCTGCACTGCGGCGGGCATCGCCTCCAGCTCGGCGAATTCGCGGGCGACCTCGTCGGAGTATTTGATGCCGCGAGCCTGCGCCAGCGCCAGCCCGACCAGGAAGTTCGCCACGATCTGGGCGAGGAAGGTCTTGGTGGCCGCCACCCCGATCTCCGGCCCGGCGTGGGTGTAGAGCACCACGTCGGATTCCCGGGGGATCTGCGCGCCGTTGGTGTTGCAGATGGCCAGCACCCGGGCTTTCTGCTCCCGGGCGTGGCGCACTGCTTCCAGGGTGTCCATCGTCTCTCCGGACTGCGAGATCGCCACGACGAGGGTGGAGCGGTCCAGCACCGGGTCGCGGTACCGGAATTCACTGGCCAACTCGACTTCCACCGGAAGCCGGCACCAGTGCTCGATGGCGTACTTGGCGACCATGCCGGAGTGGTAGGCGGTCCCGCAGGCGACCACGAAGACCTTGTCGACGTCACGCAGTTCCTGAATATCCATCCGTTGCTCGTCGAGCACGATCCGGCCGTCGATGAAGTGCCCGCGCAGTGTGTTGGCGATAGCGCTGGGCTGTTCTTCGATCTCCTTGAGCATGAAAAAATCGTGGCCATCTTTTTCCGCCGCGGACTGATCCCAGTCGACGTGAAAAGGTCTCCCGCGGGCGGGCACTCCGGAGAAATCGGTGATCTCGTAGCCATCCCGGGTGATCGTCACGATCTGGTCCTGGCCGAGCTCGACGGCCTCCCGGGTGTGCTCGATGAACGCGCCGACGTCGGAGGCGACGAAATGCTCCCCCACACCCACCCCCACGACCAGCGGTGACGAGCGGCGCGCCGCAACGATCAGATCAGGCTCTTTGGCATGGGCGACAACGAGGCTGAACGAACCGTGCAGCCGCCGGCACACCTGGCGAACGGCCAGTGACAGGTCAGCACAGTCGGCGTACGCCGCGGCGACCAGGTGCGCGGCGACCTCGGTGTCGGTGTCGCTCCCCAGCTCCACCCCGTCGGCCTCCAGCTCGGCGCGCAGCTTGGCGTGATTCTCGATGATCCCGTTGTGCACCACGGCGAGCGTGCCCCCGGTATCGCAGTGCGGATGGGCGTTGCGATCGGTGGGCGCCCCGTGGGTGGCCCACCGGGTGTGGCCCATTCCGACAGTACCGGCCAGTAAGGCCCGTTGAGCGGCACCCAACTCGCCGACGAGGTTGCTCAGCGCCCCCGCCTTGCGGGTGACTTCCAGCGTGCCGGCATTGGTCAGCACCGCCACTCCGGCAGAGTCGTACCCGCGGTACTCCAGCCGGGTCAAACCCTGCAAGACGACGTCCAGCACGGCCCGGTGCCCTACGTAGCCCACGATTCCACACATGGGGCGTCACGCTAGTCCACCGACCCACTGTGGTCGCGCTGCGTGCAACCGCGTGAGTCCACACGGGCTTGAACCTAAACGACCTTGGCTAGCCGATTGACCGGCGCTAACGACCTGACCTGCGGTTAAGCACGATCGCCAGAAGTTCGATCAAACGCGCGAACGGCTCCCGCCGCTCGGTAAAGAGTAATGCGCTAACTAACAGTAGCCCTGCGATGATCAGCGCGAAAAGGCCGAGGACGGCCAACGACGACGTCCCCCGAACCACCGGAGAATCTGATAGATAGAGATAGGCCAGGCCAACGGTGAGACCGACGAAACCAGCACCGGCACCGACCCTCGGTGCCCGCATACGCCGCCGCCGAGCGCGCGTGGAGAAGCCTTCTGACGGGTGAGAGCCCAGCGCCGAGGGCTCTTCGCCTTTGCCCGAATCTTGCACCCAGCACGCGCCTCACCTGGCCACGTCGGCCCCTGCCCTCAGCAGCGAACCCGCCGGATCCGAACCGCAACCCCGGCGGAGTCGTACCCGCGGTACTCCAGCCGGGTCAAACCCTGCAAGACGACGTCCAGCGCGGCCCGGTGCCCTACGTAGCCCACGATTCCACACATGGGGCGTCACGCTAGCCCACCGTGGTCATGCGGCTTGCAGCTGCGTTGTGTCCGTGCGGCTTGACCTCGACCGCGCTGATCGAAATGAATTCAATCAAGCGCTTGAAGTGTTCGCGCCGCTTGGCGAATAGACATGCGCTGGGTAACAGTAGCCCTAAGACCAGCGCGAAAGACCGAGGATGACGCACGACGTCCCCGCCACCGGAACATCTGACAGATAGATACAGACCGGCGGTGAGGCCGACGAAGCTTTTCGTGCGCCGAGTTTCACCACACGGTTGTCCAGCTCGCCGTGGGCAGCCCTCCGGTGAAACTCGGCACCCACCGCGCTGTCGGGGTGGCATCGGAGCGCCCAGCGGAACCCGATCCGATACCGTTCGGGCCCATGGCACGCACCGACCCGGCGGTTCGCCGCACCACCGAGGAGCTGTCCCGACCGGGTCCGCACGCGGTGGCCTGCGGAAACCTGGCATCAGCAGCTGACCTGCCAGGCGTGGTGTTCACTCCCCGGTCCGGGCTGGGTCTACCGGCGGTCGCGTTCGGGCATGGGTGGCTGCAACCGCCGGCACGTTATGAGGAGTTGCTGCGTCATCTGGCCAGCTGGGGCGTGGTCGCGGCCGCGCCGGCCACCCAGGCCGGGGTGTGGCCCTCGCACCCGCAGCTGGCCACCGATCTGCGCACCGCGCTGGACGTGTGCACCGGTGTGCGGATGGGCGATGGGGCTATCAGCGTCGATCCCGGCAAGCTGGGGTTGATGGGCCACGGGATGGGTGGCGGGTGCGCGGTGCTCGCAGCAGCGGAGGACCCACGTTGCCAGGCGGTGGCCACGCTGGCGCTGGCGGAGACGCTGCCCTCGGCGGTCCCCGCCGCGCATGAGTGCAGCATGCCGGGCCTGCACCTGGCCGGAGGCAAGGACCAGGTAGCCCCGGCGATCGCCCATGCCCAGCCGGTGGCGCGAGCGTGGGCCGGTCCGGTGCAACTGCGGACGCTGCCCAAGGCGGGCCATCTCGGTTTCACCTCGGGTCCGCATTGGTCAGACCTTCTCATCGGCAGCGGCCCGGAGGTGGCGACCCGGCGAGCCGCCCGGGCCCTCGTCACCGCCTTCCTGCTGCGCCACCTGACCGGCAACTCTGACTACGACGTGTTACTGGAAGAGCCTCAATAGCGGGATTAGCCCTCCTCAGCAAGGCACTATGTGGCTTATAGTAAGCGCAGCGCCGCGCCGGGCGCACGGGCAAGGGAGCTGCCATGGTTATCGGGTACATCATGCTGATCGTCCTCTGGGTCGCGATTGCGATCTTCTGCCTGGGGGCCCTGTTGATGGTCATCAAGTCAGCTGGACGCTAGGCACCACTCTCTGGGTCAGCTCGCCGCCACGACCGTCGCAATCCGTTGGGCGATTGTGGTGGCGGCTGATTCGGTCGGGGCTTCGACCATCACCCGGACCAGTTGCTCAGTGCCCGAGGGACGCAGCAGTACCCGGCCGGCCTCCCCCAACTCAGCCTCCGCCAGGGCGATGGCATCAGCAACCG
>DASYAZ010000022.1:0-59200 GCA_036501085.1 Pseudonocardiaceae bacterium | reverse complement strand
CTAGCGGGACCTTCCCCCTTAGCGTGATCTTGGCCTTGGGTGGTTCGCGGTAGCGGGTCTGGGTTCGGGCTGCGAGCTGGGCGGTTGTGCGTGTTGGTGATCGACAGATGGCGCTCAGGTGTGTATTACCTAGAAGTGTGGCGAGCTTGGTGGGTAAGCGTCAGAGTGGGCGGACCTATTACTACCTGGTGGAATCCGGGCGGGTGCGGGGCAAGCCGCGGATTGTGTCCCAGCGCTACCTCGGGTCGGCCGACGAGGTCGCGGCTCGGCTCTCGGAGGCCGGTCCGGGGGAACCGGCCCGCACCCGGCACCTCACGTTCGGGGACCTGGCCGCGGTCTGGGGGATGCTGGGGCGGCTGGGGTTGATCGAGATTATCGATGCGGTAGTCGGCCCGCGGCGGTCGGACGCGGCCGCGAGCGTGGGTAGCTACCTGGCGCTGGCCACGCTGAACCGGGTCATCGCGCCGCGCTCGAAGCTCGCCTTCGCGGACTGGTGGGCCACCACGGCCGGTGACCGTATGGTCAAGCTGCCGGCTGCGGCGCTGGATCACCGGCGGTTCTGGGACGCCATGGATGCCCTCGACGAGCAGGCACTGGCGGAGATCCAGACCCGGATCGCCGCGCGGATGGTCACCGAGTTCGACCTGGGGCTCTCAGGGTTGGCGCTGGACATGACCGACTTCGCCACGTTCATCGACTCGACCAACGATAAGGCGCCGATCGCGGCGCGTGGGCACGCCAAGCAGAAACGCACCGACCTGCGTCTGGTCGGGTTGGGCATGGTCGTGTCCCGGGACGGGGCGGTGCCGCTGGTCGGACACGCCTACGCGGGTAACCGGCCCGACGTGGCGGTGTTCACCACCGTCGTGGATGAGCTGGTAGCCCGGTACCGGGCGCTGGCCACCGAGGACGCCGAGCTGACCGTGGTCTTCGACGCCGGACAGAACTCGGCCGCGAACTTCGCGCACCTCGTCGAGACCGGTCTGCACTTCGTCGGCTCGCTACCACCCTCTGACCACCCCGAGCTGCTCGCCCTGCCCGCGGCCGCACGCCACCTGGTCGACCCCGAGCGCTACGGTGGGCTGAGCGCCTACGACACCCGGGCCACCGCGCTGGGCACCGACCGCCGGGTGATCCTCACCCACTCCCCGACCCTGGCGGCCAAGCAGTCCGCCGGGTTCGACCAGACCCTGGCCAAAGCCACCCGGGCGCTCGGTGAACTGGCAGCCACCCTGGCCCGCGGCAACACCCGCCGCGACCGCGCGCGCGTCCAGACAGCCATCGACAAGATCACCCGACCCCGCTGGATCAACCGGGTGCTGACCACCACCCTCACCGGCACCACCCCCGCCCCGATGCGGCTGAGCTTCACCATCGACACCGACGCCCGCGCCCAACTGGAGACCGAGCTATTCGGCAAACGCCTGCTCGTCACCGACCGCGAGGACTGGACCATCGCCGAGGTCGTGGCCGCCTACCGCTCCCAAAACGACGCCGAGCAAGGGTTCCGCCAGCTCAAAGACCCCCACGTGGTCAGCTTCTCCCCGATGTTCCACTGGACCGACCAGAAAATCCGGGTACACGTCTTCTACTGCGTGCTCGCCCTGGCCGTCGCTCACCTGATGCGCCGCCACGCCGCGCACGCCGGAGTGCACATGAGCGTCCGCGAGCTGCTGACCACCCTGGCCGGCATCCAGGAAACCGTGCTGCTCTACCCCACCACCGCAGGGCGGCCCCGCGCCCGCCGCATACTCACCGACACCAGCCCAATCCAGCAGCGCCTATCCGACCTCTTCGACCTCACCACCCACGCCCCGAGCCGATGATCAATGGTTAGGTAATACACCCCGACCCCACCGAAACCACCACCAACCAGCACAAACAGTACTCAAGATCGAACTAGCCCGGAAGGTCCCGCTAGCCCAGCTCCGCGATCAGCAGGCTCATCGCTCCGCAGCCACCCCGGCTGAGCAGATGTCGCGCCGTGGCTAGCCAGCAGATGCGCTCGCCTCGGAGGACGGCTGGTCACGCTGGCCTCGGTGTGACCCGCTGCGCGCCAGCAGCAGCAGAGCGACCGCGGCGAGGATGGCGACGAGCGCGGCGAACACCATGCCGGCGGGTACCAGACCGAAGGCCGTCGCAGCGGCGCCCTCACCGATCACCGGGAGCGCGATACCGACGTAGAGCACCACGAAATAGCTGGATGTGATCGCCCCGCGCTGCCCAGGCGGGCTGGCGCCGGTCACCGAGGCGAGCCCGGCCCGGAAACTCATGCCCTGGCCGAGCCCGGCGATCACCGCTCCCCCGACGAGCACCGCAAGCGAGCGCAGCGGCAAGCTGGCCCCGACCAGGATCATCCCCGCGATCAGACCGGCGCACCCGATCATCAGGGCGCGCTGCTCGCCGATGAACGATGACAGTGCCTGGCCGATGGTCGAGGCGAGGAACACGGAGAGCGCCACCACGCCGGTCAGCGCGTGATTGGTGTCGTGCAGCACGGTAGCGAGGAATGCTGGGGACACCGCGGTGAACAATCCCATCACCGCGAACCCGGCGAATCCGGCGATCACCGCTCTGACGAACACACCCCGGATACTGCTGGGCACCGAGAACCTCTGGAGTCCCAGCTTCGGCGCGCCGGCGCGTGGTACCGGTTCGGCAACCGCCCGGACAGCGAGGACGGCGACCGCGACAAGCACCAGATCGACGATGAAGCACAAGGTCAGCGGGAGCGGTGCGTACTGCGCCAGGACGCCGGCCAGCAGCGGGCCCGTGCCGAGGCCACCCATGTTCACCGCAGCCGCGATCAGGCTCGCTCGTGCCTTGCCGCCGTCGGGGGCGAGGTCCACCACGGTCGCGGTGGCCGTCCCGGTGAAGATGCCGGCCGAGAGTCCCGACAGCATCCGGCCGACGAACAACCAGCCCAAGGACCCTGCCAGCAGGAACACCAGAGCAGACAGGCCCGAGAGCACCAACCCGGCCTGCAGCATCGGTCGCCGGCCCAGCTGATCCGACCAGTGCCCGAACAGCAGCAGACCAGTCAGGACCCCTACCGCGTACGTGGCGAAGACGACCGTGGTGACCAGCTCACCGAAGTCGAAGAGCTTCTCGTACAGCGGATACAACGGCGTGGGCAGCGTGGTGCCGAGCATGGCGATCGCAAACGCGGCCCCGATGAGGGCGACAGCCGGCCAGCCGTGCACACCGCGACCGGAGCTGCGTCGACGTGGTGGGTTCCCCATGCCACCCACACTTCGGAGGATCGTACCGATCGGCAACCTGGGATGAAACGCACTAACCTCAGACCTCGATGACTCGGTACGTCGCGGCGATCGACCAGGGCACCACCTCCACCCGCTGCATGGTCTTCGACCACGACGGTCGGGTGGTGAGCGCCGATCAGCGCGAGCACGCCCAGTACTTCCCGGCGGCCGGTTGGGTGGAGCACGACCCGGTGGAGATCTGGGCGAACACCCAGCAGGTCGCGGCCGGGGCGCTGGCCAAGGCCGCCCTGGTGGCGGGTGACATCGCCGCGGTGGGCATCACCAACCAGCGGGAGACCACGGTGGTGTGGGACCGGCGCAGCGGGCAGCCGGTGCACAACGCGATCGTCTGGCAGGACACCCGTACCGCACGGTTGTGTGCCGACCTCGGGGGTGAGGCGGGCCAGAACCGGTACCAGGCCCGCACCGGGCTGCCGCTGTCCACCTACTTCGCCGGCCCCAAGATCCGCTGGATCCTGGACCACGTCGCAGGAACCCGGCAGCGGGCCGAAAGCGGCGGGCTGTGTTGCGGGACCATCGACAGTTGGCTGCTGTGGAACATGGCCGGCGGCCTGCACGCCACTGACGTCACCAACGCATCCCGGACCCTGCTGATGGATCTGGACACGCTGGGCTGGGCCGGTGAGATCGCCCGGGAGATGGGCGTTCCAGTATCGACACTGCCGCGGATCTGCCCGTCCTCGCAGGTGTACGGCGAGGTCCGCGAGCCCGCCGCGCTCGCCGGGGTTCCTATCGCCGGCATTCTCGGTGACCAGCAGGCCGCCACATTCGGGCAGGCCTGCCTCTCGCCCGGGGAGGCCAAGAACACCTACGGCACCGGTAACTTCATGCTGCTCAACACCGGCACCGAGCAGGTTCGCAGCCGCAACGGCCTGCTCACCACGGTGTGCTACCAGATCGACGCGCAGGACCCGGTGTACGCGCTGGAGGGGTCCATCGCGGTCACCGGGGCGCTGGTGCAGTGGCTGCGGGACAACCTGGGCATGATCTCCTCAGCGGCGGAGATCGAGCAGCTGGCGTCTACTGTCACGGACAACGGTGGCGCGTATTTCGTGCCGGCCTTCTCCGGGCTTTTCGCCCCGCACTGGCGCGCCGACGCCCGCGGCGCCATCGTCGGGCTGACCCGCTATGTCAACCGGGGGCATCTGGCCCGCGCGGTGCTGGAAGCGACTGCGTTCCAGTCCCGCGAGGTGCTCGATGCGATGAAGTCAGACGCTGCCGACGCTGCGCTGACCTCGCTGAAGGTGGACGGCGGGATGGTGGGTAACGAGCTGCTCATGCAGTTCCAGGCGGACATTCTGGGCGTCCCGGTAGTCCGGCCGGTGGTCAGGGAGACCAGCGCGTTGGGCGCCGCCTACGCCGCCGGGCTGGCGGTGGGTTTCTGGTCCGGCATCGAGGAGATACGGGCCAACTGGTCGATGGACCGGCAGTGGGACCCGGCGATGGACCCTCACCAACGGGACAAACTCTACGCGCAGTGGCGCAAAGCGGTCACCCGGACGCTTGGCTGGACGGACGCCTGATCATGCGGCGCCGGGTCAGCACCAGGGCGACACCGGATCCAGCGGTGGCTACCGCCCCACCCGCGGTGAACAACACCGCCAGCATGCTCACTTCCGCTTGCGGCGCTGCTTGGTTCTGGACAGTCGAAGCATTGGCTGTGGTACCAGCCGTGTCGGCCATGGCTACCGGGACGGGCCCGAGCAGGGCCGCACCAGCGATCAACCCACAGACAGCGATCCGCATGCAACCTCCTCATGCCGGCTCTCTACTTCATAAGACGCGCGGGCCTGCTGCGGGTTGCTTACCGACCAGCACGCTCTGTGCGTTCCCATGAGCAGACTGTCATCGCTACCGGTGCCGGGAACGCTGGGACGCATCATGTGGCGGCTACGCTATCGCGCGTGCCGCTCTACGCCGCCTACGGGTCCAACATGGATCCCGCACAGATGATGCAGCGCGCGCCGCATTCGCCCATGGCGATGACCGGCTGGCTGATCGGATGGCGGCTGACCTTCGGTGGCGAAGATCTCGGATGGGAAGGGGCGCTGGCCACCGTCGTCGAGGATCACCTCTCCCAGGTGTTCGTCGTGATCTACGACGTGACCACCGAAGATGAGAAACTGCTCGACCGCTGGGAGGGCGAGGACTTCGGGCTGCACAAGAAGCTGCATCTGCGGGTACACACGCTCGACGGCTCGGTGCTCGCCTGGCTCTACGCGCTGGACGCTTACGAGGGTGGACTGCCCTCGGCGCGCTACCTCGGCGTCATCGCCGATGCCGCGGAGGCAGCCGGAGCGCCGGAGGACTATGTCGCCGAGCTGCGAACCCGGCCCTGCTCCGGCATCGGTCCCTAGCTGCCAGGGGCTCTGGCCAGCCACATCAGTTTCCGGTGATTTATTGCTGGAGGGGACCGCACGTGCGGTCCCCTCCAGCGCCGGCGGCTTCGCACGCAATCCTCGGCGATCGCGCGGCGGCACTGCACGACTGGAGGGTAGTCGCGCTGCCCCAGCACCGCCCTGGGCGCCGCAGCCGGCCATTCCGGTGCTGTTCCCTAGCTAACAGCACCGCAGGTGAAACAGGGGTTCAAACTCGGGAAATCGCCGACTCAGTGCGCGTTTCCACCGTTAGCGTCGCCACCCGCGCCGCCAGTGCCGTCACCAGCGCTGTTGAGCTGGTTGCCCAGCGCGTTGATGTTCAGGACGTTCAGGCCGATACCACCCTGGCCGTTACCACCGTTACCACCGACGCCGCCGTCGCCTCCGCTGGCGCCGTGGCCTCCTCCACCTTCGCAACCGCAGCCAGCGTGGAACATGGACATGACGGTGCGCGCGGGGAGCAGCTCCACGTGCTGACCGTCAATCTCCACAAAGCTCAATGACTCGAACATGTAAATCCTCCTCGACAGGGGCCCCTTATGGGCGGGAACAGAACACCTCGTCGACCGCATTTGCCGATTTGGCTAATGAACACGATGGCGCGAGAAACGTCGTCGGACAACATGCATTCGCCACTTAAGTTTCCGGCCGTCCACGTAGCCGTGAAGTCGCTTTCTCGGCTACCAAGCCCGCATCGCGTAACCATCGAGACCGGCGCAATACCGGTACTTACCGCACCAGGCCCGCCGAGCCCCTTCTGATCCACGTTCCCGCTGGTGAAAGCCTCGCTCAGGGGTGCGAGTAGGTAATGGTCACGGCCATAAAACCGCCCCCATTCCGCGTGGGGAAGCGAGCTTGACACAGCCGGTCGCAGGCAGTGGAGCCCACCGTTTGCGAAGAAACAACGTCGTGACTACCTGGAATCCTCAGCGAGGGGTACTGACGATTCGCAACGTGTGGTTACACTGCGTCCATCGACGGTCAACACAGCGTGCGTGACGGCGCAGCTCCACCCGCGTCGGTGACAGCTCCATGACCGGCTCGGTGGGATCACGTAGCGGGAGGGCTACGGCGGCCCTCCGTACCGCGCGGGTGCTGAGCTGGGCCTCCGGCGAGCGCGGCCATCGCAGCATGCACCAGGAGCCGGACGCCGAGCGGCAACGCGCGCTCGTCGAGGTCGAAGGTGGGTTGGTGCAGGTCGTGTCGCGGGCCCTCGCCCGGCCAGACCCCGAGGCGACACATCGACCCAGGAACGTGCTCAAGGTACCAACCGAAATCCTCACCGCCCGAGGACTGCTCGGTGCTAACCACGGCATCCTCGCCGAGCGCTGCCGCGACACAGTCCCGGAACAGGGCGGTACTCGCCGGCTCGTTGACCACCGGCGGCATACCCCGCACATGACGCAGCTCGAAACTCACCCCGGTCGGTGCGAGCAGCGCGGGGACCAACTCCCGGACGAGCGGCTCCAGCTCGACCCAGATCCCCCGGTCCCCGGTGCGGAGCGTGCCGCGCACCAGCCCCGTCTGGGGGACGGTGTTGGCGGCCTCACCGGCCTGCACCGTGCCCCAGACGAGCACGGTGCCGGAACGAGGATCGACCCGCCGGGACAGCAACAGCGGCAAGCCGGTGATCACGGCGCCGAGCGCATGCACCAGGTCAGCAGTGAGATGGGGACGCGAGGTGTGCCCACCGGGCGAGGTCAACCGGAGCTCGAGCAGGTCCGACGCGGAGGTGATCGGCCCCACCCGGATGCCCACCTGGCCAACCTGCAGTTGGGGGTCGCAGTGCAACGCGAAGATCCGGTCCACATCGGACAGACCATCCGCGGCGAGTACCGCCAAGGCGCCGCCGGGCATCACCTCCTCGGCCGGCTGGAAGATCACCCGGATCCGTCCGGGCAGTTCCGGCGCCGACACCAGGGCCAAAGCCGCACCCATCAGGATCGCGGTGTGCGCGTCATGCCCGCAGGCGTGCATCGCACCGTCCACCGTCGAGGCGAAGGGCACCTCAGCGCTCTCGGACAGTGGCAGCGCATCAAGGTCGGCCCGCAACGCCACGCATCGCGGGCCGGTGCCGATGTCACAGGTCAGGCCGGTGCCGCCGGGCAGCACTCTGGGTCGGAGACCGGCGCCGCGCAGCTGCTCGGCCACCAGCGCGGTGGTGCGGTGTTCTTGGAAGGCCAGCTCCGGGTGGGCATGGAGGTCCCTGCGCCAGGCGACCAGGTCGATCCCATGGGTGGACAGCCACCCTTCCAACCAGGATGGTCCTCGACCGGTTGCGAGATCCCGCGGCGGCGCGGCTGGGGAGAGCGAGCGCGACGCCAGCGGTAGCACAGCCGACCTCCTGCCCCAGTCCGGCGAGAAATGCTACGGGACCGCACTCGAGGCCCGTGTGCCACCCGACCGCTCCCGTAACACCTGTCGACGAAGACCGAGAGCACCCTGGACACCCGGCCGGCCGAATACGCCGCGTGGATACCACGTTACGAGGATGCCCAGCTGAATCCGAAGCGCGATGAGAGTGCAGGGATCGGCGGCAGCGCGGCGATTTCAGGTTATCACGCCTGCAAGTCGCCAGGGACTGTCTCGCACCCACAGGCGGACCTGCTCCTCGGTGACCAGGAAATCTTTTCGTAAATCGTAGACAACGTGATGAGGCGCGCCGGAAGGCTCGCCTCGACGCGTCCCGCGAAAAGGAGTGACCGGTAGCAGCAGGGGGTGATCAATAGCGCCGATCGTGCCGGGTATTCCTATATTATCGCACAAGAACTCGCGAATCCTGTCACGAGCCTGCTCGATCTCTTTCAAGGGCGCCAACTCGTCCACCTCGGGCGAGTCGCCGATCTCGAAAACCGTATCCCAGCTCGACTTTCGCCAGGCGAGCTGGAAGGCCGGTCGCTTGGCGCCCGGATCTTGATCCCATGGCCGGGGGCTTAGTGGGATTAAGTCATACGTGTGATGATGATAGACCACACCCTCATGCATCTGGCGCAGGATCCCATCGACTGCGCGCAGCCAGGGAAGGAGCATCTCCTCCCGCAACCTGGCCGCCTCGCGTACCAGGTATTCGGAATAAAGACTTCCATCGCCGGAATACGGATGCGCCAGCACCTGTTCTTCCGGCTTTAAACGGTTCGCATCGAGCAGTATCCGTGACAGGTGGAAGCCCGCTACCGCAGTACCTCGGACACTGCCGGAAGCCACTTCTTCGACCAGCGTCCGGTAAATCGCGCCCGTACCGGTATCCGCATTTGCGTGCACCAGCGCCGCGAGGGTGGGGAACTGGTCGGGGTCGATCTCATCGAGTAGCTCGTGCGGGAGTTCCGTTCCACCATGGGGAATTATATGCAGTTCTTTGAGGGGTCCATGCGTGCTCGACACGATAGTCCCACCGCCGACGATCTCACGACGAAAATGTGGACTACCCGATCCAGGATCAGCGTGCAGGTACGAGCGGCCGCAATCAGTGCAGGGATGCCGCCCCTGTTGACCCAGAAAAGACGACCTACGAGATTGGCCGCTTCGCTCACCAACCAACATGATTTTTCACGCATTTTCTCCCGGAACTCGCTCGATCGCGAAGTGCACCACACGGAACCCGCCGTGATCGTAGCCGGTAAGCAGCGAAGAACCGCGAGCAGGTACGGGGACTCAGAAGGTGTCTGGGGGCACGTAACTGCCCCACACCTCGCGCAGAGCGTGGCAGACCTCACCGACGGTTGCGTGGGCGGCGAGTGCTTGTTTCATCGGGTAGAGCAGGTTCGTACCGGTATCCTTGGCAGCCCGCCGGAGCTCGTCCAATGCGCGCCCGACTTCGGCGGATGAGCGTGCTGCGCGCAGCGCAGCGAGCCGGGCTCGGGCGCTGTCCTCGATCGCAGGGTCGACGCGCAGAGGTTGGTAGGCATCCTCGGCATCGAGCCGGTACCGGTTGAGCCCGACCACCACCCGCTCACCCGAATCGATCTCGACGGCGGTCTGGTATGCGCTCCGTTCGATTTCCGCTTTCTGGAAACCCGCCTCGATAGCGTGCACCGCGCCACCCAGCTCGTCCACCTTGGCCATCAGCGCGAGCGCGGCAGTCTCGATCTCGTCGGTCATCGACTCGAGAGCGTAGGAACCGGCCAGGGGATCGACAATGGAGGTCAGCCCGGTTTCATGGGCCAGCACCTGCTGGGTGCGCAGCGCGAGGCGGGCTGCCTTCTCGGTCGGTAGCGCGATCGCCTCGTCGTAGGCATTGGTGTGCAGCGACTGCGCCCCACCGAGAATCGCGGCGATCGCCTGCGCGGTGACCCGGATCATGTTGACTTCGGGTTGTTGCGCGGTGAGTTGAACACCGGCGGTCTGGGCATGGAATCGCAGCATGAGAGATTTAGGGTTTCGCGCACCGAAGCGTTCGGCCATCAGGCGGGCCCAGATCCGGCGGGTTGCCCGGAACTTCGCCACTTCCTCCAGCAGCGTGGTGCGGGAGACGAAAAAGAACGACAACCGCGGCGCGAACTCATCGATCACCATCCCGGCATCGAGCGCGGCCTGCACGTACTGCACTCCGTTGGCCAGCGTGAAGGCGATCTCCTGCACCGGGTTGGCGCCTGCCTCCGCCATGTGGTAACCGGAGATCGAGATGGTATTCCAATGCGGGATCTCAGCCCGGCAATAGGCGAAGATGTCGGCAGTGAGCCGCAATGACTGCGCCGGAGGATAGATATAGGTACCCCGCGCTATGTACTCCTTGAGCACGTCATTCTGAACGGTTCCGCTCAACGCCGATGCCGGTACCCCACCTTCGGCACCTACCAGCTGGTAGAGCAGCAACAGCACACTCGCCGGCGCGTTGATCGTCATCGAGGTGGACACCTCACCCAGCGGGATCCCGGCGAACAGCTCCCGCATGTCCTCGAGTGAATCGATCGCCACCCCGACCTTGCCGACCTCGCCATGCGCGATCGCCTCGTCGGAGTCGTACCCCATCTGCGTGGGCAGGTCGAAGGCCACCGACAGGCCGGTCTGCCCCGCCGCCCGAAGCTGGTGGTAGCGGGCATTCGACTCGCCGGCCGTGCCGTAGCCAGCGTACTGGCGCATCGTCCAGGGTCGCTGGGTGTACATGGTCGGGTACACCCCGCGGGTGAACGGGAACTCCCCCGGCTCACCCAGCCGATCGGCCAACCCCTCCGCAACGTCACCCGCCCGGTACACCGGCCGCACCACGAAACCCGACTCCGCCGATCCGTCCACCATCAGCTATCCCATCTCCTACCCCCGCTGCATCTCTGGCCCGATGCCTGCCCACGCCATTGTCCCCCGCCCCGGATCCACTGCCGTGACCTCCGTGAGTGTCGAGGCCACCCACGTCGGGCGCGGCACCCACGTAGGTGGTGTCCAGTTCGCGGAGGGTGGCACCACACCGATCGGCCCGTCGCGGGAAGGCGGCGAGGGACGGGCGGGCATCATGGGCCGGTGACCAACCCGACCCCCCGCCTGGTGGCGGGCCGCTACCGGCTCGGCGCGGTGCTGGGCCGGGGCACCATGGGCACGGTGTGGTCAGCACACGACGAGGTGCTGGGCAGGCCCGTCGCGGTCAAGGAAGTGCTGCTACCGCCGGGCATTCCGGATGCCGAAGCGGACGCGTTGCGGGAGCGCTCGCTGCGGGAGGCACGAGCCATCGCCGCGCTCTCGCACCCCAACGTGGTGACGCTGTACGACGTGGCCCGCGAAGGCTCTGCCCCGTTCGTGGTGATGGAACTGGTGGACTCCCGCAGCCTCGCCGAGCTGATGCGCAACGGCGGACTCCCGGACGAGCAGGTGATCAGCATCGGGGCCGCGGTGGCGGCAGCCCTGCAGGCCGCGCACGCCGCAGGCATCACTCACCGGGACGTCAAACCCGGGAACGTGCTGGTGGGACACGACGGCCGGATCAAGCTCACCGACTTCGGGATCGCGCGCAATCCGGCTGATCAGACCCTGACAGCGACCGGCCTGATGCTGGGCTCGCCCGCCTACATCGCCCCGGAGATCGCTTCCGGTGGGCGGGTCAACCCGGCTTCGGACCTCTGGGGGCTCGGCGCGACGCTGTTCGCCGCAGTCGAGGGCCGGCCCCCCTATGACGCGGGCACCGCAATGGCGACCGTCGCCGCAGTGGTGCAGGACGAGGTGCCCACCCCCGCGTGCTCCGGACCGCTCGCCGAGGTGATCAGCGGGTTGATGGTCAAGGATCCGGCGCAGCGGATGCCGCTCGCACAGGTGCGCGAGCGGCTCGGTGCGCCAACCGAGCCGGCCGATCTCCAGTCACTACCGCGCCAGCGCCCCGCTCGTACCCCTGAAACGGCCCGCACCAGCGCGGCGGAGGTGACGGGGTTCGCACCCAGGCCCAGCGGGCAACTGGCAGCCGAGCCCGGGCCACTGCCCTTCGCCACTCCCGCCGGCCCTCGGGGTTCCGCCGCCGCGCACCGGGTCGAGAGCACCCGCACCGGGCGCAGGATCGTGCTGTGGGTGCTGGCAACGCTGCTGTTCCTCGCCACGGCGGCGGCTGGTTTCGGAGCGACCCGGATCGCCGCGGGTCGACCGGCCCTGCCCGAGCTGGGGGCCCCGGCCGCGACGACGACGGGCCGCGACGACGAGGTGCTGACCCCTCGAGTGCTCCAGGTCAGCGGGCCGCAGAAATCCCTGCCGGCCCAGTTCACCGTGAGCGTGCCGCAGGGGTGGCCGGAGTTCGTCGAGCAGCGCATGCTCGGCACCAGCTCGGGCACGGTGACGCGCTTCGTCTCCCCGGACGGCGCCGAGGCCATCTCCGTGGAGCGGATCGTCGGCGTGCCGACGGGCAATCTCGACCATTACCTGACGTCCTACCTGCGCGCCCTGGCACAGGGGGTACCCGAGCTCGTCGAGACCCAGCGCCAGCGGCTACCCGGTGGGGCGCTGGACGCCACGTTCCGGACCCAGGAGGGCGGTGACCTGCGCCGTACCACATACCTTCGGCTGGTGCCGGCCGGAACGCAGCTGTGGGTGGTCTCGGTGACGGTGCCGACCGACCGGGAGACCGCAGGCCGGATGCAGATGTTCGAACCGGTGGTGGCGGGATTCATTCCCAGGTTGTAGACCTAGGCTGCCGTACGTGACCGACCCAGCACAGGCCGCCCAGGAGGCCGCCACCGCGCTGGCCCAGTGCAGCAGGGTGCCCGGGCATGACGTCGCGGTGGTGCTGGGCAGTGGCTGGCGGCCGGCGGCCGACGCGCTGGGGACTCCGAACGCCGAGATGCCGATCACCGCACTTCCCGGATTCACCGCACCGCAGGTCACCGGGCACGCCGGGACTATCCGATCGGTGCGCGTGGGCGGGCAGCAGGTACTGGTGCTCCTCGGCCGCACCCACGGCTACGAGGGGCATGGCGTGGCCCAGGTGGTGCACGGAGTCCGCACCGCATGCGCGGCGGGCGTGCGCGTGGTGGTGCTCACCAACGCCGCCGGCGGGATCGCCGAGGGGCTCAAGGTCGGCCAGCCGGTGCTGATCTCCGACCACCTCAACCTCACCGCCACCTCGCCTCTGGTCGGGCCGTGCTATGTCGACCTCACCAATGCCTACTCGCCCCGGTTGCGCGCGCTGGCCCGGGAGATCGACCCGACGCTGGTGGAAGGCGTCTATGCCGGGCTACCGGGACCGCATTTCGAGACACCGGCCGAGATCCGCATGCTGCGCACGATGGGTGCCGACCTGGTCGGGATGTCCACCGTGCTGGAAGCCATCGCCGCCCGGGTCGAGCATGCCGAGGTACTCGGCATCTCGCTGGTCACCAACCTGGCCGCCGGCATCGCGGCGGCGCCGTTGAACGTCGAGGACATGCTCGCCGCCGGCGCCGCCGCCGCCGCGCGGATGGGAGCCTTGCTGCGGGAGCTGATCAGCCGGTTGTGACCGGGCCGGTTTGCCCGGCCAGCCCACCCAGGAACTGCAGCACCGGCTGCTCGACGGCCACCGGATGGTCGATCATCGGCCAGTGCCCGCTGTCGGCAAGCATCACGATCTCGGCCCGGGGGAAGGTGTCCCGCTGAGCCTGTGCATGCCGAACGGAAAGGTAGGGATCGCGGGCACCCCAGACGACCAGCGCCGGAGGATCGAGCGCGCGCAACCGCTCCTGCAGGCGCATCCCCGAGACGGCCACCTCGTCCGTGGCGCGGTAGAGCCGCAGGACCGCGAGCTGGATGGCCGGATTCTGGTAGTCGCAGTAGATGCGCCGGAGGATGTCCAGGGGCAATCCGCGGGGGTTGCCGTGGCGCGACAGCAGCCGCAACGCCGGGAAGGTGCCCAGCCGCATGAAGGCCTCGCCGAGCACCGGGGTGCGCCAGATGCGGGCCAGGTAATGCCAGCGGTAACCGGGCAGGACCCCACAGTTGATCAGCGTCACGCTCGCCAGCCGGTCCGGGTGCTCGACCACCCAGGTGAGCCCCCAGGGACCACCGAAGTCGTGCAGCACCAGGTGGGCCCGCCGGATGCCGAGCTCATCGAGAATCCCGCCGAGGTGACGGGCATACCCGTCGATCGTGTAGTCGAAGCGGGCAGGCTTGTCGGCCCCGCCGAAACCGGGCATGTCGGGCGCGAGCGCGCGGGCGAACGTACCGGTGCGGGCGAGCAGGCGCCGCCAGTCCAGCGCCGGGCCGGGATTGCCATGCACGAACACGACGGCCTCCTCCATGCCGGGCGGCCCGGCACGGAGGTACGGGCTGCGGACCCCGCCGACGGTCACCGCATCCGCGATCACCGGGGAGAGCCGCCGCGCGTCGGTGGGAATCATCGTGACCTCGATCCTTTCGCCATCCGTTCGCCGAGGTCGACGGTAGCTCGCGCCCCGCCATAACCGGTGGGCAGGCGGGGCAAAACATCGTTATAGAACACTGTTGCGATAGTCTTGGCCGATGGCCCGGCCGAAACTGCACGACGAAGCATTACGGATTCGCCTGCTGGACACCGCCGGGGCACTCCTCACCGCCGAGGGTCCGGACGCGCTGAGCCTGCGCCGGCTCGCCGCCGCGGCGGGTACCTCGACCAGCGCGGTGTACGCCCTGTTCGGTGGTAAACGGGGGATCCTCCGGGGGCTGTTCATCGAGGCGTTCACCAGGTTCGCCGCGCATCTGGACACGGTGACTCCCTCTGCGGATCCGCTGGCCGACCTGCTCGCGCTGGGCCGCGCCTACCGGTCCAGCGCGCTGGCCGACCCGCACCTGTACGCGATGATGTTCGGCACGCCGGTACCCGGCTTCGAGCCGACCCCGCAGGATTACGCACACGCTGAGGCCACTTTCGCCCCGTTACTCGACACCGTGCGCCGTGCGGTGTCAGCGGGGCTGCTGGTCCGCGCCGAACCCGGCGTGATCGCTACCGCACTGTGGGCCAACGTGCACGGCCTGGTGTCCCTGGAACTGTGCTGCGCGATGCCAGCCGGGGCGGTCCCACCCGCGGAGGTGTTCGAGGCGGCGATCGGCGCCACCCTGGACGGGTGGCGCTCGTGAGTGGCATTGGGTGCTGGAACACTGTTACGCACTCACGAGCGGCCACGGGCTGCATCTACGATGCAGCCCGTGGCCGCTGACATCGTCCCGATCGAACTCGCTGTGACCGCTGGTGACCTGGTGACGCTCTGGGCGCCCCGCTGGCGCGAGGACGGCGAGGAGTGGGAAGCCTTCCTCGGGGACGAGGAGAACCTGTTCGGTTTCGCCGACCTCGCAGCGCTGGTCGGTTTCGTGCGCACCGCACCGGAACACGACCTCGTCGACCACCCGGCCTGGGCACTGGTACCGCGGCTGCCCGCACCGGAGCTGCAGCCCGACGACGCACATCGCTACGACCTGGTGGGAGTGCCCGAACTGGCCGCGCAGCCACCGGACACCTGGGTGATCAGCGAGCTCGCGGACGTGGTGTCGATCGTGCGCTCACTGGCTGAGGTGTGCGGCCTGGACACGGTGCACGGGGTGCTCGACGCCGCTACCGGGTTCACCATGCTCGAGGGCGGGCCGCTGGCCTTCGGCGGCCGGGAGGGCGCGCGGCATTGGGACCTGCTCTGCGACGTGATCGCGAAGCGGTGGGACGAGGTGATCGACGCGATCGACGCGATCATGTCCAGTCCCGAGGTCGACGCGGCGGCGGTGGAGGCGGCGCAGGCGGAGCTAACCGAAGCCAGCCGTGACGATGCAGGCGAGAGCATCCAGGAAGGCGCTGCGGGGATGGCCGGCTCCGAGACCGCCGCCCATCCCGCGCTGGCGTTCTGGTCCGAGGTCGGCATCGATCCGATCCGGATCATCAGCGACCTGGGCGATCACTACACGCTGCGCTGCTACCTCGATGACGTCCCGGTCTTCCTCGGCCACCACGGGCGCATCGACGCCTTCACCTCACCGCGCTCGCTGGCTCGCTACCTCACCGAGCACCCCGAGGGGCACGACCTGGCCGGGGTGTCCACCTGGCCGCAGGTGGCCAAGCGGGCCCGAGACCGCGAGCTGGAGGTGGCGGTGGGCGAGGGCAACAGCTACGTGCTCGCCGGGGTGGCGGACGACCTGGCCGGCGGACCCGAGACGGTGGATCCCGGGCAGCTCGAACTAGCCGTCGAACTGATCACCGATGTCGAGCAGTGGGCTGGATCGGATGCGGCGGACAAGGCATTGGCCAGCTCGGAATCGCTGGGTTGGCTGATCTCGTTCCTGCTGCGGCCGGATCCGACCCGGTTGGCGCCCAGCGCGCCCTTCGATGCCGAGGTGGCCGCCTGGCGCGCCCTGGTCAGCGGGGTCGAGGACCGGCTGCACGTCCACTGAGGTCCTGGTCCCTGCCCGGCCCGGCTGGGTGGGGTGACCTGGTGCAGAACCTGGTTCGGCGAAACCTGGCTCCGGAGCGTGCTCGCCCGGTTGCTACCGCGGTCGCCGGGATGGCTAGGATTCGCGCGCACCAGGGTCCGTTCCCCTTAGCGAAGGCCAAGCCCGTGACCAACTCAGCGACACAGTCTTTCGACCGGATGCGCAGCATGCTCGTACGTGCCGCAGAGATCCGCGACAGCGAGCAGCAGCAGATATTCGACGCGCTGGACGAGATTCACGCCCGGCTGGCTCCCCTGGAGTCTCTGGGGTCGGTTCGCAAGCGACTCTCGGAGATGCCGGACCGCACTGAGGTCAGCGTGCTGGCTGAACGGGTCGATGAAGCACTGTCGAAGCTCGAAACCCAAGACAGCGCTA
The DNA here is from genome assembly GCA_036501085.1 of Pseudonocardiaceae bacterium. Lineage (GTDB taxonomy): Bacteria > Actinomycetota > Actinomycetes > Mycobacteriales > Pseudonocardiaceae. The sequence goes on along the minus strand of DASYAZ010000022.1, from coordinate 42,333 downwards.
TCGGCGCGCTGGGCCACGCTGTCGAGTCGATCGTGGACAAGCTGGCCAAACCGTTCGCCGAGCTCGGTGGGCGGATGGACGGGATGGCTGGCCGGTTCGAGGGCGTCGCCGGGCGGATGGACGGCTTGGAGGACCGGATCTCTGGGCTGCACAAGCGGATCGATGATCTGGATCACCATCTGGACCGCCAGGACGACCGGTTCGACGGGCTTCCCGCCGCCGTGCACGGGCCGGTGCGCGAGCAGATCGACGTGACCGAAGCCGGGTTCCAGACCCGGTTGGACGAGGTCGGCAAGGGCGTGCAGGAGTCACTGGGCGAGGCGTTGAGCGCAGTCACCCAGCGGCTCGATGCGCTCACCACCCGGTTGGAAGCGCTGGAGGAAGGGGTTGGTGGCCGGATCAGCTCAGTCACCGAGCGGCTCGGAACGCTCGACGGTGCGCTGGCCCACCGCCCCGACGGCGACTCACTGTTCGGCATGATCCGCAAGGCCAACGAGGAATCCGAGCTGCGCTACACTGCCCAGCTCGATGAGGCGATGGCCACCTTCGCCGAGATCATCATGGGTGGGGGCATGCCGGCCCAGCTGCACCCCGCGCCTCCACCGCCGCCGCGTCCGGCGCAGCGCCGGGTCCGCAGCCGCCAGACCAAGACCACCGAGGACTCCAACGAGACTCCTGAGGGCGTCGCCTCGTGAGCGGTCTGGGGTACGGCAACAACCCCATTACGGCCCTACCTGCCGAGGGTTAGCCTTCGGCAGGTGCGGGTGACCCGGTCCCGTTTGGTCGTAGCGCTCATCGCCGCCGTGGGCGCGATGGCTGTGTTCGCTGCCGCGCCGGCGGCCCATGCAGCCCAGGCCGCCCGGATGCAGGCCGGATGCACCCACCAGACCGAGCCGCCTCCGCCGGTTGATTCCTCGGAAGCCCCAGCCCCAGGTGCCACCACCCCTGCGCCGCTACCGGTTCCCGATTCACCGGTGGGCGGGGCCCGGATGGGTGAATGCGGGCTGATCTTGCCGGCCGACGCACCGACCCCACCAGCGGGAATCAACGCCCAATCGTGGCTGATCGCCGATGCCGACTCCGGTGAGGTGCTCGCCGCCAGGGACCCACACGCGCGCAACCGCCCAGCCTCGACGCTGAAACTGTTCACCTCCCTGCTGGTCGCCGACCAGTTGCCCTTCGACCGGGTCGTGGTCGGCACCCAGGCCGACGCCGACCAGGACGGCAGCCGGGTGGGCATCGGCCCGGGCGGTCGCTACACCGTCCAGCAGCTGCTCGCCGGCTTGTTCCTGGCCTCGGGAAACGACGCCGTGCACGCCTTGGCCGTTCAGATGGGCGGGATGGCCTCGACGGTCAAGCAGATCAACGAGCTGGCGGCCCGGTTGGGCGCGCTGGACACCCGGGCCGCCACCCCGTCCGGGTTGGACGGCCCAGGGATGAGCTCCTCTGCCTACGATCTGGCACTGGCTTTCCGCCGGGTGCTCCACGAGCCGCGGTTGGTGCAGCTGCTCGGCACCCGCTTGGTGAACTTCCCCGGCTACGGCAAGCTGCCAGGATTCCTGCTGAGCAACGACAACCGGTTGCTCGGGACCTACCCAGGCTCGCTGGGCGGCAAGACCGGTTTCACCGATGACGCCCGGCAAACCCAGGTCGATGCCGCACAGCGCGGTGGGCGGCGCCTGCTCGTGGTGCTCATGCGAGGCGAGCGGGCGGCGTCGATGGCCGAACAGGCCGCCAACCTGCTGAGCTACGGATTCGCGCTACCACCTGGCCACCCGGTGGGCCGGCTGGTCAACGAATCTGAGGTACCCGCAGCGACCCCGGCCGCGCCGGGACCTGATCCGGGGGCGGGGCCGAGCACGACAAACGCATCCCACGACGCGGGAATCGCACTTCCCGTCGCGTGGTTCAGCATTGCGGTCGTCGTGCTTGCCGGGCTCGCTGCGCTGGTGGCCCGCCAGCGGCATCGCTGAGACGGGCCTCAGCCAGCGGGCAGGTCGCCCCGCTTCCGGCCCACCACGCCGGTGTAGCGCACCGGAGTCCGGTCAGTGGCCAGCCGGTGCCGGTAACGCTCGGTCCACAGCAGTTCCAGCATCCCATCCTCGACGGCCTCGGAGATCAACCGAGCGAAGCCGGTGGTGTCCTCACAGGACAGGAAGTCGTCCTTGATCGTGAAAACCACCCATCCGTTATCACAGACGAGGTTGAACGCGACGGTGAAGCATTCCGGCGGGATGTCGTCGAACCCGAGGGCGGCAACGCAGGTCAGGGTGTTGAACCGGTACTGAGCCAGCGCCTCGTGCGTCGTCGGGGGCATGTCGGCCATATCGACGACGTGATAGGCGTCATAGACCTCGGGCCGGTCCCGCAAAGCGGCATCGCGAGCCTCCGGCAGGATGTCCACCCCCACCAGCACGTCCGCACCTATCGCGACCAGTTTCTCCCCCATGATCCCGTTCCCGGCACCGAGGTCCAGCACCCGCAGAGTCTCGGCAGGGCTGCCGGAGCGCCGCAGCTGCGCCTCGAACGATGCCGCCAGGACGTCAGGGGAACGACATTCGAGGATGTCGTAGAAGAGACGCTCATAGAGATTCTCCACGCCGTATATCTGACCGTAATCATGGAAGCGGATCTCCCGCCACTGACCGTCGAGATGCACCACGAACCATTCGCTGTCCTGCTCATAGCGTTGAGACAACTCGGGCATCGCGACCCGGAGGTCCGCTCCGGCAGTGCGGTCGATAACCGCCTTCTGCGACGCGCTGCGATCCATTGGTCCCATCCCTTCTCTCCGCCCGCGCAGCACCGTGCTGCGCCCCATGGGCGAGTTCAGCCCTGACAAAAAGGGCGCACGGTACTGCTCCCCCGGCAGCACGCCTAATTCGTCTCTGCAATTTTAGAGTGCAGTTCGGTGCTCCGCGCGAGAACGAGAGAAAGATCGGCCCCGCCTGCCCACCGCGGGAGTCCGTCGGGCCACTAGCCTGCCCTGTCGTGAGCGGAAACGAGGTGGAGGTCCGGGCGGGGATCGTGGTCACCGGGACAGAGCTGCTCAGCGGCCTGATCACCGACCGCAACGGGCCGTGGCTGGCACAGCAACTCGGCGGGTTGGGCATCGAGGTGGCAAACTTGGTCTGTGTCGGGGACCGGCCCGCCGACCTGGCCGCCGCCCTCCGGTTCCTCGCTGGTCAGGGCGCTGACCTGATCGTCACCAGCGGCGGGCTGGGTCCGACCGCGGACGACCTGACCGCCGAGGTGGTCGCCGACTTCGCCGGGGTCGAGCTGGCGCTCGACGAGGCTATGGAGCGCCAGATCGCGGCCATCCTGGCCCGGTTCCGCCACCTGTCGAGCTTCGATCCGGACGGGATGCGGGCGGCGAACCGCAAGCAGGCGATGGTTCCGCGCGGTGCGCAGACCCTCGATCCGGTGGGAACCGCCCCAGGGCTGGTGGTCCCGGTCGAGGGCGGGCCGGTCGTGATCGTGCTGCCGGGTCCGCCCCGGGAGCTGCAAGCCATGTGGCCGGTCGCGCTGGACACGCCCGCCGTTCGCAGGGTGCTGCGCCGCGCCCGACCCTTCCAGACCGCCCAGCTTCGATTGTTCGGGGTGCCGGAGTCCCAGATCGCGGCCACCCTGCGTGAGGTGGGCACGACGCTGGACCTGGCACCGCTGGAGATCACCACCTGCCTGCGCCGGGCCGAACTGGTGATTGACATCCGGCACCGGCCCGGCGCGGAGGCGACCCTGGAGGCCCTCGTCGAGGCGATCCGGGCCCGGCACGCCCGGTACCTGTTCTCGACCGACGGCACGTCGCTGGATGACCAGATCGCCGGCTTGCTGCGGGGGAGGCGGATCGGGCTGGGTGAATCATGCAGCGGCGGGCTGCTGGCCGCGCGGCTCACCGAGCGGGCGGGGTCCTCGGACTATGTGGCCGGGGGTGTCGTGGCCTATTCCAACACCGCCAAGACCGACCTCCTCGGGGTGCCGGCGGCGCTGATCGAACGGCACGGGGCGGTGTCCCCCGAGGTGGCGCTGGCCATGGCCGACGGTGCCCGAGAGCGCTTCGACGCCGACGTCGGGGTCGGGATCACCGGGATCGCCGGCCCCGGTGGGGGCACCGAGGCCAAGCCCGTCGGTTACGTATGCCTCTGCGTGCGCACCCGCGACGGTGCCACCGCAGCCATCGATCCGGTACTGCCCGGCGACCGCACCGAGATCCGCGATCGGTCGGTCACGGGCGCGATGCACCTGCTGCGGCGGCTCCTCGTTGAATCCGAGGCGTCGTGAGTGGTGCGCGACCAGGCCAGATCGCTGTGGTGGTCAGCGACGGCCCAGCGCGTGGCGGTCAGAGCGGCCCTTCACCGCTGTGTAGGCCGCCGTGGCGACGAAGAGCACCGCGCCGATCACCACCGCCCAGATCAGGAACTTGAACACAGCACCCAGCATCATGAAGCCGATCCAGATCACCGCGATGATCGCGAGCACCTTGAGCAGGGTCTGCATGGGATCTCCTCGATATCCGTGGCGGGCCCGGTGTGTGAGGTCACAGTGGGGAGGTCACCGGGACTCATCCGCCGCTCCCCAGTAGACACCTCGCCGGAGTCCGGGGTATCGGGGTAAACCCCTGGTTCTCACGCAGAAGCCCGTAAGTGCACCGGCGCGTTCCCTTCCTGATCGGCTTCCTGAGCAGTCTCCTGCGCCTCCGCTGCCCACGCGGTGAGGAACAGCAGGAACCGGGAGACGAAGTAGGCGAACACCATCAAGCCGATCACCGGGCCGAAAAGCTGACCGGTCGGGCTGCGACCGACACTGTCTAAATAGATGGCAAACGCCTGCTTGAGTATTTCGAAACCAATCGCACCGATCCACGCCGCCCGTGTCGCTTTACGCAACGGGATGAATTCTCTCGGCAATCTGGCGAGTACCCAGAGGAACACCAACCACATACCGACGATCGAGGCCACTACCGCTAGCACGACCAGCCCCAGCCGAGCTCCAGGGACCTGGCTGAGACCCAGCACGTCCAGCACGACCCGGGCAAACGCGGTACTGGCACCGGTGAGCACGAATGACGCCGCCAGCGCAAGCCCGAGACCGAGTAGCGCGAGCAGGTCGAAGAACAATCGGCGCAGGAAAGGCGGGGGGTCGGCCGGCTTCTCCGCCGTGGTGCTCCCCCCACGCCACTGGGCGGTGAGCGCCTCCCGGAGGTTGGCCATCCAGCCCAGCCCGGAATACAGCGCACCGAGCAGACCCAATATCCCCACGCTGCGACGTGAACCGATCGCCCCATCGACGACATTTTTGAGGGTGGGACCCAGCCCGGGGGGAGCCGAAGCCTGGATCTGCTCCTGCAGCTGGCGCAGCAACTGCTGGTTATCGGCCAGTACGAAACCCGCCGTCGCGAAGGCGATCATCAACAACGGCACCAGGGAGAGAACACTGAAGAACGTGATCGCCGCGGCGTAATGATCGCCGTGGTGGGCCGTGTAGGCCTTCCCGGCCCGTGCGAGGTGGTCCAGCCACTGGTAGCGCTCCCGGTAGCGCTCAAGCAGGCTCGGCTTGGTATCCACTTCCGCGGTGCTGGTCCCCTGCATGCTCTCCTAGGCTAGTGGGCGAAGGCTGTTTCAGCCTGCCGGCGGCAGGAAACCCACCCGGTCGTACACCGCGCGTACCGTCTCCGAGGCGACCTCGCGAGCCCGCTCAGCGCCCCGGGCCAGTAGTTTGTCGAGCTCGGCTGGATCATCGACGTAACCGGCCACGGCGTGGCGCAGCGGGGTGACGAAATCGGACAACGCCTGCGCCACGTCGGATTTCAGCGCACCGTAACCCTGGCCCGCATAAGCCGCCACCAGATCGTCGATGCTGCGCCCGGCCAGCGCCGAATGAATCACCAGCAGGTTCGACACCCCGGGCTTGCTCACCGGGTCGTAACAGATCTCCCGCCCGGCGTCGGTGACCGCCGAGCGGATCTTCTTGGCAGACACCGCAGGCTCGTCGAGTAGATCGACCACACCGGCCGGCGTGGACGCCGACTTGCTCATCTTCGCCGTCGGCTCGGCCAGGTCGTAGATCTTCTCGGCACCCTTGAGGATGTACGCCTCGGGCAGGGTGAACGTCGGGCCGTAGCGGGCATTGAACCGGGTCGCGAGGTCACGGGTGAGCTCGACATGCTGGCGTTGATCCTCGCCCACCGGTACCCGATCGGCGTGGTAGAGCAGGATGTCGGCCGCCTGCAGGATCGGGTAGGTGAACAGCCCGACCCGGACGCTCTCACTGCCCTGCTTGGCCGACTTGTCCTTGAACTGCGTCATCCGGGAGGCCTCGCCGAAGCCGGTGAGGCACTCCAGGACCCAGCACAGCTCGGTGTGCTCGGGCACGTGGCTCTGCACGAACACCGTGGCGCGATCCGGGTCGACACCCAGCGCCAGCATCTGCGCCGCGGCCAGCCGGGTCCGGCGGCGCAGCTTCTCGGGATCCTGCTCGAACGTGATGGCGTGCAGATCCACCACGCAGTAGAAGGCCTCGTGGTCGGCCTGCAGGGTGACCCATTGCCGGATGGCACCGAGGTAGTTACCGAGATGGAAGGAGTCGGCGGTGGGCTGGATCCCGGAGAGCACCCGGGGGAGACGGTCTGTGACGGGCGACGACATACCGCGATTGTGGCAGGCCACCCCGGGCGCCGTCATCGGGATTAACCCGGCCCGGATGAGCCGGCGGTACAGTCATGACGATCAACCGCAGTCGCTGCCCGCCGTCGGCGCGAGGAACTCCTGCGCGGCCCAGCGATCCGGTCCGAGCTGCCGGAAACCGTTGCGGGTCGTCCGGTCGGCCGATATCACCGCGCCTTTGGTGAAAGTCTCCACCACCGAGGCAGCACCATCAGGGCTGGAGCGCGCGTTCAGCGAGTCGGCGGTGACCGTCACGGTGCACGGCCGCGTCCCGGTGCTGCCGTCGCTGCCCGTGCCGGTGCTGTCACTGCTGTGCTCGGAGAACAGCAGCAGGATGCCGATCACGACCGCTCCCCCGATGAGATAACGCTGTGTTTTCGTCATCGCCACGTGCCCACTCTCCGCGGTTACCTGATGATCTGATCAGGGATGCACCCGGGGATGCACCCAGGGACGTCGTCATGCTTCACAGCCGCATAGCTTGCCGCAACCCTTGATCGACCTCGTCGAGGAAGGCTTCGGTGGTCAGGAATGGGGCGTCGGGACCGATCAGCGATGCCAGATCCTTGGTCATCCGGCCGCTCTCCACGGTAGCGACACAGACTCGTTCCAGTGTTTCGGCGAACCGGGTGAGCGCGGGTGTCTCATCCAGGACGCCGCGGTGGCGCAGGCCGCCGGTCCACGCGAAGATCGACGCGATCGGATTGGTCGAGGTCGGCTTGCCCTGCTGGTGTTGCCGGTAGTGCCGGGTCACGGTGCCGTGCGCCGCCTCCGCCTCGACGGTCCGGCCATCCGGGGTCATCAACACGCTGGTCATCAGGCCCAGCGAGCCGAAACCCTGCGCGATGGTGTCGGACTGCACGTCGCCGTCGTAGTTCTTGCAGGCCCACAGATAGCCCCCCGGCCATTTCAGCGAGGAGGCCACCATGTCGTCGATCAACCGATGTTCGTAGGTGAGACCGTGCTCCTCGAATTCAGCTTTGAATTCCGACTCGTAGATCTCGGCGAACACGTCTTTGAACATACCGTCGTAGGCCTTGAGAATGGTGTTCTTGGTCGACAGGTACACCGGGTAGCGGCGGGCCAGGCCATAGCGCAGCGACGCCCGGGCGAAATCCTCGATGGACTTGCGGTAATTGAACATCGCGAGCGCAACGCCCCCATCCGCGCCGAAACGGGCCACCTCTATCCGCAGCGGCTCGCGGCCGTCGTCGGGGGTGTAGGTGATCGTCACCGTGCCTGGACCCGGGACGGTGAAATCGCTGGCCTGGTACACGTCGCCTTGCGCGTGCCGGCCGATAACGATCGGCTTGGTCCAGTGCGGGACAAGGCGGGGGACGTTGGCGCAGACGATGGGCTCGCGGAAGATCACACCACCGAGAATGTTGCGGATCGTTCCGTTGGGCGAACGCCACATCTTCTTGAGGCCGAACTCCTCGACTCGCGCCTCGTCGGGGGTGATGGTGGCACATTTGACACCCACCCCGTGCCTGGCGATCGCGTACGCGGCGTCGACAGTGACCTGGTCCTCGGTGGCGTCCCGGCGCTGGATGGACAGGTCGTAGTAATCGAGGGAAATGTCCAGATACGGGTGGATCAGCCGGTCCTTGATGAACTGCCAGATGATCCGGGTCATCTCATCGCCATCGAGCTCGACGACTGTCCCCATGACTTTGATCTTGCCCACCTGCAGGGCACTCCTCTCGACTCGCACCGTGACGCGGACCAGCGTCGCTAACGTAGTCCAGTGTGCTCGCCTGCTACCTCCGGCTGATCAGCGCCGGGTTCCGGCGGTACTCGACCTACCGGCAGGCGGTGGTGGCCGGGCTGGCGACCAACGTGGTGTTCGGCTTCATGCGGTGCGCGGTGCTGCTCACCGTGTTCACCGGAACGTTCGCCGGATCTGCCCGGGTAGCCGGCTACGACCCGTCCCGGACCGTCACCTTCGTCTGGATCGGCCAGGGACTGATCGCCGTAGTGCAGATCTGGGGCAACGCCGACTTCGGGGAGCGGATCCGCACCGGCGACTTGGCCGTCGACCTGCTGCGCCCGATAGACCTGCAGGTCGCGCTGCTGGCCGAGGATCTGGGCCGGGCGGCCTTCGCGCTGCTGACCAGGCTGACCGGCCCGCTGCTGATCGGGCTGGTCTTCTTCGATCTGACGCTGCCCCGCTCGGCGCTGCACTGGGCGGCGTTCGGCCTGAGCGTGCTGCTGGCCATTCTGGTCAGCTTCGCGATGCGGTTCCTGCTGAACCTGGTGGCATTCTGGTTGCTGGACTGGCGTGGGCTGCTCTCGCTGTACGCCGCGATCAGCACGGCGCTGGCCGGGCTGGCGATCCCGATCGCGTTCTTCCCCGGGTGGGCCAGGACGGTGATCTGGGCAACACCGTTCCCGGCGATCCTGCAGGCGCCGATCGACATCGCCATAGCTCGGGGCTCGGCGTGGCCGCTGCTGGCCCATCAGCTGGCGTGGGCGGTGTCGCTGCTCGCGGCCGGTCGCCTGGTGCTGGCCCGGGCGGTGCGGAGGCTGGTGATCCAGGGTGGGTGAGCGCTTCGGGGTGTACCGCAGCCTGGTCGCCGCGTCGGTGCGCAGCCAGCTGACCTACCCCCTGTCGTTCGCCCTGCAGTGCGGTGCGCAGGCGCTGGTGCAGCTCGAGGACATGGTGGTGATCCTGGTGCTGTTCTCCCGGGTCGGTGTGATGGGCGGGTTCACCCGCCAGGAGGTCCTGCTGATCTTCAGCCTGGCCGGGATCTCCTTTGGGCTGGCCGACATGCTGGCCGGACCGCTGGACAACCTCGGCCGGCTGGTCCGCACCGGGACGCTGGACGCGCTGCTGCTGCGCCCCTTGCCCGCCATGACCCAGATCTGCACGTCCGATTTCGCGCTGCGCAGGCTGGGCAAGGTGGGCACCGCGCTTGCGGTGCTCTGCTACGTGCTGGCCACCTCGGAGATCTCCTGGACCCCGGTCCGGGTTGCGGTGCTGCTGATCACCCCGTTCACCGGGTTGGTGGTGCTCGGCGCGATCTGGGTGGCGGCCAGCGCCACCACGTTCTGGCTGGTGGAAGGCCAGGAGCTGCCCAACGCGGTGACCTACGGCTCCGGGATGTTCACCTCCTATCCGGTATCGGTGTTCTCCGGATGGCTGCTGCGGCTGATGGCGTTCGTGGTGCCCGGTGCGTTCGTCGCCTACTACCCGGCGCTGGCGATCCTCGGCAAGCCGGACCCGTTGGGGATGCCTCCGGTGTTGCAGTACAGCGCGCCGCTGGCGGCGGTGGTCTCCGCTGGTATCGCGGCGTTGGTGTGGCGGGCCGGGCTGCGCCACTACGTCGGCACGGGGTCCTGAATGGCCGTGATCGAGCTCGACGGGCTATGCCGGGAGTACCGGCTGCGCCGTGGTGCCCGGCTGGCCGCGGTGGACGGGGTGCGGTTATCGGTGCAGCCCGGCGAGGCGGTTGGTCTGCTCGGACCCAACGGGGCCGGCAAGTCAACGCTGATCAAAATGCTGACCGGGATCCTGGTGCCCACCGCGGGCCGAGTACGGGTCTGTGGCCTGGACCCGGTGCGGCGCCGGCGCGAGCTGGCCCGGCGGATCGGGGTGGTATTCGGGCAGCGCAGCCAGCTGTGGTGGGACCTGCCACTGAGTGAGAGTTTCGCTCTCCTGCGCACGATCCACCGGGTACCGCCCGCCGACCACGTTCGGCGCCTCCGGGAGTGTGTCGAGCTGCTGGAACTGGCGCCATTCCTGGCTACCCCGGTGCGCCAGCTCTCCCTGGGCCAGCGGATGCGGGGTGAGGTCACCGCGGCGCTACTGCACTCCCCGGAACTACTGGTACTCGACGAGCCGACGGTGGGTCTGGACCTGATCAGCAAGGAGCGGCTGCGTGCGTTTCTGGCGCGTGCCAATGCCGTCGAGGGGGTCACCCTGCTGCTGACCACGCACGATCTGCCCGATGTCGAGCGGCTCTGCCGCCGGCTGGTGGTGATCGACCACGGACGGGTACTGGTGGATGGTTCGCTCGATGAGCTGCGCCGCCGGTTCGGTGGCGCTCGCCGGCTGGTGGTGGACCTGGAGGAACCCGCTCTGGCGCTCAATGGGCTGCCCGGTGTCCTCGATGTCACGGTCGAGGCGAACGGGCTGCGCCATTGCCTGGCCTTCTCCGCAGATCAGATCAGCGCCACCGAGCTGATCGCCGCCGTCGTCGCCCGGGTCCCGGTACGCGATCTGCAAGTCGTCGAGCCCTCCATCGAGGACGTGGTGCGCACCCTCTACACCACCTGACTCCCACCCCCTCGCCCCCGCATTCAGCGGGCTCAGCGGGGTTATCCGGGCACCGTTTACCCCGCTGAGCCCGCTGAATGCGGCTGTCGCGTCGCCGATCACGGCGGTGATGGCCTCCTCGGTCTGGAACGGGACCAGCGAGTGATCGGAGTCCGAGTCGGACACGCAGTGCACCTTGGCGGTGGCCCGGCCCAACTGGTCGACCACCGGGACGATGTCGGCGGGTTCGGTGAGCTCACCCCAGTCCAGGTCAGCCTCGTAGGGCGAGACCTCGCTGACCACGTAACCGACCCCGTCCAGCTCGGTGTATCCCAGCAGCGGGTCGGCGTGCGCATGCAGGGCACGCTGCGAGATAGGCGGCGACGTTGCCCTGTTTCATCGACAGCACGATGTCGTTGTCCAGTGCCTGGTTGCACCCCTCGATGAGCACCGAGTAGGCGGGCAATCCGGCACTGCCGATGCCGAATCCGCTGCGGCCGATGATGTCCTTGACCTCGTAGGCAATGCCCCGGAACCGTTTGGTGCCGGGAATGGTCTCCTGGTAGCGCTCGAACGCGGCACGCACCTGCCCACGCTCCCCGTCGTCGAGCCGGCGCACCCCCGGTGCGTCCCGGAACATCCGGTCGTAGCCTGACGTTTCGGTGATCTTGTCGAGCAGCTCGACCCGGGTTCGCAGCCGGGTGGTCCGCAGGACCTGCTCCACCGCGCCGTGCGCGGTTCCCAGCCGCAGCGAGAAGTCGCTGTCGTCATCGGCGTCGAGGAACTGCCGCACCTGATCCAGATAGGCTCGCAGGTAGGTCCCGATCAGGGTGTCGATGTCGGAGTCGGATAGCGCCTTGGACCAGCAGCGCCATGCTGGCCGCGAAACGCTGCAGGTCCCAGGTGAAATGACCCAGGTACGCCTCGTCGAAGTCGTTCACATCGAAGATCAGCACGCCCAGGTCGTTGAGGTAGGTGCCGAAGTTCTCCGCGTGCAGATCACCCTGGATCCACACCCGGCGAGTGCGCTCGTCAGCCCACGGATCCGCCAACTCGCCGACATCGGCGTAGAACAGGCAGGCGCTGCCGCGGTAGAAGGCGAACGGGTCGGAGGCCATCTTGCGAACTTGGTGCGGAAGGCCACCGGATCGGAGGCCATCAGATCGGCGAAGGCGCCGGTCAGCGTCTCGACGATGCGGTGCCTTCGGGTGTCGGCGTCCCCGATAAGCAAGGACTCAGTCCACGATGTTCCGGTCGGAGTCATAGCCTGATCGTGCACTTCGCTTCGCTCGACGTACCTCCACACCCCGACATGGAGACATATCGGGGTGTGGACCCGGCGTGTCACCCCGATATGTCTCCATGTCGGGATGGGGCGGGGCGGGATGGGGCGGGATGGGCGGTTACAGGTGCTGGACGTCGGCTTGCTTGGCCCGGACCGCCTCGGCGGCGGTGCGCAGCTCGGTGAGCTCGTGGTCAGTCAGCGGGGACTCCACCACCCGGCGCACGCCTTCCCGGCCCAGCTCGGCAGTGACGCCCAGGTAGACACCGGAGATGCCGTACTCGCCGTCCACCCAGGTACAGACCGGCAAGACCGCGCCGGAGTCCTCGTGCACCGCGCGCACCATCCGAGCCACCGCCGCGGACGGGGCGTAGTAGGCGGACCCGGTCTTGATCAAAGCGATCACCTCAGCGCCCCCGTTCCGGGTGCGGTCGACCAGCTCGTCGATCTTCTTCTCGTCGAGCAGGTCGACCAGCGGGGTGCCATCAACCGTGCAGGCACTGGGCACCGGGACCATGGTGTCCCCGTGCGAGCCCAGCGTCAGGGTGCGCACGGTGGCAACCGGCACGCCCAGTTCCTCGGCGACGAAGTGGGTGAACCGGGCGGTGTCGAGCATTCCGGCCTGGCCCATCACCCGGTGCCTGGGGAATCCGGTGGCGAGCTGCGCCAGCGCGGTCATCTCGTCCAGCGGGTTGGACACCACGATCACCACGGCGTCGGGGGCGCGCCGGGCGACGTTCTCCGCGACCTGCCGCACGATCCGGGCGTTGGTCTCGATCAGGTCCATCCGGCTCATCCCGGGTTTTCGGGGTAGCCCGGCGGTGATCACGACGATCTCGCTGCCCGCGATCACCTCATACCCGGAGCCGTCGCGGCCAGTGGTCTGGCCGACGACCCGGGTCTCAAATCCCTCCACCGGCCGGGACTGGTTGATATCCAGGGCCAAGCCCTCCGGCTTGCCCTCGATGATGTCGGTGAGCACGACGGTGTCGAACACGTCGTATTCGGCGAGCCGCTGGGCGGTGGTCGAGCCGTAGAAGCCGGCCCCGACTACCGCGACCTGTCCGGAACGTGCCATTCCGCGAGGCTATCAACCTCTGGAGGCGCGCCGGCTCAGCCGCCGTGCAGCGGTCCCCCGGTGATCGTCAACGCCACCGCCATCATCATCAGCCCGAAGCCGGTGTAGGTGAGCACGTCCAGGGCCCGGCGGCGGATTCCCAGCAGCCCGGTCTGCTCCGGCGGCAAGATCGCCCGCAGGGCGGCGGCCAGCAACAGCGCACCGCCGATGATCACGGTTCCTTCTCGCCAGTGGTACTGCGTGATGCGCACCATGCCCACCGCCACCACCAGCAGTACCAGGCCGAAGCTCAGCTGCGGCCGCAGGCTCGTCCGTTCCTGCACTGCTCAGCCCGCCTTCTCCGCGGCCTCGATCACGTTGGCCAGCAACATCGCCCTGGTCATCGGGCCCACACCGCCGGGAACCGGCGCCAGGTAGCCGGCTATCTCAGCGACCGCGGGGTCCACGTCGCCGATCAGACCGGCCTCCGTGCGGCTGATTCCGACGTCGACCACCGCGGCACCCGGTGCGACCATCTCGGCGGTGACCAGCCCGGGTCGCCCGGCGGCGACCACCACGATGTCGGCCCGGGACACCTCGGCAGCCAGGTCCCGGGTACCGGTGTGGCACAGCGTGACGGTGGCGTTCTCGCTGCGCCGGGTCAGCAGCAGGCCCAGCGAGCGGCCCACGGTGATGCCGCGGCCCACGATGGTCACCCGCGAGCCGTCCAGCGGGACACCGAAGTGTCGGAGCAGCTCCACGATCCCGCGCGGGGTGCACGGCAGCGGTCCCGGCTCCCCGAGCACCAGCCGGCCCAGGTTCGTCGGGTGCAGGCCGTCGGCGTCCTTGGCCGGGTCGATCCGTTCCAGCGCGGCACCGGCGTCGAGCCCGCGAGGCAGCGGCAGCTGCACGATGTAGCCGGTGCAGGCCGGATCGGCGTTGAGCTCGTCGATCACCGCGAACAGCTCATCCTGCGTGGTGCTCGCGGGCAGGTCCCGGCGGATCGAGGTGATGCCGACCTTCGCGCAGTCGTTGTGCTTGCCCCGGACGTAGGCATGCGAGCCGGGATCGTCGCCGACGATGACGGTGCCCAGCCCGGGGTTCACCCCGGCGCTGTGCAACGCGGTCACCCTCGCCTGCAGGTCGACGAAGATCTTGTCTCTGGTCGCCTTCCCGTCAAGGACGATCGCGCTCATGCCCGCCATCTTGCCTCGGGACGCTGCTACGCCGACACCCAGGTAGCGCGATCACGGTGACCGCGATGCCCGGTCACGCCCCGAGGTCAACCCGGAGACCGTTCGCCGTGGCGTAGCGGATCGCGGTGTCCGCGTCGATCCGGGCACCGCTGAGGCGGGCCTGCACCAGGGCGTCGGCGTCCAACCGGGCCCCACGCAGATCGGCCCCCTCCAGCCGGGCGCCCAGCATCCGGGCTCCGCTCAGGTCAGCACCGGAGAGGTCGGCCCCGCGTAGATCGGTTTCCACCAGGTTCGCCTCGGCCAACCGCAGACCGGTGAGCACCGTCTCCCGGAGGTCGGCCCGACCCAGTGCGGTGAGCCGGAAGTCGACCTCGCGCAGCGTCCACGGCCGTAGCCGGCAGTCGTTGATCGTGCTGCCCAGCAGGGAGCAGTGCTCCAGCACGGAGTCGGCCAGCGTGGTGCGCCGGAAGGTGCAGTTGTGGAAGGCGCTCGTGTGGTGCTGCGAGGCGCCGAGGTCAGCACCGGTGAAGTCACAGTCGGTGAACCGGCAGTTGCGGGTACGCAGCCCACGCAGGTCGGCGTCGGTGAACTCGCAGTCGACGAAACCGCGGCCCTCCCACTCCTGGTCCGCGAACACCGCATCGGTGAAGTCCTCGCCTGTGCAGCACTCTTCAACCACCTCGCCCATGCCCCTACCCTGCCAGCCCGCCCGTCGGGGGTCGCTGGCCCATCATGATCGTGCTTTGTGTGCCGTGAACGACACGTCATGTCGCCAGAGGCACACAGACAGCGATCAACCGGTCACCGGAGCTCACCGGAAGTCGCTGACGAGATGCCGGGTCAGCTCTTGAGAACGGGGCGCCAACTATCGAACCCCAGCAGAAGTCTTCACCGATCTCCTGACCAGCTTCATTGCTTCCACCGGCCGACACGGCCCCCTACTGCCAATGCGGAGTTACTTCTCGGGAGGGTGGTGGCGAACATGAACAACGGGCGTTCCCTGCTCGGTGTCGACCACTGGCTGACCAGTAGCCCGCGGACGATCATCGTACAGCCGACGAGTTTGTGCCCGTTGGCGTGCACATATTGCTATCTGCCCCAGCGCCATCTCAAGCAGTACATGACGCCCGCCGTCGCGGCTGCCATTGCCGCGGACATTGAGCCGAACTGGCCGCCCCTTGAGGTTGTGTGGCACGGCGGCGAACCGTTGGCGGTCGGACCTCGTCGGCTAGTGGCACTGCTGGAGCCATTCGAGCCGCTACGCCGGGCTGGCCGGGTGCAGCACAAGGTGCAGACCGGCTCCACGCTGATCACCGACGCATGGTGTGAGCTGTTCGAGCGGTACGAGATCGGTGTGGGAGTAAGCATCGACGGTCCGCGCTCGGCCAACCACCACCGGGTGGACCGTGCGGACCGCCCGATTTTTGACCGGATCGTGGCGGGCGTCGAGACGTTGAAGCGGCACGGCATTCCGTTCATCGTGCTTGCCGTGGTCAGCCGGGATGGCACACACCGCGCCGGGGATGTGTTGGACTTCCTGCGGGATCTTGGCTGCCGGTGGGTGGGGTTCAATATCGAGGCAAGAGAGGGCGCGAACGCTCTCGGTGACACGCCGACGCTGGAGAATGCGCGGCGCTTCTGGCGGGACACCTTCGCGTGGTGCCAGCAGAACCGCGACGTGACGGTGCGAGAAGTCCAACGGCTGCTTGGGTTCCTCGGCCTGGAACCGGCGGTGCGCGCCGCCGACGCTCAGCATGACCTGATTCCAACGATCGCGTGGAATGGTGATGTCGTGCTGCTCTCGCCGGAACTGCTCGGCGTCACCGACGTTGCGTATCACGATTTCGTCGCCGGAAATGTCATAATGGACACGTTGCCGACCATTCTCCGTCGCGCGGGCGACCTGCGCTATGTTCGGGAGTTTCTGGTCGGCCTGGAACGATGTAAGGCGACGTGTGAGTTCTTCGCCTACTGCCAGGGTGCGCACGCGGGAGACCGATATTTCGAGCATGGCACATTCACGGCCACAGAAACCGATCATTGCCGAACGTCAGTACAGGCGACGGTGCTGGCGCTGGCGGATTTGGTGGAAGGAGAGGAGACAGATGACGGTTCTGGAATGGCTTGCGGCCACCGCCACGGTTGATCCCGCGTGGACCGACATGATCACCGATTGCGCCGGCGACGACGCGGATGCGCCGACGTGCCAGGATTGGGGACGCAAGGGAGGTAGCCACTACAAAGATGGGGAGTTCACCAAGAAATGACCATGGACACCGACGAGATCGAGAAGGCTGTTGAGCAGCGCCGGGTCTGGTTGCAGGGCCAACTCGACGCGGCGGCGGCCCGGTTCGGCGTCGAACTGGTCGGCGAGGTGGTAAACACCTTCGACATGCGCTCGGCCGGGGCGCCGGCGCACGACGGTGACCGTGCCGTGTGGTTGCGCGTCGTGGTGGAGGACCCGGACTATCAGCCGGCCTGCCGCTGGGACGGCAACGTCGAAGCCAACTCGATTCGCGGTGTCCCCAAACCCGAGGTGCTGCGGTGGGCCGACTGGCAACACTCCGACAGCTACCTCGCGGGCCGTCGGCTTCGGGGGGAGGTAATGACCCTGGCCCCGGGGTCCACGATCGCCCCGGGTGGTGTTCTGTTCGACGACCCGCACCTACCGGAGTCCTGGTGGACGAACGTCGGTGCCGCGCTGGCCGCGCTGGCCGCGCACCCGGTCAACATGGCGCACGAGTTGGGCGCCGTGCGCTACACCATCGACGGTGTCCGCAAGCACTTCGGGGTCACCCTGACCCAAGACACCTTCGCCGGTCTGGAATGGGCAACTGCGCATGCGGATCTGCACTGGGGGAATCTGCGCGGGCCGAAGCTGTGCATTATGGACTGGGAGAGTTGGCGGCCTGCACCCGCCGGATACGATGCCGCAACCCTGTACTGCAACAGCCTGCCGCACCGACCCACGGCCCAGCGGATCCGCACCATGCCAGTCCTGGAAACCCGCTCCGGCCAGATCGCGCTCATATTCGCGATCTGCCGCTACCTATGGGTAGTCGGCGAGGGCAGCGATCTAGACCAGACCGAGAAGCACCTTCGCTCCGAAGGTTCCGACATCGTGTCCCGCCTTGCCCGCTCGCCCACACACTCGAAACTGTGAAACGTGTTCGGTTAGGCGGCGCCGAGACTGCGTTCAGCATGACCGAGAACTTGGGTGGTGTTTCCCGGCCGCCTTCATCTCCTGCCCGCATCTTGTTGCCCTGATGCATCAGCTCGGTTACTCCGGCGCCCAGGTCTGTGCGCAACCCATTCCCCGATCCCGGCCGCCACGCCCGGCGCCGAGATCATCTCTCACCGACATCGGTTAGGGAGTGAGGATGCTGAGGAAGGCTCGCCAGGCGGGGGTGGGGACGGTCAGGGCGGGGCCGCCGGGGTCCTTGGAGTCGCGTACCAGCACGGCGCCCGGCGCGGGCGCGACCTGGACGCAGGCGCCGTTGCCGCCGCTGTAGCTGCTGGTGCGCCAGCCGACCTGGACGCAGTTACCGTTTCCGACGCTGTAGCTGCTGGGGTGCCAGACGATGCGGTCCGGCTCACGCGCGGTCATCATGATCCTCTCCATCCGCGTAGAGCCCGGTTGCCAGAGCGGCAATCAGCTCCCGCGATTGTCCCGCGCTCAGCGCAATATCCGCCAGCGCCGCCAAGATTCGCCGGTAGGCCGCGATTTCCTCTGGGCGCTCCAAGAACAGGCTGGAGGTCTCACTTTCCAGGTAGGCCCCCGGTTTGAACTCGGCGAACTCCATCAGCCGGAACGCCCCGGTCATCGCCGGGTGCGCGCCGAGCGCGACCGGCAGTACCCGCAGGGTCAGGTAGGGGCGCTCCGACATCCGGTGCAGGTGGCGCAACTGCTCGGCCATCACCGCGGGCCCACCCACCGGGGTGCGCAGCACGGACTCGTGCAGGTAGAAGGTGAAGCGCGCCGGACGCTCCCGGGCGAACAGGCTTTGGCGGGCCAGCCGGGCGGCCACCCGGTCATCGACCTCCTCGGGTGGCACGTTGACCACCCGGCTGATCACTGCCCGGGCGTACTCACCGGTCTGCAGCAGACCGGACACGACAGTCGCCTCAAATTCACTGATCGTCACCGCCTTGTTCTCGTGGTCGATCAGCGTGACGAGCTGCTTGGGCAGCCGGGAGCCGTGCGGCTGGAACCAGCCCGGAGTGTCCTGCTCGCGGCACAGCGCCAGCAGCCGGTCCCGCTCGGCGCCCTTGATTCGGCACGCCCCGAGAAACGCGGCGATGTCCACCTCGCTGACCGCCCGCTTGCCGGCCAGCAACATCGACACGTAGCTCGGCGTCACGTCGAGCATCTGGGCGGCCTGCTTGCCGGTCAGCCCGGCTTGCAGCATGGCCTGGCGCAGACCCTCGCCCAGTTCCCGGCTGCGAATCGTCGGCTCACGATGTGGCACGATCACACCTCCCGGCGAGAAATCATAGATCATCGCAGTGCGAAATTCGGCCAGCCTGGGCGGATTAACCAGTGGTTAATGCATTGCATGACCAATGGTTAAGCGGTTCGCTGACATCAGCGGGGCGGTGGGCCTCGCCCGACTCAGGGAGGCCTGGAGTGAGCGCGCTCGCGCCAGTATTCGCCGACGCTTTCCGCCTGCTGCGCGAGGATCTCTGCAATCACCTGGGCGAGGCTGATTCGCTGGCGAATCAGGACGACGAATGGTCCGCGCAGGATTCCGACACGGCGCGCGAGCTGATCAATGATCTGCTGCTCGTCGTCCGCGGGTTGATGATCGAACACAAACTACAGACCAACGGCGACTGCCGGACCTGCGCGTCGGTGTGGCCCTGCCCGGTGATAACGAGCATCCACGCATTCGTGAAGGATCCGGAACGCCAATTCGTCACGCTGGCCCGCCGGGCACGGGATTGGTGATGGCCATGGTGAGGATGACAACGGCGTCGAACGCGCTGTCGCCGGCTCCCCCCTTCCGGCCGTGCTTGAACGGAGTCCGGGCCACAGTGGATTCGGCTACTTGGTGTCAGCGCTACGCCAGTCCGGCAAACGATCATCCGTTACGAAGCCATCCGTGTGCACCGCTTCAACAATCCAAAATAAGGGTGGACGAGCGCCGATATCGACGAGTTCCCCAGCCCCGGTGGCGGGCTTACCGGAAATCACGTGAGTTCGAGCGGATCTGCATGTCCAGCGGTGCGGCGTGCTCGGCCAGCACGTTGATCACCCCTTCGGCGATCTGCAGCCGGCCACGCAGCAGCAGCGCCGGGCAGGCCCGCACCACGGTGCGGTACCGCACCCAGAAGCCCGGCGAGCAGATCACGTTGACCATGCCGGTCTCGTCTTCCAGGTTGAGGAAGGTGACCCCGCCCGCGGTGGCCGGGCGCTGCCGGTGGGTCACCGCTCCGGCGACCAGCACTCGCTGCCCGTCTTCCCGGCCCGGCAGGCCGACGGCCGGCAGCACGCCCAGCGCGGCCAGCTCAGCCCGGAGGAACTGGGTGGGGAAGCTACCGGGTGAGACTCCGGTGGCCCAGACGTCGGCCGCGGCGAGCTCCAGCGCGCTCATGCCGGGCAGCGGTGGGGAGAACTCACCCACCGCGGTGCCGGGTAACCGGTCCGGCCGCTGCGCGGCCACCGCCCCGGCGGACCACAGCGCCTGGCGGCGATGCGAGGCCGGCCCGCCGGGCGCCGGGTGCGGGGCCGGTCCGCCGGGCGGACCGCCGGTGGCACGGTGCGGGACCAGCTCGTCGAACGCCCCGCCGGTGGCCAGCGCCTCAGCCTGGGCAGTGCTCAGCCCCACCCGGTGCGCGACGTCGGCGATGCTGCGGTAGCGGCCGTGGGCCCGGCGTTCCTGCACCAGCGTGGTGGCCAGTGGCTGGCCCACCGTGCGCACCATGGCCAGCCCGAGGCGCACCGCCTGCGCCGGTGCGCCCTCCGCAGCCGGTTCCAGCCCGGCGTGCACCCCGCTGGCATTGATGTCCGGGCCACGAACGGTGACGCCATGCCGGCGGGCGTCGGCGATCAGCGACTGCGGGGAGTAGAAGCCCATCGGCTGGGCGCGCAGCAGCGCGGCGCAGAACGCCGCCGGGTAGTAGTGCTTGAACCAGGCGCTGTAGTAGACCAGCGAGGCGAAGCTGATCGAATGGCTTTCCGGGAAGCCGAAGTTGGCGAAGGCCAGCAACTTGGCGTAGATCTTCTCGGCCAGCTCGCCGGTGATGCCGTGCCGGGACATCCCGTCGAACAGCCGGTCA
Source organism: Pseudonocardiaceae bacterium (assembly GCA_036501085.1). Classification (GTDB taxonomy): domain Bacteria; phylum Actinomycetota; class Actinomycetes; order Mycobacteriales; family Pseudonocardiaceae. The sequence continues at coordinate 21,599 of DASYAZ010000022.1, read as the reverse complement.
CGCAGCCGCTCCATCCGCTCGGTGGACCGTTTGGCGCCCATCGCCCGGCGCAGCTCATCGGCCTCGGCGGGAGAGAAGTCGGCGACGTCGATGGCCATCTGCATCAGCTGCTCCTGGAACAGCGGAACGCCCAGCGTCTTGCGCAGCGCGTTCGCCAGCAGCGGATGGTCGTAGTCCCAGGCCTCCTGACCGTTGCGGCGCCGGATGTAGGGGTGCACCGAGCCGCCCTGGATCGGGCCCGGGCGGATCAGCGCGACCTCGACCACCAGGTCGTAGAAGCAGCGCGGTCTGAGCCGGGGCAGGGTGGCCATCTGCGCGCGGGACTCCACCTGGAACACCCCGACCGAATCGGCCCGGGCGAGCATCGCGTAGACGGCCGGGTCGGTAGGCTGCAGATCCGACAGTTGCACGTCATGCCGGTAGTGGCGGGCCACCAGATCGACCGCGTAGTGCAGCGCGGAGAGCATCCCCAGCCCGAGCAGGTCGAACTTGACCAACCCCGCAGTCGCGCAATCTTCCTTGTCCCACTGCACCACCGAGCGGTGCTCCCTGCGCGCCCACTCCACCGGGCAGACCTCGGCCACCGGGCGGGAGCAGATCACCATGCCACCGGAATGGATCCCCAGGTGCCGGGGGAACCCTTCCAGCTCAGCGGCCAGCACCAGCACCGGTTCGGGGATGTCGGTCTCAGCTGCGTCGCCGTGCCGCAGCGGCCCCCACCGATCGATCTGCTTGCTCCAGGCGTCCTGGGTTCCGGTGGAGTAGCCCAACGCCTTGGCCATGTCCCGGACCGCTGAGCGGGCCCGGTAGGTGATCACGTTGGCGACCTGAGCAGCACGGTCCCGCCCGTACTTACGGTAGACGTACTGGATGACCTCCTCGCGGCGGTCGGACTCGATGTCCAGATCGATATCGGGGTAGCCGTCCCGGTCCGGGGCGAGGAACCGCTCGAAGAGCAGGTCCATCGCCACCGCATCAACGCTGGTGATGCCCAGCGCGAAGCAGACCGCGGAGTTGGCGGCCGATCCGCGACCCTGGCAGAAGATGCCAGCCCGGCGGCAGAACGCCACGATGTCGTGCACGATGAGGAAATAGCCGGGGAAGTTCTTCTCCTCGATGACAGCCAGCTCGTGCTCGATCTGGTGGTAGGCGCCGGGGCGCTCGTCATAGCTGCCGTAACGGGTGGCGGCGCCGAGCCCGGTGAGCGCGCGCAGCCAGCGGGCCTCGGTGTGGCCGTCGGGGACGTCGAAGGGCGGGAGGTCCGGCGCCACCAGGTGCAGGTCGAAGGCGCACTCCCGGCCCAGCGCGGCCGCTCGCTCAACCGCCCCGGGCCAGCGGGCGAACCGCTCGGCCATCTCGGCACCGGAGCGCAGGTGCGCCGCTGCCGAGGGCGGCAGCCAGCCGTCCATCTCGTCCAGGCTGCGCCGGGCCCGCACCGCGGCCAGCGCGGTGGCCAGCCGGTGCCGGGACGGGCTGGCGTAGTGCGCGGCGGTGGTGGCGACGGTACCCAGCCCGTGCGCTGCGGCCAGCGCGGCGAGGTGGTCGTTTCGTTCGGTGTCCTCGGGTAACCCGTTGGCGGTAAGTTCCACGATGATGTGCTCTGCGCCGAACAGCTCGATCAGGCGGCGTAGCTGCCCGGCCGCGGCCGCTGGACCGTCGCGTTCCAACGCCGCCGGTACCGCAGCCTTGCGGCAACCGGTGAGCACCACCCAGTGCCCGCCCGCGGCGGCTGCTACCGCATCGAGGTCATAGACCGGTCGGCCTTTCTCCTTCCCCGCGATCTGGGCATCGCTGATCACCCGGGACAGCCTGCGGTACCCCTCGGGACCTCGGGCCAGCACGAGCAGGTGCTCCCCCTCGGGATCCGGTATCCCGTTCTGTGGCGCGGTGAGACCCAGGCTGAGCTCCGCCCCGAAGACGGTCTTGATGCCCCACTCGCGAGCCGCCTCAGCGAAGCGCACCACCCCGTACATCCCGTCGTGATCGGTGATCGCGATCGCGTCCAGCCCCAACCGGGCGGCCTCCTCGACCAGCTCCTCCGGGTGGCTGGCCCCGTCCAGGAAACTGAAGTTGGAATGGCAGTGCAGCTCGGCGTAGGGAATGCGCGGTTGAGTCCGGGCCGGCGGTACCAGCGGTGACGGCTCGTAAGGATCCCGGTGACGGGTCCACGCCGGGCTGTCTCCGCCGTCACCCGGATGCTCCTCATCGCCAGACCGTGACCTGGGCCAATCGGGGCGCCCGGACAGAATCCGCTCCAGATCCGCCCACCGGACCGGCGGGTTGTTCCAGCCCACGGGATGGACCTAGAAGGGCGGCGGGTCGTGGCCGGGGGGTGGCTGGGGCTCGGGCCGATAGTGGTGGAGGTGACTAATGCGGGTACGGGATTCGAACACATGTTCGATGATATCAGACCGTCACCACCCTGCGGAGTGGGCGATCACCAGGATGCGCTGGTCGTCGTGCCGAAGGGCCAGATCATCCAGAAACTCGCGGGTCGCGTGCACTACTTGGCGGTAGCTCTCGCCATCGGGGAAGGGCGTGTCAATGTGGCGAGCGCGCTGGGCGGCCAGGACGCTGACGGGGCAGCCGTTGAGTCGGCCGTAGTTGCACTCGCGTAGCCGGGGGTCGTAGTGGACCGGGATCGAGGTGCCGGAGAAGGCGATGCGAGCGGTCCGCATCGCGCGACGCAGGTCGGAGACGAACACCACGCTCAGGCCGGTGTCCCGGCGGCGGGTGCCGAGCTCGGCAGCAAGGCGGCGTCCGCTCTCGCAGTGCCGACCCGGCAACCAGCCGGACGCAATCTCGTGCTCGTTGTCCTCAGTCAGCGAGTGAGTCTCGAAGATGATCTCGATACTCATACCTGACGCATCCTGGGCGGGGGTGTCCCGCGGATCATGGAACGGGATCGCTGAACCAGATGCGGATCGAGGCCACAGCGACCGGCAGCGAGGTACTCGCGTGTGTCGTATCGGGTGGCCACGGCGCGGAATGGGGTGAGTTTGCTGATGGCGCGTTCGATAGACCACGCCCCGACAGCGCTGCCGGTGCCGAGTTTCACCACAGCGTCGTGCACCGCGAGCCGGACGGCGCTGCCGTGAAACTCGGCGCACTGAGAGCACCCAGATCCGGCCACTGGCTCCGCAAGATCCACAAGACAGGAGCTAATCGTCCTGCTCGCCGCGCAGGAAACGCTCGAGCTCGGCGGCGAGCTCATCACCGGAGGGGAGGTCGGAGAAGTCCGGCAAGGCGCCCCCCGCAGTGTCGACGTCGGTCTCGAGGCGGTCCACCAGCGCGGCGTATTCCGGGCTGTTGGCGATGATCTCGTCGATCTGACCCGACATGGCGCCGGCCGCGGCATGCAACTGCCCGGTATCGAGGTCCAGCCCGGTCACGGTTGCCATCGCATCGACCAGCGCAGCAGAGGCCGCAGGGTAGGGGATGCCGGCGAGGTAGTGCGGCACCCGTGCCCACACCCCGATGGCGGGGACGTCTACGGCGGCAAAGGCCTCCTGCAGCGCGGTCTGGATCCCGGCCGGCATCTCGGCTGACCCGGCCACCACGCCTACCCGCGCCGCCAGCGCGGCCTCGGTGGCGATCGCCATGAGACCGACCGGGCGGGTGTGCGGAACCGGTGCGGCGTAGGCACCGAGGCTCACCACCAGCCGCACGCCCAGCTGGGTGGCCAGATCCACGACGGAGCGCACGAAGGAATGCCATGCCAGATCGGGCTCCGGCCCTACCAGGGCGAGCAGGCCCTTCCCGGCGGCGTCCTGACCGGCCCGCAGCTGGATCTCAGGCCAGCTCAGGTGCTCGACAACTCCGTCGGAGATGCGCACGATGGGACGGCGAGAGCGGAAATCAAGAAGGCTGTCCGCGTTGAAGGTGGCTATCACGTCGGTCGGGATCGTCTCCAGCACCTGCGCGATCGCAGCCTGCGCTCCGAAACCGGCATCGACCCAGCTCTCGGTCGCGAGGAGCAGTACCGGTGACTCCAGTGCGCGATGCACGTGCAACTCGTAGAGCGAGGCCATCAGCGAGCTCCTCGCTGGAGGATCCGCCGACCGGGAAACGCAGGCGTTATCGAGAATTCGGGCATCCCGCCATTGTGCCGCCGATCACGGAGCACCGGGTCCGCCACGATGCGCGTAGGAGGAGAACGTCATGAGCAGCACGCCGCGAGTATGGCTGATCACCGGTGCCAGCAGCGGCTTCGGGCGCGCTATCGCCACTGCAGCGTTGAGCAGCGGAGACAGTGTCGTTGCGACGGCCAGGAGAGCGCAGTCTCTGGAGGAGCTGGTCACCGCCTACCCGGGACAGGCCGAGGCATTGGCCCTCGATGTCACGGATATGGACGCCACCGGTATGGTCGATGACCTCGTCACCCGGCACGGTCGCATCGACGTGCTCGTCAACAACGCCGGACGCACCCAGGTCGGCGCCCTGGAGGAGACGACCGAGCAGGAGCTGCGTTACCTGTTCGAGCTGCATTTCTTCGGACCTGCGGCGCTGACCACAAGCGGCCCTGCCGCACATGCGGCGCCAGGGTGGCGGCGCTGTGGTGCAGCTGTCCAGTGTGGGTGGTCAGACGACCGCGCCGGGCTTCGGCGCGTACTGCGCCACCAAGTTCGCCCTGGAGGGTCTCACGGAGACGTTGAGCCAGGAGGTCGACTTCGGCGTCCGGTTTCTGATCGTGGAGCCCGGCGCGTTCCGCACCGGGCTGTTCGCCGCCGGATCGGCCTACCTCTCCGCCGCGATGCCGGAATACGCCGCGACGGTCGACCCCACTCGCCGGTATGTGAGCCAGGGCGACGGTTCGCAGCCCGGTGATCCGGCCAAGGCCGCAGCGGCCATCCTGACCGCGCTGGCCGCTGAGCGGACCCCGCTGCGGTTGCCGCTCGGCGCGGACGCCGTGGAGGGGATCCGCACTCACCTCGCGGCGGTCGGCGAGGAGATCACCACCTGGGAGTCGCTGTCCCGCTCCACCAGCTTCGACCCGGCCTGATCCGGGGCTGGCAGCCGCGTCTCCAGCTGCAGCTGCACCCGCACGGTGAGCAGGTCGGCACCGAGCACCCGGACGTTCATCGCGTTGAAAGCCCGCAACGGGTGCCAGCGGATGATCTGGCGCTGGCGGGCCAGTGCGTCGTCACCGGGGAGGATCTCGGCCAGGCCCGGCACCCACCGGTACCGCCAGCCCACTCGCAGCCGCACCCGCACCCGCGGGTCGCGCGCGATGTTGCGGACATACCCCGCGCGGGTCCCGTGCTCAGCAATGATCCAGAAGGTGCTCCCCTCCCGGCCGTTGCCGACCGGGGTACGCCGCGGCAGGCCGGACCTGCGGCCGCGGTCTCCAGGATCGCCAGCCCGAGCGGGTTGATGCCGATCCGCAGCAGGGCCCGCACCAGCGGGTTGATCGTCCACCGCTGGAGCGTGCGCACGATCAGCACCTTGAGCGGGCGGCTGCGGGCAGTGAGTAGCAGATTCGCCAGGTAGAGAACGGTCTGCGCGATCGGCGAGTCGATTCCCGGCCAGGCGTCGGGGTTGACCGCGAACAGCGCCCAGGCCAGCCCGATGGCCACTGCGGTGCCGGCAAGCAGGCCCCGCGGCAACGCCATACGATCGTATGGTCCCATACGACTGTATGATTCCAGATGTGGAGCAGCTGTCAAGGCCCAAGCCGCGGAAAACCGCCCTCACCGAGGCGCTGCTCCGCATCGTCGCCGAGCGCGGGCTAGAGCAGGTCAGCGTTCGTGAAGTCGCCGCTGCCGGCGGGGTCTCGATCGGCACCGTGCAGCATTACTTCCCCACCAAGGACGACATGCTGGCCGCGGCGTTCACGGCGGTGGTGGACCGGATGCGGCAGCGGATCGAGTCGGTCTGCCTCGGCCCTGACGTGCGCCGCAACCTCTCAACCGTGCTGAGCGAGCTGCTGCCGCTGGACGCCACCCGCGCCGCAGAGTCGCGGGTCCAGCTGGCTTTCGCGGCGCGCGCGGCGACCGCGCCCGAACTGGCCGGGATCCAGCGCAGCGTCCTCGCCGAGATCACCGATGCCCTCACCGGGGCGTTCGACCGCGCCGCCGCGGGCACCGCCACGCCCGCGCAGAGCAGGATCGCGGCGCAGCTCGCCGTGGCGGCGACCGATGGTCTCGCGCTGCATGCGGTGAGCTCGGGCGGATGGCTCTCCGCAGCCCAGCTCAGCGCGGCCCTCGAGTTCCTGCTGGACGCGCTGGTGCCTCCCGGGCCGCACCGGACCGGGCACGGCTGAACGTTTCGGCGGCCATCGAAGCGATCCGGCCCGACACTGGGCTGATGGATGTCTCAGGGAACCGGGTGGCGCCGGCCACCCAGCCGGAGAATCCGGAACGGTCGAGGCGCAACCGGCTGCTGACACCGGCGCTGGTGGCGATCTGCCTGGGCTATTTCATGGTCATCTTGGACGCCACCATCGTCAACGTGGCGCTGCCGGCGCTACGGCAGGACCTGGGTGCCTCGGCGAGCGGGTTGCAGTGGGTGGTCGACGGCTACCTGCTGATGCTGGCCGCGCTGCTGCTCTCCGGTGGCGCGCTCGCCGACCGGCTGGGTGCCCGCCGGGTCTTCCAGCTCGGGCTGGGTTTGTTCGTGGCGGCGTCGGCCGGCTGCGGCGTGGCCCCCGGCACCGCCGTGCTGGTGATCGCCCGGGTGGTGCAGGGCGTGGGTGCGGCACTGGTGGTGCCGGCCTCGCTGGCGTTGCTGCGCGCGGGCATATCTCACTCCGGCCCTCCGGGCCCGGGCGATCGGGGTATGGGGGCGGGATCGCCGGCATCGCGGCCGCGGCCGGTCCGATCGTCGGCGGCCTGCTGGTCACGGCCTTGAGCTGGCGGTGGGTGTTCTTCGTCAACGTCCCGATCGGGCTGGCGGCGATGGTGCTGACCGCGCGGCGGGTACCCGCGCCTGCCGGGCGCCCGCGCAGCCTGGACCCGGCCGCCCAGCTCACCGGGGTGCTCGCACTGGCAGCGCTGACCCTGGCGCTGATCGAGGGCGGGCACGCGGGGCTCACGCCGCCGGTGATCGGCGCGGCAGCGGTCTTCATGGCCGCCACCATGGCATTCCTGCTCATCGAGCAGCGGGTGCGCAGCCCGATGCTGCCGCTGGGGCTGTTCCGGGACCCGACGTTCAGCGGCGGCAACCTGGTCGGCTTGTTGATCAACCTCGGTTTCTACGGTGAGCTGTTCGTGATCAACCTTTACTTCCAGGAGGTTCGCGGGTACTCCGCCCTGATCGCGGGATTGGCACTGCTGCCCCAGATGGGTGTGGTCGCCCTCGGCTCCGCTCTATCCGGGTACTACACCTCTCGCGCGGGCGGTCCCCGGCCGACCATGCTGCTCGGGCTCCTCATCGGCGGCGCCGGATTGCTCGGGTTGACCGTGGCCGGCCCGCATACGCCGTACGCACTGCTGGTCATCCCACTGATGGCTGCCGGGTTCGGGATGTCCTTCACCATGCCCGCTGCGACGACGGCGGTAGTGGAGGGCGCGCCGGCTGACCGGATGGGCCTGGCCTCGGGGACGATCAACGCGGCCCGGCAGGTCGGCGGGGTGATCGGTGTGGCCCTGCTCGGCGCACTGGTCGGCGGCAGCGTGGCCATTCCCGGGCTGCGAATCGCCCTGATCATCGCCGGCGCGGCCTTTCTCCTCGGCGCCGCCGTCACCGCGATCATGGTCTCCCACCGTCCCGGTGCGGGCACCGGCGGGCCGCCTCCGAACGTGACCTACTCGTAGATCCCTTCGACCCGCCAGCGGCCGGCCTCGCAGGCCAGCAGGATCGCGAGCGGCCCTGTGGAGTGGCCGGCGGGTTCGGCGTCGAGCACCGCCTGCAGCCGCGCACAGCGCCGCCCCCCGCCGGGCTCCCACCAGCGCTCCTCGACCGGCCAGGGGCCGGCCCAGGTCAGCACCCGCCGCGGCGGGTCGCCCCTCACCGCGATCCAGGACGGGAGGCCCGTGAGCTGCCCGCGCCCACTCACCCCGACGGCGCACCCGGCATCGTCGAGCACCTCGGCGGGCGGCGGGCGAGCTGGTACCCGGGACGGGGAGGGCGCGGGCAGCCGTCCCGGCCAGGGAGGGTCCGCAGCGCGCCCCGGAGCCTGATCGTCTCCCCAGGGCACCAGGCGCACCCGGTCGGCGGGGTCCCGGCCGCCGCCGAGCACTCCGGTACAGACCGCCTCGGGTCCGAGCATCCCCTGCACCCGGACCAGCGCCCGGCCGGCCCGCTCGTCAGCCTCTCCCGACTCTCCCCACAGCCCGCGCTGCAGGGCCTGCCCCGCGATCACCTCCTCCGGATCGAGCTGCAGCAACGTGATGCCATCAACGCTGTTGGGTTGGTCAACGCTGTTGGGTTGGTCAACACCGCCGGGTCGTGACCCGCGGGCGCTCAGCCAGCCGTCCAGCTGCCAGCGCACCCGGTCGGCGATGCCGGATGCGGTCAGCGGCTCAGCGCAACGCCAGACCCGGTGCAGCTCCTCTCCCGTCCCGGTGCGGGCGCTGACCCCGAGCCGGACGCAGGCCAGGCCGCGGGCGGCCAGCGCGGCGTGCAGTTGCTCCGCGGGTTCCCGGGAGGCGAATGCCGCCGCATCGACCCGGTTCACCGGCGGGTCGAGCCGGCGGGTGACGGTGAGATCGGCCGGCGGGTGGCGGCGGGCCAGCGGTCGCTCGTCCAGCCCGCGGGCGAGCCGGTGCGCGCGCACCCCGTCGAGGCCGAACCGGGAGGCGACGTCGTCGACGGGGAGGGCGGCGAACGCGCCGAGGGTCCGCAGCCCCAGCCGGTGCAGCAGGTCCACCAGCTCAGCCGGCGCGATCCCCGCCGCCGGCTGGTGCAGCTCCGCGATGCTCAGCGGAGCAAGAAAACCCGGTGACCCCTCCGGTGGCACCAGCAGACCCCGGTGGGCGGCCAGGGTCGCGGCGAACAGGCCGTCGGCGATGCCGACCTGGCATTCCACCCCGGCTTGGGTGGCGACCACGTCGACGATCCGTTCGGCCACCCCGAGTTCGTTGCCGAAATACCGGGTCGGGCCGCGAGCCGGGAGCGCGAGGTGCCCGGGGCGCACCACCTCCACCCCGGGCGCCAGGCTCTCGACCGCGGCGGCTACCAGCTCGAAAGCCCGAGCGTCCCGGTCCGGGTCGTCGGCAAGCACGGCCAGCTCCGGGCAGCGACCCTGCGCCTCCCGGCGACGCTGCCCGCGGCGCACCCCCAGCGCCCGGGCCGTCGCGGAGCAGGCCACTATCCGGTGGGCCGCCACCACCGCTACCGGTACCTCCACGGCCAAGCCAGCGGCAGCCGCTCCGGCCACCACCGGCCAGTCCGGGCACCAGACCACCACGACCCGGGCCGGCACCATCAGCCCACCGCCCTGATCTCCGGCACCTTGCTCGCAGGCACCTGCGCCACCGCACCATCAGGACCGGGTAGCAGCAGCCGGGCGATGCGCGACCGGGCTGCCGCCCCGCGGCCCACCGACCGCACCACGACCTCGCGGCTGCGCAGCCGCCCGTGCCCCGCTCCGGCGCCATGCCAGAGTTCCGCTCGGCAGTCCAGCTCGACATCCGCCCCGGGCCACCGTCCCAATGGGAGCAGCACCGACCCGCCCTGCCGGGCCCGGGCAGCCAGGGATCGCCGCATTCCGGGAGACATCCGGTCCGCGCCGGCCAGCGCCACCAGGCCCACCCCGTCGAGCAGGGCCGCGGCCACCGGGGCCGGATCCGGCCCCGGCCGGGGCACCAGCGCCAGCCGCCGCACCACCACCCCCGCCTCGGCCGCGGCCAGCACCCCGAGATCATCGACACCAACCACCGCGGCCCAGGCTCCCTGGGCGGTGGCCGCAACCAGCAGTGCGAGCAGCAACGCCGTCGAGCCGCGCACCGCGACCACCGATCCCCGGCGCAGCCCCCCACCGGGCAGCAGCGGTACGAGCGGTTCGGCCACGGGGAACGGCAACCGGCCACCCGGGACGTCGAGCCGATCCCGCAACGCCGACGCAGGCACGACCGGCACCCGCTGCTGCCTCGACGCGACACTCGAACCCACCATTCCTGCGGCCTCCCAACGGTGGGTACGCACCGGCAACCGCACCCAGGTCCACTGCGGGGAAGGCAGCGCCGAACACCAAGGACATTATCGAACATACGTTCGATAATGTCCACCGGTTGCCACAGCGACGGTCGAGTTGATCACTGATTGATTCATGAGGGACTTGGTGCGGCCTGTTCCGTTCGAACCCTCGGGGTGGCGCTGCGGGGAGACCGTACGTACTCAGGACCCGGTGCCGGGACCTCGGGGGCACACTCGACTTCGTGGCGGGCTTCGACTGGATCTCCCTGTGCACCGATTACGGCTACGCGGATGGCTTTGTGGCTGCCTGCCACGGTGTGATCGCGCGGATCGCCCCGCACGTGCGGGTGCTGGACGTGACGCATGCGGTGGCGCCGGGCGATGTGCGGCACGGCTCGGTGGTGCTCGCCGACACGCTGCGCTGGCTACCGGCCGCCCTGCACATCGCGGTCGTCGACCCCGGAGTCGGTACGGGACGGCGCGGGATAGCCCTGGTCAGCGGTGACGCGGTGCTGATCGGCCCGGACAACGGGCTGCTCCTCGCCGCAGCACAAGCCCTGGGCGGGGTGCGCGCAGCCTACGAGCTCGTCGAACCCGCCTACCGGCTGCCGACGGTCAGTGCGACGTTCCACGGCCGTGACGTCTTCGCGCCAGCAGCCGCGCACCTGGCGACCGGCGTGCCGCCAGACGCGCTGGGCCCCGTGGTTGACCCGGCGTCGCTGGTCACCCTCCCGGCGCCGGTGTGCCAGCGGGACCATGATCGAGTCCGGGCCGAGGTAATCACCGTGGACCACTTCGGCAACGTGGCGCTGGCGGCCGGGCCCGCCGAGTTGGCTGAGATCGGCGTTCAGGTCGGGGCATCGATGACGCTCCGATGGCCGGCCGGTGAGCAGCTGGTGCGCGTCGGCAAGACCTTTGCCGACGTGGCGGAAGGGGAGCTTGTGCTGCTGGTCGACTCCGCCGGCCACCTCGCAGTGGCCCGTCGCGCAGGCTCGGCGGCACGAAGCACTGGTCTGCGGCCAGGCACCGTGGTCGAGTTGATTTACACCCGACCGGAATAGGAGCCGACATGCACACCGCCGTCGTCGGCGCGGGTCCAACCGGGCTCTACACCGCAATCGCCCTGGCCCGTCGCGGGCATGAGGTCACGGCCATCGATCGTGACCACGGGCCTGACGGGGACGGATCCTGGAACCGCAGGGGCGTGATGCAGTTCCACCACCCGCACGGCTTCCGCCAGCAGGTCGTGGAAGCTCTTCTCGCCGAGATGCCGGAGGTCTGGGATGACCTGATCACAGCCGGAGCTGTGCCGGCCACGCTTCCCGATCAACCCGAGCGGGTGGTCGGGCTGCGCTGCCGGCGCCTGGTCTTCGAGCGGGTCCTGCGGTCCGCCGCCGAGGCAGAGCCCGGCGTCACGCTGCGGATCGGTCACGTCGATGAGGTCTGCCACGAGCGAGGGCGCGCCGTCGGAGTCCGGGTGGACGGCCACCAGGTGGATGCCGACCTGGTCGTCGACGCATCGGGCCGCGCCGGCCAGCTCGCCCGGACCCTCCGGGCACCGGCCGAGGGCGGTGACTGTGGAATCGCCTACGTGTCGCGGCAGTATCAGCTGTTGCCGGGCGCGGAGAACGGGCCGATGAACGCACCGATCGGGATGGTGGCGATCTACCCCGGCTACATGGCGATCGTGTTCATCCACGACAACCGGACCTTCTCCACCCTCATCGCTCGGGCCAGCACGGACCGCCGGCTGGCGGCGCTGCGATTCCAGGAGGCGTTCGAGGCCGCGAGTCGAGCGATCCCCTCCCTTGCGGCCTGGACCGAACCGGATCGGTCCCGACCGATCACCGAGGTCCTACCCGGCGGGCGGCTGTACAACACCTACCGGACGCAGCTCGACGAGGCTGGACGAGTCGCTCTGAACGGGCTGATCTTCGCCGGAGACGCCGTATGCACGACGAACCCTTCGGTCGGGCGAGGTATCGCCACCTCGCTGATGCAGGCCCAGCGGTTGATACACCTCCTGGACGCGCACCAGCGCGACTTCACCTCATTCTCCCTGGAGTTCGATCGCTGGTGCACCGAGAACATCAAGCCGTGGTTCTCCGACCACGTGCACTGGGAGGTCGAGCTGATCCGGCGCTGGTCCGGTCACGACGTCGATCTCACCCGGCCGCTGCCCTCCGACCTGATCATGGCAGCCACCGAGGTCGACCCCGAGATGCTCAAGATCGTCGGTCTCTACCTGGCCATGGTGGCCCTGCCGGCCAGCCTCGCCGCCGTTGAACCACGAGCACGGGAGATCTACGCCGGCGGCTGGCGCCCACCGGTGCCCGACGGACCCACCCGCGACGAGCTGGTCGAACTGGTCACCGCAGTGCTCAGCTCCCGCAGCGGATAAATCGCCGGCTGGCGGGGTGCGCGGGTCAGTGCGCGAAGTGCCGGGTCCCGGTGTGGTAAAGCGGTACCCCGGCAGCCTCCGCCGCAGCGATCGACAATGAGTCCCGCATCGAGCCGCCGGGCTGCACCACGGCCCGGATCCCCGCCTCCAGCAGCACCTCCAGCCCGTCCGGGAACGGGAAGAACGCATCGGAAGCCGCCACCGATCCGGCCGCCCGCTCGCCGGCCCGGCTCACCGCGAGCCGGGAGGCGTCCACCCGGTTCACCTGCCCCATCCCGATCCCGACGGTGGCCGTGTCCGCAGCGAGCAGGATGGCGTTGGAGCGCACCGCGCGGCAGGCCCGCCAGGCGAACGCCAGGTCCGCCAGGGTCGCCTCGTCCACCGGGGACCCGGTGGCCAGCGTCCAGGACGCCGGAGCGTCGCCCGGGGCGTCGATCGCGTCCCGGGTCTGCAGCAGCAGCCCGCCGGACAGGGCCCGGAACTCCACCCCCTCGCGTTCCGGGGGGGCGCCCACCAGCAGGCGCAGGTTCTTCTTGCGCGCCAGCACGTCCAGCGCACCCTCGGCGAACGAGGGCGCCACCAGCACCTCGGTGAACACCTCGCCCACCTGCTCGGCCAGCTCGACGGTGACCTCGCGGTTGACCGCGATCACCCCGCCGAAGGCACTCACCGGGTCGCAGGCGTGCGCCTTGCGGTGCGCCTGCGCCACGTCGCCCCCAGTGGAGACGGCGATCCCGCACGGGTTGGCATGCTTGATGATCGCCACGCAGGCACCCGTGTGATCATGCGCGGCCCGCCAGGCCGCGTCCGCGTCGACGTAGTTGTTGTAGGACATCTCCTTGCCGTGCAACTGCTCCGCGCCGGCCAGTCCCGGCGCGCCGCGGTGGGTCGTGGTGTACAGGGCGGCTCGCTGGTGCGGGTTCTCCCCGTAACGCAGTTCGGCCCGTTGCCGCCAGGAGGCACCCACCCAGGCCGGGAGATTGCGGGACCCGCCGAATTCCTCGGATCCGGGCGCGAGCGAACCCATCCAGGAGGCCACCGCGATGTCGTAGTCCGCAGTGTGCCGGAATGCGGCAACAGCCAGCGCCTGCCGCTTGGCCAGGGTGAACCCGCCGGAGCGGACCGCGTCCAGCACATCGGGGTAGGTCGCCGGATCCACCACCACGGCAACCGAGGCGTGGTTTTTCGCCGCGGCGCGCGCCATCGCCGGACCGCCGATGTCGATCTGCTCGACGCACTCCTCGAGGTCGGCTCCGGAGGTCACCGTGGCGTCGAACGGGTACAGGTTGACGACCAGCAGCTCGAACGGCGCGATGCCCAGAGCGGCCAGTTGGGACAGGTGCTCGGGCTTGCGGGTGTCCGCGAGCAACCCGGCATGCACCCGGGGGTGCAAGGTCTTGACCCGCCCGTCCAAGCACTCCGGGAAACCGGTGAGCTCCTCGACCCGGGTCACCGGCACCCCCGCATCGGCGACGACCCTCGCCGTCGTGCCGGTGGAGAAGATCTGGATCCCAGCCGCGTGCAACCCCGTGGCCAGCTCCAACAACCCGCGCTTGTCCGACACGCTCAGCAGCGCCCTGCGCACCGGCAGGCGGCTCTCCGGGGTCGTCTCAGTGGTCATGGGATGGAGACCTTTCGTCCGGTGACGGTGCATCCCTGGCGCACCAGGTCGGCGATGACATCGACCAGCAGCTGCCGCTCCACGATCTTGATCCGCTCGTGCAGTACTGGCTCGGTATCTCCGGGCAGTACGTCGACAGCGCGCTGGGCCAGGATCGGGCCGGAATCGACACCGGCGTCCACCAGGTGCAGGGTCGTGCCGGTCACCCGGACGCCGTGCGCCAGCGCGTCGGCCACCGCCCGCGGCCCGGGGAACGCGGGCAGCAGCGCGGGATGGCTGTTCACGATGCGACTGCCGAAGCGGTCCAGAAAAGCCGGTCCGAGGAGCTTCATGAACCCGGCGGTGATCACCAGGTCCGGCTGGTGCGCAGCCACCGCCTCAGTGAGTGCGGTGTCCCAACCGGATCGGTCGGGGTACTGGGCCAGCTCGATGACGAAGGTGGACAGCCCACGGTCCGCCGCACGCAGGCCCCCACCGGTGCCGGCCCGATCCGCACCGACGGCCACCACCTGGGCGGGATAGTCCGGGCCGGCAGCGTCGAGCAAGGCCTGCAGCAGCGTCCCGACGCCGGAGATCAGAACCACGACCCGGGTGGGGATCGGCAGGCGGAGCTGGTACACGACGTCCTGGGGGATCGGCGGGCGGAGAAACCAAGACTAGCCAATAGTGACCTCATGGCTCTGCACGTGGATGCGGTGATCGTCGGCGGTGGTCATCACGGTCTGGTCGCGGCGGCGGTGCTTGCCGACGCGGGATGGGACGTGTGCCTGCTGGAGGCCACCGAGCACCTGGGCGGCGCGGTGCGCTCCGCGCTGCTGCGCCCGGGGTTCGTCACCGACCTCTACAGCTCGTTCTACCCGCTCTCCGCCGCCTCCCCGGTGCTGCGCTCGCTGCGGCTGCCCGAGCATGGGCTGCGCTGGTCGCATGCCCCGGCGGTGCTCGCGCACCCGCCGCGGCCCGGCGCGGCGGCCGCTGCGGTGCTGCACCGTGATCCGCACCACACCGCGGCTGGGCTGGCCGCCGCGCACCCGGCCGATGGGCCGGCCTGGCTGGGACTGGTCGAGCAGTGGCAGCGGATCCGGGGCCCGGTGCTGCGCTCGCTGTTCAGCTCGTTCCCTCCGGTGCGCGGGGCCGCGGCGCTCGTGCGCGCGGTCGGTGCCGCTGGCGCGTTGCGGCTGGCCCGGTTCCTGGCGCTACCCGCCCGCCGGATGGCTCACGAGCTGTTCAACGGCGAGCCCGGCCGGCTGTTGCTGCTCGGGAACGCGCTGCACGCCGATGTCCCGATCGACGCGCCGGTCAGCGGGGTCTACGGCTGGTTGCTGGCGATGCTGGCCCAGGACGTCGGGTTCCCGGTGCCGGTGGGTGGAGCGAGCGAGCTGGCGGCGGCGCTGGCCCGACGGGCAGCGGCGCCCGGTGCGCAGCTGCGCACCGGGCAGCGGGTGGTGCGCATCGAGGTGGCCGGCGGCCGCGCGGTGGGCGTGCGCACCGCCGCAGGGCTGTCGGTGCACGCTCGGCGCGCCGTCATCGCCGACGTCTCGGCGCCCAGCCTGTACCTGGACCTGCTGCCGCCGCACGCGGTCCCCGCTGGGCTGCGCGCCGACCTGAGGCGTTTCCAGTGGGACAGCCCGGTCGTGAAGGTCAACTGGGCGTTGGACGGGCCGATCCCGTGGCAGGCGCCGGAAGCTCGCGAGGCCGGCACCGTGCACGTCGGCTGCGACGAGCAGCAGATGGCGCACTGGTCGGCCGACATCGAGGGTTCGACCCTCCCGCGGACACCGTTCCTGCTGGTCGGTCAGATGACCACGGCCGATCCCAGCCGCTCACCCGCGGGGACCGAGAGCGCCTGGGCCTACACCCACCTGCCCCGGGGCAGCGCCGACGACGACTCGGCGGCGCTGCTCGCCGGGCAGGTGGAGCAGGTGATGGAACGTTTCGCGCCGGGTTTCGGCGCCCGGGTGCTCGCGCGGGATGTGCAGCGTCCCAGTGACCTGCAACGCGATGACGCCAACCTGGTGCACGGCGCGGTCAACGGCGGCACCGCGCACCTGCACCAGCAGCTGGTGTTCCGCCCGGTTCCGGGGCTCGGCGGTCCGCGGACTCCGGTACCCGGACTGTATCTGGGCAGCGCCGCTGCACATCCCGGCGGCGGGGTGCACGGCGCCTGCGGCTGGCTGGCCGCTCGGGCTGCGCTGGCCGACCACGGGGCTTTCGGCGGGCTGCGCCGCAGGGCTACCTCGGCCGCGATGGAGCTGCTCTACCGGGATGCTTGATCACCGGCTCGACCGCCCGGCTCGACCGCCCGGCTCGACCGCCCGGCTTGACTGCGCGGTGCAGCGCGACGATGCCGCCGGTGAGGTCACGCCACTCGACCTCGGTCCAGCCGGTGGCGGCCACCCGCTGGGCCAGCGCCGGCTGGTCGGGCCAGGCCCGGATGGACTCGGCGAGGTAGACGTAGGCCTCCGGGTTGCTGCTCACCCGCCGGGCCACCTCGGGCAGCGCCCGCATCAGGTACTCCAGGTACACCGTGCGGAACACCCCCCAGGTGGGGGTGGAGAACTCGCAGATCACCAGCCGGCCGCCGGGCCGGGTGACCCGCGCCATCTCGACCAGCGCCGCATCGGGGTCGGCCACGTTGCGCAGCCCGAAGGAGATCGTGACCGCGTCGAACACCCCGTCGGCGAACGGCAAGGCCAGCGCGTCCGCACCGACCAGCGGAACCCGACGATGCCGGCCCGCGCGCAGCATCTCCAGCGAGAAATCGGCGGCCACCCCCCACGCCCCGGCGCGGGTGAACTCG
This sequence comes from Pseudonocardiaceae bacterium, assembly GCA_036501085.1. Classification (GTDB taxonomy): domain Bacteria; phylum Actinomycetota; class Actinomycetes; order Mycobacteriales; family Pseudonocardiaceae. The sequence continues at coordinate 4,703 of DASYAZ010000022.1, read as the reverse complement.
ATGGTGGAGACCGCGGTCCCCGCGGCGAGATCGAGCACCCGCTCCCCCGGCCGCGCGGCCACCGCGAACCGGGTGCACCGCCGCCACCACCGATCCTGACCGAACGACAGCACGGTGTTCGTCAGGTCGTAGCGGCGGGCCACCCCGTCGAACATCGCAGCGACATCACGGGGATCCTTGTCCAACCCTGCTCTGGGCACAGCGCCACCCTAGGCTTTGGTGGCTCTTCAAGTATCGCCAACGCCCGCAGCAAGAACCGGCCCTGGAAGGATCACGGAATGCATTCACTGCTGTTCTACGACTATGTGGCCGACATTGCCGAACGCAGAGAACCTTTTCGAGAGTCGCACCTCGCGCTGGCCGGAGAGACCCACGACCGGGGCGTCCTCCTGATGGCCGGTGCCTTGACAGAACCGGTCGATGGTGCGGTGCTCGTCTTCACCACTGACGACCGTTCCATCGTGGAGGACTTCGTCGCGCGGGATCCCTACGTGCGGGAAGGATTGGTGACGGCCTGGCGGATCCGGCGCTGGAATGTCGTCGTCAGCTGAGGGCTGTGCTCAAGTGGGCCGAGGCGGGTGCAGGTTGGCTGTGGTTGAGAGCAGCTGAAGACCGGGTTGGCGGTACTTGAAGAGCTACCAACCGGCCCGGAGGGCCGCCAGCATCCCGGTCACCGCGGTGGGCCAGGTGAACTGCTCGGCCCGGGCCCGGGCCGCCGCCCGGCGGGGTTGCTCGGGCGCATCGAGCAGGTGGGTGACCGCGCTGGCGAACGCGGGAGCGTGGTCGGCCACGGCAGCACCGCAGTTCGGGCGGATGATCTCGGGCAACGCCGAGGAACGGGACACCACCACCGGAGTGCCCGAGGCCAGCGCCTCCAGGGCAGCCAACCCGAACGTCTCGTGCGGCCCCGGCGCCAGCGACACATCCGACGTGGCGAGCAACCGGGCCACCTCCGCCCGCCCGGGCACGAACCCGAGGAAGGTGACCGGCAACCCAGCGGCCCGCCGCTGCAGTGCCGCACGGCACGGGCCGTCACCGGCGATCACCAGCCGCACCCGTTGACCCGACTCGGACAACTCGGCGACGGTGTCGATGGAGCGCTCGACGTGCTTCTCGGGCGAGAGCCGCCCGCAGTGCACCAGCATCGCATCGGCTCCCCGGGCCAGCGAGGCGCGCAGCGTGGCGTCCCGCTGGGAGGGAGCGAACGTGGCCAGGTCCACCCCGAGGGGTACCTGGACGACGTTGCGCGAGCCGATCCGGTCGAACTCCGCCCGGGCGAAGGCGGTGGTGCACACCACGGTGTCGTAGGAGGCCGCCATCCGGCGGTTGGCCCAGTCCGCCACCCGACGAGCCGCCAGGTGCGGCAGCAGGAACTGGTGCAGCAACCGGTCCAGCCGTTCGTGCGAGATCACCACGCTGGGCACCCCGCGCTCCGCAGCCCAGGCGCCCATCCCGCGCAGGGTCAGCCGGTCGGAGACCTCGATCCGGTCCGGCCGTAATCCCTCGAGCAACGCGCGCACCCGGCTCGGGTCCACCGCGCGGTAACCACCGGTGTAGGGAACTTTCGCCGCAGGCAGCGTGATCCGCCGGACTCCGCTGGGCATCATCTCGTCGGCGCGTCCCGCTCCAGGGACCACCAGCACGACCTCATGGCCGTGCGCGACATACCCGGCGCCCAGATGGTGCAGCGCGGTGCGCAGCCCACCGGAGCGGGGACCGTAGAAATTCGCCATCTGGGCAATGCGCATCGCTCACGCCGCTCGCCCTGCGTCCACGGGTAGCCCGGTGACCTGGGCATAATGCCCGAGCAGCTCGTCGCAGACGGCGGGCCAGGTGCGCTGCAGCACGCTCCGGCGGGCGGCCGCGCCGTAGCGGGTGCGCAACTCCGGATCACCGGCCAGGGTGCGGACCGCCGCGCGCAGCGCCATACCGAAGATCTTTTCGGCGTCGGGAGTGCCCGTCTCGGGTAGCAGGAAACCGGTGTAGCCCGGGGACACCAGATCCCGCGGGCCACCTGCATCCGGGGCGATCACCGGCAGGCCGGAGGCCAGCGCCTCCTGCACGGCCTGGCAGAACGTCTCGAACGGGCCGGTGTGCACGAAAACGTCCAGGCTGGCATAGGCCTGTGCCAGCTCGATGCCGGTCTTGAACCCCAGGAAGGCGGCGCCGGGCAGCCGCTTGGCCAGCTGGCGGCGATCCGGGCCATCGCCCACCACGACCAGGCGGATGCCGGGAATTCCCTGTAGCGCGGACAGGCGCAGGACCTTCTTCTCCGGCGCCAGCCGGCCGACGAAACCGACCAGCACCTCGCCGCGGGGCGCCAGCTGAGCCCGCAGCCGCTCGTCCCGCCGCGAGGGGCAGAAATGGGCGACGTCGACACCGCGGCCCCAGTGGTGCACCCGCGGCACGCCGTTCGCGGTCAGGGCGGCCACCGCCGAGCGCGACGGTGCGAGCGTCCGGTCGGCACCACTGTGCAGCCGCCGGGTCCAGCGCCAGGCGGCGCGGGCCGCGAAGCCCAGCCCGTAGGAGTCGGCGAAGCCGGCGATGTCCGTCTGGTAGACGGCCACCGTCGGCACCCCCAACCGGCGGGCCCCCCACAATCCGCGCGCCCCCACGATCACCGGAGAAGCCAGATGGACCACGTCGGGGCCGAAATCCCGCAATGCGCTGACCACCTTGCCGGTGGGCACGCCGACCGGGACGGAGTCGACCACCGGCAGGTCCAGAGCGGGGATCCGCACCACCCGGGCCCCCCGGTAGGTGTCCGGACCCGCGCCGGGGGCGATGACCAGCACCTGGTGGCCGCCGCAGCGGGCCAGATGCTCCACCACCCGCTGCACCGAGTTGCTGACGCCATTGATGACCGGCAGAAACGACTCCGTCACGATCGCGACGCGCATGCGCTGACCGTGTCGGTGAGGCCTTGAGCGGAGGCGACGCGACCATGTCGCGCCGCAGAACTCCTGACGAACTCCTCCTACCGCACCGCTATCCGCGCCCTGACGCGGAACGGTCGCGCCGGCGCAACCACCAGCTCAGCGGGACAGCCAGCACCCAGAGCACCACAACTATGATCACCGCCGGCGCCAGGCCCTCGGTCCAGGAATGTCCCATCACCCGCACCTGAGCAGGGTCGGCGGTGTCGTACTCCACTCGCACCAGCTGCCCGACCTGCAAACCCGAAGGGTAGGCCACGCCCTCGTCCGGGCGGTAAACCTTCCCGCCGGGCACCGCGAACTGCACCGAGGTCCGCATCGGGCTCACCGCGAGCACCTGGGCGGTGGCACGGCCGGTGCGGGCCTCGATCGCGGCGTCGTCGCGCGCAGCCCCGGCGAGGGCCAGCGTGATCAAACCGGTCAGCAGCACGGCGACCACCAGCGGCAGGCACCACACCAGGGCGCGGAACCGGTCGCGGGTCTGCCGGGGTACCCCGGCCGGGGACCCGGTAGCCAGAGTGGTCATCGGGCGCAGCGTAGCGGCTGCCGCCGCGGTGATATCGACACGCGCAACACCGCGCGGGCAGCCCGAATACGCTGGCGTCGTGACCACCGCCCCGCTGACTGAACGGCTGGTCGTTCGCTCGCATCTGGTGCGGGGCGGTGCTGACCTGCTCGAGATGTTGCCCTCCCCACGCGGGGTGCTGTCCTGGGTGCAGGCCGGTGAGGGGCTGGTCGCCTGGGGCGAGGTGGCCCGGGTGTGCACCGAGGGCCCGCACCGCTTCGCCCGCGCGCAGGACTGGTGGAGCTCCTTCTGCACGCAGCTGGACACCTACGATGAGGTGAGGCTGCCGGGCAGTGGCCCGGTCGCCTTCGCCAGCCTGGCCTTCGACGACTCCCCCGGCAGCTCGGTGCTGGTGGTGCCGCGGGTGGTGGTGGGTCGGCGGGAGGGCAAGACCTGGGTCACCGAGTTCCAGACCGGTGCCGCCACCGGACCGGTGGTACCGGTGAGCCGGCCCCGCAACCTGCGCTACTTCGACGGTGAGCTGCCGGTGACCGCGTGGCGGGACGCAGTGGCCCGCGCGGTATCGCAGATGCGTACCGGCTCGGCGCCGGCGAAGGTGGTGCTCGCCCACGACCTGCTCGCCGTGGCCGACACGCCACTGGATCCCCGGTTCCTGCTGCACGGGTTGGCCGGCCGGTACCCGTCCTGCTGGACCTTCGCGGTGGACCACCTGGTCGGTGCGACTCCGGAGCTGCTGCTGCGCCGGCGCAGCACCGAGGTGTTCTCGCGGGTACTGGCCGGGACCCGCTGGCCGCACAACGGCACCGCCCTAGGCGCTCAGGCCGCCGAGCTGCTCGACTCGGCGAAAGATCGCGACGAGCACCGTTACGCGGTGGACTCGCTGGCCCAGACGCTGCGCCCGTTCTGCACCAACCTCACGGTCCCCGGTGCACCCAGCGTGCTGGAGCTGCGCAACGTGCTGCACCTGGCCACCGAGGTGCACGGGAGGCTACATCCCGCCGGACCTCCGTTGCTCACCCTCGCCGACGCCGTGCATCCCACCGCGGCCGTTGGTGGCACCCCTACCCCGGCCGCGGTCAGCGCGATCGGTGAGCTGGAGGCGATGGACCGGGGCCGCTACGCCGGTCCGGTCGGCTGGATCGACGGCAACGGCGACGGCGAGCTGGGGCTGGCTCTGCGCTGCGCCCAGCTGTCCGGGTCGACGGCCAGGCTGTTCGGCGGCGGGGGCATCGTCGCGGACT
>DASYAZ010000021.1:0-16554 GCA_036501085.1 Pseudonocardiaceae bacterium | reverse complement strand
ATATCGGGGTCAGACCGGGTCCGCTGACCCCGATATGTCTCCATGTCGGGGGAGGGGTTGGGGAAGGGGTTGGGGCGGGACGGTGAGGGGGTACCCTCTCGGGCGATGTCCGAGATCGTGATGCGCACGCTGACGGGGTGGGGACGGACGGCGGGCAGCCGGGCGCAGGTGCTCCTGGACCCGACCGTGGAGTCGATCCAGCAGGCCGTCCGGGACGCCGGTGCGCGGGGAGTCATCGCCCGCGGGCTGGGGCGCTCCTACGGTGACCCGGCGCAGAACGCGGGCGGCCTGGTCATCGATATGACCGGGATGACCGGGATCCATTCCCTGGACGCGGGCAGCGGCCTGGCGGTGGTGGACGCCGGGGTCAGCCTGGACGCGCTGATGCGGGCGGCATTGCCGCTGGGTCTGTGGGTCCCGGTGCTGCCCGGCACCCGGCAGGTCACCGTGGGTGGGGCGATCGCGGCGGACATCCACGGCAAGAACCACCACAGTGCCGGCAGCTTCGGCAACCACGTGCGCAGCCTGGACCTGGTCACCGCCGACGGGTCGATCACCACCCTGAACAGTGATGATGAGCTGTTCTGGGCCACCGTCGGCGGCATGGGGCTGACCGGGGTCATCGTGCGGGCGACGATCGAGCTCCAGCGCGTCGAGTCGGCCTACTTCGTCGTCGACACCGATCGCACCGCCAACCTCGACGAGCTGATGGCGCTGCTCACCGACGGCTCGGACGACCGGTACGACTACTCCGCCGCCTGGTTCGACGCCCTCTCCACCGGCGCCAAACTGGGCCGCGCGGTGCTCACCCGGGGCAGCCTGGCCCGGCGGGACGAGCTGCCGCCGAAGCTGCGCCGCGCGCCGCTGGCCTTCGACGCGCCGCAACTGCTCACCGCACCCGACGTGTTCCCCAACGGGCTGGCGAACCGCGCCGTCTTCGGCGCGCTCAGCGAGGCCTGGTACCGCAAGGCGCCCAGGCAGCGCCGCGGCGAGGTGCAGAACCTGACCAGCTTCTACCACCCGCTGGACATGGTCGGGGAATGGAACCGGGCCTACGGCTCGCGTGGTTTCCTGCAGTACCAGTTCGTGGTGCCGCTCGGCGCGGAGAGCGCGTTCCGCTCCATCGTGGCGCAGATCGCCCGCTCGGGGCACGTGTCGTTCCTCAACGTGCTCAAGCGCTTCGGCGCCGCCAGCCAGGCCCCGCTGTCGTTCCCGCAACCCGGCTGGACGATCACGGTGGACTTCCCGATCCGCCGCGGCCTCGCGGAGTTCTGCGACGGTCTCGACGAGCAGGTACTCGAGGCTGGCGGGCGGCTCTACCTGGCGAAGGAGTCCCGGACCGCTCCATCCACCCTGCACCGCATGTACCCCCGGATCGACGAGTGGCGCAAGGTCCGCGCCGCAGCCGACCCGCACGGCATTTTCGCTTCCGACCTGTCGAGGAGACTCGAGCTGTCATGATCGACGCTGTGGGCAACCCCCAGTCCCTGCTGCTGCTCGGCGGCACGTCCGAGATCGCGCTGGCCACCGCGGAACGCTACGCGACCCGCCGGTCGCTGCGGGTGGTGCTGGCCGCCCGCCCATCCGCACGCCTGGACGACGCCGCGGCACGGCTGGACCGGGTGGGCGCCTCCGTCTCGACGCTGCCCTTCGACGCCGCGGACACCGGTTCGCACCCGGCGATCATCGAGAAGGCCTTCGCGGACGGCGACATCGACCTCACCCTGGTCGCGTTCGGGCTGCTCGGCGACCAGGAGAAGGCCTGGACCGACCACGCCAGTGCCCTGGAACTCGCGCAGGTCAACTACCTGGGCGCGGTGTCGGTCGGGGTGCTGGTGGCCCAGGAACTGCAACGGCAGGGGCATGGGGCGCTGGTCGCCCTGTCTTCGGCCGCCGCCGAGCGGCCCCGGCGCTCCAACTTCGGCTACGGCGCCAGCAAAGCAGGTCTGGACGCGTTCTACACCGGGCTCACCGACGCGCTGCGACCCTCCGGGATCAAGGTGAGCGTGATCCGGCCCGGCTTCGTGCGCAGCAAGATGACCGCGGGCATGAAGCCGGCCCCGCTGTCGGTAACCCCCGACCAGGTCGCCGAGGTCATCATGGACGCGGTGGCCAACGGCCGCGAGCAGGCCTGGGCACCCGCCCCCATGCGCTACGTCATGTCTGCCCTGCGCCACCTCCCCCGCCCCATCTTCCGCAAGCTACCCATCTGAGCCCGTCGTGAACTCGACGCCACGGACGTCTCCGCGCCAGCTGACGTCGCTGGGGTCGAGTTCACGACGCCGGACGGCGGGAGCGGCGGGAGATGGCTTCTTTTATCTGGGCTGCCATGGCGTCGGGGTGGCGGAGGACGTCTGTTGAGGTGAAGCGGCGGACCGACCAGCCGCACTCGTCGAGCTTGTTGAGCCGCCGGACGTCCGCCTCCTGCTGCCACGCGGTGAGGTGGCCCCGCCCGTCGTACTCCATCGCGAGCTTCAGCCCCGGGTAGGCCATGTCGAGGCGAGCGACGAACTCACCGAACTCGTCGTACACCTGGTACTGCAGCTCGGGACGCGGCAACCCACGCAGCACGAGCACCAGCCGGGAGCGAGTCTCCATCGGCGACTCGGCACGGAGATCAGAGAGATCGACCACACCGGGTACCCGGCGGCGCCCGCGCGCCCGCCGGTGGCGATCCTGGATCCGGAGCACCGCGGATGGAGCGAACCGCCCGACCCTCGCCAGCGCGTCCATCGCCACCACGGCCTCCACCGTTGGTAGCCACCGCGGGTCCCAGGCCGTGCGCAGTGCGGTTGTCAGGGGGATGCCGCCGCAATCGGTGATCTCGCCACCGGCAAGGAGGTCACGATGGACGGTGAGGCCCCGCTGCTCCCGGAAATCACCGCCAGGAATGGTCAGCTCGGCATTCGCGTCCGCTGGCGCGCAGCCAGCACTGAGCAGCTCAGCAGCCGAGTAACCCGACAGCACGCAGTGCCCAGAAGCGAGCAGCGCCGCTCCGCGGGACCGAGCGTGGAGGTCAGCCGGCTCGCTCGCCAGCAGGTAGACGTCGTGGAACAGCCAGCGGTACCGGGGCCCGCGGAGCACTCGCCCAGTCAGGAGGCCGTGCTGCACAGCCCACGATCCCCGGAATGGGGTGATGCCCAAGGTCAGTTCATCGATCACAGATCACAGCCTGCCCCGCCGCCCCGTCATCACCTCCCGCAATCAGCCCGCACACCCGCAGTTGTCCACAACTGGCGGGCCATCCACAGGCGAGAGCGGCGCGATGAACGCGACGGGAGCGACGTGCGATAGCCGGGGGAGGTCGATGCTGTCGAGTTCATCGACAGCGAGCCCAGTAGCGGTGAAAAGATCAGCGGGGCGGCACGGGAACCAGAACGAACCGGCCGGGACCGCTCCACGGGGAGTCTACGTTCCACTGGTTGGGGGCATCGGCCCGATGTGCGGCGTCATAACGGAGCATGAGGGTCGGGCGGGCGGGGCGGGCCGTGCGGTCGTTATAGCGGTAGTTGAGCTGGAGCAGCGGGCGTTGTACCGGTCCGGCTTGCCGCTCACGCTGCTGAATGACCTGGTTCATCATGCCGCGATCAGAGAAGGCATCCACGATCACGCAGTGGCAGTAGAACGCGAGCGTCCCGATCTCGCCGGGACTCGCGATCGTCTGGCCCGCGGCCTTGCCGGCCAGCTCGGTCCCGATCCGCTGGTACTGGCTCGCCAGCGCCCAGTTCGTGGTGATCGGAGCGACCGCCCAGGGGACGCCCTGGCTCAGCGCGAACCCGACACCGAGGACGGCCACCAGGGCCACCGGGGCGGCCGCGATCGCGCCGGCGATCCGGGGCGTCGCCGCTCGCACCGCGGCCGGCACGGCCACCGCGGTGAATGCCGCGCACGAGAAGAGGCCGGCCAGCGACGGGCCGTAGTACCAGTGGTAGGGCGCGGTACCCAGCGCGCTGAACGCCAGGAAATGGGCCAGACCCCCGACCCCGGTGACGACCGGGACAGCCACACCGCCCGGAACAGCCCGGCGCAGCGCGGGGATGGTCCAGGCCGCCAGGCACAGCACACCGAGGGCGGCCGGCGCGACGGCAAGCACAGTCGCAGTGGGGTAGGCCTGCCAGTAGAGCTGGATACCGTTGGCGAAGTCGTAGACCCCACCCCACCGCTCTCCCCCGGTCTTGAGCAGGAACGTACCGGGCAGGGCCGAACCCAGCAGCCGCCAGCTGACCAGGTACCAGGGCAGCGCCACGCCGATCGCGATCCCAGTGACGAGCAGGGCCCGGCGGCGCAATGCGGCCACCCCGAGCACTGCCACCACCGCGAACATCACGAGATCCGGCCGGGTCAGCACGAGCAACCCGCTGAGCACGCCGGCCGCCACCGGGCGGGCTGCCACCGCGTAGTAGCTCAGCCCCACAATCAGGGCGGCGGCGAGGAAGATCTCCAGCCCGATGGTGGAAGCCAGCAGCGGGTTGGCCAGCAACCCCCCCACGGTGAGCACTGGCAAGACCCCGGACAGGCCCAGCAACCGGGCGGTGCGGGCCGACCAGATCGCGGTTGCGGCGGAACTCGCCATCAGGACCGCTCCCGCGGCCACCACCGGTTGCCGCACCAGCGCGGTGGCCCCGGCGAGCAGCCACACGTTCAACGGGGAGGTCGCGGTATTCGACGTCTGCGCCTCGATGACACCCCAGTGCAGGTGAAAGGCCACATTCCGGGCGTAGTCCAGGGTGATGTAGGCGTCATCGATCAACGCGTGGCGAGCCAGCAGGAACAGCAGCCCACCCCCCGCCGCACCAGCACCCGCCGCCAGCAGATCCGACCGCACGGAGCGGGAACTACAGGTAGACGGCCGCGATCAGGGTGATCACCAGGCAGCCACCCAGCACCTGGAGCACCCGATCGCCGAGGGCGATCTCCTCCGGCTCACCGCCGTTGCCACCATCGACGTCCACGGCGTACCTCAGCACGGCCACCACGAAGGGCACCAGGGAGATGATCGGCCAGTGCGAGTGGTTGATCTGGCTGAGCTGGAACGCCCACAGACCGTAGGTCATGATCAGCACGGTGGCGGACAGCGTCCACACGAAACGGAGGTAGGAGGCGGTATAGCGCTCCAGCGACTTGCGGATCTTCGCGCCGGTGCGCTCCGCGAGGCGGATCTCGGCGTAGCGCTTCCCGGCCACCATGAACAGCGAGCCGAACGCGGCGACGAGCAGGAACCACTGGGACAGCTCGATATTGGCCGCTGCTCCACCCGCGATGGCGCGGAGCAGGAACCCCGACGCGACGATGGCGATATCCACCACCGGCTGGTGTTTGAGCCACAGGCAGTAGGAGATCTGCACCGCGATGTAGACCGCGGTGACGAGGGCGAGATTGGGCGTGGCCAGGAAGGACATCCCGAGCGCGCCCGCGAACAGCAGCGCCGCGACGACCAGCGCCAGCTGTGGCGGCACCACCCCGGCGGCGATCGGCCGGTTGCGCTTGGTCGGGTGTGCCCGGTCAGCCTCGACGTCCTGGACATCGTTGACCAGGTACACCCCGGACGCGGCGAGCGAGAATGCGACGAAGGCAACGCCGACGGCGATGAGCACGTGCAGCTGGAACAGGTATCCACCGACGAACGGTGCAGCGAGCACGAGAACGTTCTTCACCCACTGCCGGGGCCGCATGGTGCGGACCAGCCCGGCCAGCACGCTGATGGGCCGAGCGGGGGTGCGAACCTCCCGCGGCGCGGTGGTGGTCATCGAGGTCCTCTCCGGCCTTTGCCAGGGAAAGATCGCCTGCCACGAGAACCGCGGCCAGGGCAAAAATACTGCCGAATCCCGGCTCCGACAGCGGCGCCCAGCGCGGAACCAGCCAGAACATCGGTCGGGTAGTGCACGCCGAGCACCAGTCTGCTGATCAGCATCGGGGGCACCAGCACCGGCACCAGCCGCCGACGCAGCAGGCTACCGTAGAGTACAGCCGCTGCGGTGGTCGACGCCGCATGCGAGGACGGGAAGGATAGTTGGCTGGGGGTGCCCGCCAGTGCCATGACCGTCGGGTCGGTGGGCCGGTGCCGGCGCACCACTCGCTTCACCCCGATCGACACTCCGTGCGCTGTGGCTACCGCCGCCGCCGAGACCAGCCAGTCCCGCCGGCGTCGCCGGTCCACCAGCGCGCCCACCGCACCCAGGACCAGCCAGCCCAGGGCGTGCTCGCCGAAGTGCGACATTCCGCGGGCGGCGCTGACCACCTGCGGTACCGCGATCCGGCGCTGCACAGCGGCGAGGACCGCGACCTCCTGGTGATCGAGGGTGGTCCGGGCAACGCGGGAGTCCTGTTCGGTGCTCAGCATCAAGAGTCGAATACCCGTTTCCAGCCAGTGCGGTCAGTGAGCTGCGGGAGGGCGTCACGGTACTGCTTGCGCAACCGCGGGAACTCCCGCGCGAGATCCCGGTGCAGCTGCACCGAGCGGGCGAGCATCGTGCGGAACGCCTGCGGATCCCGCTTGCGGTAGGTGACTCCGCGACCGTCCGCGGTGGAGACGGTCACCCCGTCGAGCCCGGAGAGCACGAACCACCGGGCGTCCTGGCGAGCCAGCGAGAGCTGCGGGCGATGCTGGGCGCGGACATCGGTCGGGCGCAACTGGTGCGCCAAGCGCTTGAGCAGGGTGGCCCCGATGGTCAGCGGGTTGGTGGGTGGGGTCAACATGCGCTCGACCTCGAGCTGGCCGGCGGCGGGCAGCGGAACCTCTTGGGAGTCCACCACCCGGCCGTCGGGGAAATCCGCGCAGCGAGCCCGTACCTCGCCCAGCGCCGTGGGCAGCTTGTCGAACAGCGCGTCCGGCCCGGCCATGAAGTCCCGGATCGCCATTTCCTGCAACGCCAGGGTGGAGTACTCCATCGCCAGCCCGTGCTTGAGGGCATGCTTGAGGCTGTCGACGAACATCGAGGTGGGGCGCTCGTCGGAGCCGTGGATCGCCGCGCCGACTAACCGGTTACGCAGGTGGAAGTAGGCCTGCCAGTCGGTGGCGTCGTCCTTGTCGGCGAAGGACATGTGCCAGATCGCTATCCCGGGAACGGTGGTGGTCGGGTATCCGGCCGCGCGGGCCCGCAAGCCGTACTCGACGTCATCCCACTTGATGAACAGCGGCAACGGCAACCCGATCTCCTCGGCGACGCTGCGCGGGATCAGGCACATCCACCAGGCGTTGTAGTCGACGTCGGTGCGCCGGTGCATCCACTGGGTCTGGCGCAGCGAGTGCTGGGCGAAATCGTGGTCGTACTCGGTTCCCGGCGCTTTGTTCCACCGCATCCGGTGCCGGTCGACGACCTCGCCCCAGGCGTGTAACCGGGATCGCGCCTGGGCTTGCAGCATCTGACCGCCGATGAGCATCGGCCGGCGGGTGAAGCGGGAGAACGTCACCGCGCGCAGGATCGAGTCCGGCTCCAGGACGATGTCGTCGTCCATGTAGAGGATCTGCTCGCAGTCGCTGTTCTCCAGCGCCTCGTACATGACCCGGGCATAACCGCCTGAGCCACCGATGTTGGGCTGGTCCACGATCCGCAGGCGATCCCCCAGCACCTCCTGGGCCTGGGCGAACCCGTCCTGGTCGCGGACCTTGTTGACGCCCTGGTCGGGAATGACCACCGCGGTGACCAGGGAACGCACCAGCTCGTCCTCGCCGATCGCGCGCAGGGTGGCCACGCAGTCAGTCGGGCGGTTGAAGGTGGGCATCCCGATGGTCACCGCGGCCCGTCCGGGCGCGGCCACCGGGGCGTACCAACCGCCGGAGTGCACGATCAGCTCCGAGTCCTCGGTGGACAGGTCGAACCAGTACCAGCCCCCGTCCTCGAACGGGGTCAGGTCCAGCTCGATGTCGACCTGGCAACGCCCGGACTCACAGTCGATCAGTTCGCCATGGACGTGGATCGGGGTGGCGTCCGCCTTCGACCGGTAGACATCCACCCGGCCTCCACCCTCGACCTCCACGCGCAGCGCGATCGTGCGCAGTGTCGTCCAGCGGCGCCAGTAGCTGGCCGGGAAGGCGTTGAAGTAGGCGGCGAAGGACACCTCAGTCTGCTCGGGCACCCGCGCGCTCGTGCGGGACAGCGCGCGCACCCGCCGGGCGTTGGGGTTGGCGAGGGTGACCTCGAGGTCGACATCGGAGGGGTTGGGTGCCGTGGTGGCGCCCGCGGGGGGCCACACCCGCCGCGCGGTGGCCGGCTGCTCATCGACGTAGAGCGCCCGGACAGCCATGGGGTCCGCCCGGCGAGGCAGGATCACCCGTTGCAGCAGCGTCGACGACCGTTCGACGGACGCGCCGGTGACCGATCCGTCCGGGCTACAGACAGTGCTGCTCGGCATGAACCCCTCAGTTCTGCGGTCGCGGCGGCAAGGAGTCGGCGTGCCAGAGGGTATCCCTCGGCAGCAACCAGCGCCTGCGGGACCCCCTCGCGCTAGGGGCGTCCAATCGGTCGGACGACCATCTGACCGGCATAGGCGCGCCATGACGTCACATGGACCCCGGTGGGATCTTCGGCGAATGCGAACTCATAGACCGGAACAATGGGTGGGCCGGTCTTGAACCGATGGTAATTCCAGTCGAGCAGCGTATGCAGAACCGGCCCCGCCGAAGCTCGTTTGGCGCGCAGGACATCGGCAACCTGAGCTCGGTCGGTGAACCGGTCGACAACGACGCAGTCGCAGAAGTAAGCGAGCGTGCCGACCTCACCGAAACTGCGCACTGTCGTGCCGGGCGGCACTCTCGCGGCGAGAGCGGCGTACTCGGAAGCCGAGGCCCAGTTACCCGAAATGGTGGTCAGCGCCCAGGGTCGCGCGGCGAGGAATACCACCGTCGCCACGATCAGTAGGACCCCGATCGGGGACACCGCATACCGCAACCGGCGGGGGAGCCCTCCGGCGCTCAGCGCGGCGTGCATGCTGAGCGCGCCGATCGCCGGCCCGTAGTACCACTGGTACGGCGGGACCTTGAGCAGCAGGTAGACGGTGACGTGCAGGATCGCGCCGATCCCCCACACCACGGCCAGCACCGCACCCGTCCCTCCCCTGCGGCGCGCCCCGAGGGCGCTCCACACGGCGAGGGCGACCAGACCGAAGGCGGCGGGCAGCAGCGACAGCGCAACGGCGAAGGGATAACCCAGCCAGAAGTACCACAGGCCGTTGGCGAACGACCTGCCCACCCACACCTCGTTGACCTTGAGCAGCAGCGTGTCCGGGACCGCGGAACCGAGCCACCACCAGGACGCGACGAACCACGGCAGGGCGACAACACTGGCGACTCCGATCACCTGCCCAGCTCGACTCGCTCTGGTTCGAGCAGGTGAGTTGCCGATCACGGCGATCAGCGCGGCCACGGCGAACGCGGCGAGGTCTGCGCGGGTGAGCACCAGGAGCCCGCACAGCACGCCGATGGCCACCGGACGCCGGGCGAGCACCGCGGCGCCCAGCGCTGCGATCAGCGCGATCCCCAGGTATGTCTCCAGCCCGATCGTGGAGATGAGCAGCGGATTCACCACGACCAGCCCGGTTCCCATCGCGGCGAACCACTGGCTGTACCCCACTCGCGCGCAGCTCAGCGACAAGGCGACGCCTGTCGCGGCGAGGGACGCGATGAGCAGCACCCCGACTGAGACCACCGGGGCACCGGACAGCACGATCAACCCGGCCAGTAGCAGCACGTTGAGCGGCGACGTGGCGGTGTTCGACGGGTGTCCCGGCTCCAGCGCCCACTGGCCGTGCTCGGCGAGCGTGCGCGCATAGTCGATCGTGATGTAGGCATCGTCGATCAACACTCGGTGGGCAGCCAGGAACACCAGCGCGCCACCCACAGCGCCCAACGCAGCCGGTCCCCACGCGGGAAGGGCTGGAAGGCGCCCGCTTCCCGGCTTTGGCGGCTCGGCGGCCGGCGGGTTGGTCAACGTGGCGTGATGAGGCATGAACCTTCGGTTTTCCACCGGTCGCGGGTGAGACGTCGACGGAGGATAACGCTCAGCACCGTAGCCGCGGACCGGGCACCGGGCCGGCAGATGCGCTACTGGCAGCACTGGACCGACATTCAGCAGGTCGGGTTCACCGTGATCGCGCGGGGCTCCGGACTGATTACGATCTGGGCGTCGGACGTCGCCGGAGACCCTCGCACAATCGCCACCACCACGATCGACAATGCCGACGGTGCAGAGGTGGGCCTTCTGATGCAGGTCGACAGATACGTCGACGGAGGCGCCTTGTGGTTGGAGGCATCCACCGGTGCTGCTGAACTGGTGCTCGAGTCCGCGTACTGGTCGGTCCCCCAACGCGAGAAGGTTCGCCTGACCGCTGTGGTGATGTGCACCTATAACCGTGCCGACGACTGCCTGCGTACCCTCGACACGCTGTCCCGCGACAGCACCGCGCTCGCCGTGGTCGACAAAGTATACGTCGTGGATCAGGAAAACGAGTCGAATCCCGCAGAGGTTTTGCCGATCCGCAACACATCCTTGGCGACAAGTTGCGTTATATCCGGCAAGCGAACCTCGGCGGCGCCGGCGGCTTCTCGCGCGGGTTCTACGAGGTCATGGAAGCCAGTCAGGCTGATCATCTCCACATTATGTTGATGGATGACGACATCCTGCTGGAACCAGACACCGTGATCCGTGTCGCGGCCTTCGCCCACTGCACGGTCACTCCTGCCACCATCGGCGCTCAGATGCTCTACCTGATACATCCAGACCACTTGCACGTGGGCGCGGAAGACGCCGACCTGAAGATCCGGCAAGCCGGAGTTCCTGTTAAGGACGCACTCTTCCGATCGGACTTGACGAGGCAGCACCAGGAGATCCGGGTAGACGCCGGATACAACGGTTGGTAGGCCTGCCTTATCCCCTCCGAAATCGTCGCCGCAATAGGTTATCCCATGCCACTTTTCTTCCAGTGGGACGATATTGGGTACGGATTTCGGGCCCGCGCTCAGGGTTATTCGACAGTGACATTACCCGGCGCGGCCGCGCCGACCCCCTCGATGCCGAGGTTGGTGCTGGTCAAACGGTTGCTGTGGCAACTTCTACGAATACCCCAGGGTACCGCAGCGATCAGCGCCCGCGACTCGTACTGGTGGCATGTGTCAAGGTGCGCGACGGCGGTGGTCACGGATCGATCCCAGGAAGCTGTGCGAGTTCGCCGTCTCGACCAGAGCTTGATGCGAACGCTGAGCGGACGAGGATTGCGGCTAGCCGCCCGTCTCGTGCGAGAGCAGCCGGGGGTACGACGCCGATACCGCGCTGCTCTTCCGAGCCTGACCAGCAGACAGAATTGGCAGCGGCTCTTCGACACCGACGACCCGGGCTCGACGCTCGGAACATTCGTCGAATTCTCGCGGCCGACAAGCGACGACCAGCCCGAGAGCTACCTGGTGTGGCGGAGTCCGGTCCGCGAGGGCGATTAGCTACTGTGGCTGATTGTGAATCCTGGCAACCGCATCCGTGCTGCACTGAGAGCGCGGTTCATGCGGGCGGTCGATGAGGTCGTCGGTGCGCATCGGAGTGAACTGGAGGCCACGCTCACCGCACATCGCGACGAGATACAGGCGGCGTTCACCGCAGAGGTCGAGCGCGCTATCCGGGTAGTGCACGATGTGGAGTTCCGGTCCCGGCGCGACGTCGCGGCGGCGGGCGAGCGGGCGGCGGCCGAGTCGAGCGAACGCTTCGTGCGGGAGGTGATGCCAACCGCGCCCACCTTTGATCACCCGATCGCGACCTTGGAGCATGGCCTGTCCCTCGCACCCGCCGAGGGAATGGCGCTTGAATTCGGCGTAGCCACCGGTCGTACCCTCACGGTGATCGCCGCCGCGCGCGGAAATAGGGAGATCTTCGGTTTCGACTCGTTTCAAGGCCTACCCGAGGATTGGCGCACGAACATACCGGCGGGCACATTCAAGACCGACACTGTACCCGACGTTCCCGGTGCCGAACTGGTCGTCGGATTGTTCGAAGACACCCTGCCCGATTTCCTCGCCAGCCACGGCGGACCAGTCGCATTCCTGCATCTGGATGCAGACCTCTACTCATCGACGGTCACTGTCCTTGAGCACGTGGGCCCACGGCTACAACCGGGCAGCGTGATCGTGTTCGACGAGTACTTCAACTATCCGGGTTGGGAACAGCACGAACACCGAGCTTGGCAGGAGTTCGTGGCCGAATCCGCAATCGAGTTCCAGTACATCGCCTACACGTGCAACGACGAGCAGGTCGCGCTGATGATCACCGGCTCCGGCGCCGCCTGAACTCAGCCGTCGGATCGGCGCGCGCTGCTGGGACCAGGGCCGGGACGGTCCGCGCTACGGTGCCCGGAGGTGCCATCGAACACCCGTTGCCAGGACTCCACCGAGGTCAGCTCGGGGACCGCGGCGCGGTAGCGCTGGGCGGTGATGGCCCACTCCCCGACCAGCCGCCGGTAGAGCGTGATCGTGCGGCTCAGCAAGGCACGGAACTGCTCGGGATCCCGCTTGCGGAAGGCCACCGCACTGCCGTCCGGTTTGGTGACCACGGCCGAGTCGACCATGCCGAGCAGGAACCAGCGGGCGTTACGGGCCGCAACGTTGATCTGCGGTCGCTCGCGGGCCTGCGGCTTGGGGGAGCGCAGGTGATGGACGACGGTGCGAACCGCGCGCTGGGCGATGGCGGCGGGATGCACCGGCGGGTCGAGCAGCGACTCGATGCGCACCGGATCGAACAACGGCATGGGCAACTGCTGGGCCGACGGGAACATCCGCGCGTCGTCGAAGCCCTCGCGCAGGGCCCGGACGGCGGGTAGCGCCTCGCGCAGCGACGCGAACAGCCGTTCCGGACCGTCGAGGAAATCCTCGATCGACTTGTGATGCAACGCCACGGTGGAGTACTCCATGGCCATCAGATGCTTGAAGGTGACGCGAAGGCCGTCCTGTACGAGTGCCCGGCGGACGTCGTAAGGGCTGTGCAGTGCCAGCGTGATCAGCCGGTTACGCAGATGGAAATACGACGTCCAATCCGACGCGTCATCCTTGTCGGTCCAGGGCATGTGCCAGATCGCCGATCCGGGCAGGCTGACGGTGGGAAAGCCGCGCTCGCCGGCCCGCAACGCGTACTCCGCGTCGTCCCATTTGATGAACAGCGGCAACGGCAGCCCGGTGCGTTCGAGCACCTCGCGGGGGAAAAGGCACATCCACCAGCCGTTATAGGTGGAGTGGATGCGAGCGTGCAGCAGGTTCTGCTCGCGCAAGGTCAGCTTGGCGAAGTCGTGCTGGTAGACCGACCCGGGTGCGGGACGCCAGAAGCTCGTGCGCAGGTCCACGACCTCCCCCATGGCGTGCAGCTGGCTGCGGACCTGAAGGTTCAGCATCTGGGCGCCGACGATCACCGGCGCGGACGTGGCGCTGGCGAAGGCGTGCGCGCGCAGCACGCTGTCGGGTTCGAGGCGGACGTCGTCGTCCATCAGCATCACGTGCTCGATGCCGGTGGTGCGCAGCGCCTCGAGCATGCCCCGGGTGAACCCGCCCGAGCCGCCGAGGTTCTCCTGATCGATGATCACCAGCCGGTTCCCGAGCTGGGCTGCGACCTCGGCGAATCGCTGGTGGTCGCGCACCTGGACGCTGCCCTGATCCACCACGAAGACCTTCGCGACGACGTCGAGGACTGCGGGATCTTCGGCCAGCGCACCCAGCGCGGTGACGCAGTCGGCCGGGCGGTTGAAGGTGGTGATCGCCACCGCCAGGGGCCGCACCGGCAGCGGCTCATCGACGATCCACGCGGCGTCGCTGATGGTCAGCGACTCGGATCCGGTCGCGACGTCGAACCAGACCCACCCGCCATCCTCGAACGGCGCGAGTGACTCCCGGAACTCCAGCTCGACCGCGCCATCCAGGGCATCGAGCTGCTTGCCTTCCAGGTGCACGACATCACCGTCGGACTTGGAGCGGTACAGGTCCACCCGCCCGCCGCCGCGCACGGTCAGCCGCAACGCCACCTCCTCCACCCGGGTCCAGCGCTTCCAGTAGCTGGCCGGAAAGGCGTTGAAGTAGGTGGCAAAGGACAGCTGGCACCCGGGCGGCAGGGTGATGGCCGACCGGGACAGCACATCAGCGGTGCGCCCATGCCGGTTCTCCGGTTCGTCGAGGTAGAGCGGTCGCACCTCGGGAGGGTCGTCGACCCGTGGCATCACCACCCGGTGCAGCACCCGCCGCGGGGAGACCGCGCCGTCGGCCGGACCGACCTGCAACGAACTCACATCGGAGAGCTTGCTGTCGGCTGCGTTGTTCCGGGCCGCTTCCCGGCGGGCCGCCAGCTCGATCGCTGTCGGGACCTCACCTGGGCCGATGGGGTCGGCGGGGTCGCCCGCCACCTGGACCCGCTGATCGGCCACTTCCTTGGTCGCCACCGTGCTCCCTTTCCGACACGCCCCAGTCAACCCCGCCCTCGCGAGAATCCTCGCAGATCGGGCGGGGCTTAACGCGGGCTGGGCCGTCGGTGAAGCGGGGGTGAAGCGGCCCGGCGCAGGTGTGGATCAGGGGATGCCGGGTGGCGAGTCACCGACCGGTGGGGTCACCTCGCGCTCCGGTGATCGGTGTGGGCTGCCGTTTCTCCCGGCGTTGGACCCTGTGCCGTTGGACCCTGCGCCGTTGGACCCTGGGGCGGCAGTGCCGGTAGTGACGGACACTGCGCCGTTGGACCCTGGGGCGGCAGTGCCGGTTGTGCCGCCGGTGCTCGCCGCGCCGTTGCCGGCTGCCCGCCCTGCCGGGGCGGCCGTGGGTGCCAGGGCGGGCGCCGTCCCGTTACGCATGAACAGCGCGCCCAGCGCGCCCAACCCGGCCAGCACGGCTCCGATCAGGAACAGGTCGTCGATCGCTCCGACGAACACCTGCCCAGCGGTCTGCTGGTAGACGGCATACGCCCCGAGCCAGTCCGGGGTCCCCGGCGGGCCGAGATGCGGGGTGATGGTGTTCGCGGGCAGCAGGGAGGCCCGCCCACTCATCTGCTGAGCCTGCTGGATGGTCAGGATCGCGGTGAGCACGGAGAGACCGAATGCGCCCGCGACGTTGCGCGCGACGTTGTTGAATGCGCTGGCCGTATTCGTCTTGTTCAGCGGGATGACGGCGATACCCGAGGTGAAGATCGGCATCATGGCCAGCCCGAGGCCGGTGGCCTGGATCATCAGCAAGACGATGAGGTGTTCGCGGGTGGTGACAATGGTGATGGTGTGCAGCAGGTAGGTTCCGGTGGCCGCGATCAGCAACCCGATGGTCACCGGCCAGCGGGGACCGAACCGGTCGTAGAGCCGCCCGGCGATGGGCATCAACACTCCCATCACCATCGCCTGGGGGAGCAGGGTGAGGCCGGCATCGAGCGCTCCCCAGCCCTGGGCCACCTGCAGGAACTGCGGGATGTAGAACAGCACCCCGAACATCACCACCATCAGCACCGCGATCAGCAGCAGTGAGTGGGTGAAGGCCCAGTAGCGGAAGATCCGGATGTCCAGCAGTGGCTGGTCGACCTCCAGCTCGATGACCACGAACAACGCTAGGCTGAGCAGGCTGAAGGTGATCAGGCCGAGGACCCGGTAGCCGGTCCACCCCCAGGATTCCCCTTCGGACAGCGCGAGCAGTAATGCGAACAACCCACCGGCGATCGTGACGAAACCCAGCGCGTCGAAGCGACGTCCGGCCTGACCCGCGAACCGTGGCAGCACCAGCACCGCGGCCACCGCACCCAGGATCCCGATCGGCACGTTGATGAAGAAGATCAGCCGCCAGTTCACGTACTCGACCAGGTACCCACCCAGGGTCGGCCCCACCGCGGGGGCGAACACCACCCCCAGGCCGTACATACCCATGGCGGCACCGAGGCGCTCCCGGGGCACGATCTGGTACAGGATCGACAGCGTGATCACTGGCAGGATCCCGCCCGGGATCGCCTGGATGATCCGGAAGACCACCAGGCTGTTCAGATCCCAGGCCAGCCCGCACAACGCCGACCCGGCGGCGAACGCCAGTAGAGCCAGGTTGTAGACCCGGCTGAGCCCGAACCGGTCCCCCAACCACGCCGTCGCCGGCACCACCACGCCCAGGGCCAGCGTGTAGCCGGTGACCACCCACTGAACATCGTCTGTAGTCGCCCCGAACTCGTTCTGGATGGTGGGGATGGCCACGTTGACGATGCTGACGTCCAGCACCGACATGAACATGCCGACGACCAGCACCGCCAAGGGCAGTGCCCAGCCACCCTGCGATGCGGAGGCCGACGCTGACGCCGACGCCGACGCACCAGAACCGGCCCGATCTCCCTGCCGGGTTACACCGTTCGAGCTAACATCAGCCTCGACTACTACTGGCCGTGTCATAAACCCCACTGTGCCATCGGGACGATTCGTTCTCTACCAGTTTAGCCTTCTCGGGTTCTTTCGAGCTAACGTTGTCACTTTATGTATCTATTCCCACCTTGATCATGTCAATGATTCAGTTTGCTAATCCAAATCAGCGATGATGATCCACCAGTGGGTTAGCCCGAAGAGTGTCAAGTTCCCCTGGACCGGTCGCGGCCA
>DASYAZ010000020.1:0-3650 GCA_036501085.1 Pseudonocardiaceae bacterium | reverse complement strand
AGCCAGCACCGCGGGGTCGACTCCCGTGACGTAGCCCGCCGCCCCATCAGCGTCAACCCCGGCCCGGTCAAAGTCGTGGTCGAACCCGCCGAACCGCGGGGTGGGGCGCCGCTCGCGCTGCACCCGCCGAGGCTTCTTCCGCGAACCCTTACCGCGACGTCCGTGATCAGCCGAACCCACCACCCCACACTCCCAGATCCACCCCGCCGTGACGAGGCCACACCCGTACCGCCTCAAGATGCCATCGGGGGCTTGACACGAATAGAAGCGTCAGAAGCCTGTCCGCGCGAGCGTGACCCGTCACAGATATGCCACCACGGTGACCCTCATCCAGGCCGGTGCCGACGTTGACCGCGCCCCACGGAAGGAGCCTCCGGCCAGTGGTCATGCTCCCAGAAGTCGTCGATGCAGTCATCGGCGCCGATACCCACCGCGACACCAACCAGGTTGAGATCGCCCACCCCAGCGGCGCGGTGATCGCCACCGGCTCGTTCGGCAACGACAACGCCGGCCACGCCGCGGCGTTGGCCTGGATGTTCGAGCATGCTCCCGGGTCGAGGCTGGTGATCTCGATCGAGGGCACCCGCAGTTACGGCGTCGGGCTGGCCCGTGCGGCCACCGCCGCCGGTCTCCCAGTGATCGAGGCCGAGCAACCCAGCCGCAAGACCCGTCGGGGCAAGGGCAAGTCCGACCCGATCGACGCGCATCTGGCCGTGCTGTTCGCCCTGGGCCTGGAGGCGGACAAGCTGCCCACCCCACGCGCGGACGGCGACCGCGAGGCCCTGCGCATCCTGCTGGTCGCGCGCCAGGAGCTAACCACCACCAGTACCGGGCAGACCAACCGTCTCAAGGCGCTATTGCGAGACGGGAACGACGGAGACCGTCGTCTCGCCCGCGGGAAACTCACCGCCCCGACCCTGTCTGAACTGGTCAGACGTCGCCAGCCTCGGGAGGCCAGTCGAGTCCAGGCGGTGCGTCACGCGGAGATCCGCCGCCTGGCCCTCGCACTGCGCGAGGCCGCTCGAATGCTGAAGGCCAACCGGACCGAGCTGATCGCGATCGTCAACGACCTCGTTCCGGGGCTGACTGCCCGGCCTGGGATCGGGCCGGTCACCGGCGCCCAGACCATCGTGTCGTTCTCCCACCCGGGGCGGTGTCGCAGCGACGCCGCGTTCGCCAATCTCGCCGGAACCAGCCCGATCGAGGCCTCCAGCGGACCCACCGTGCGGCACCGGCTCAATCGCGGTGGAGACCGCGCGCTGAACAAAGCCATCCACGTCATCGCCAACACCAGAATCCGCAGCGACCCCGCCACCCAGGCCTACGTTTTCCGCCGCACCACCGAAGGCAAGACCCCGAGGGAGATCCGGCGCTGCCTCAAGCGCTACATCGCCCGACAGCTATACCGCACCCTCACCACGGCCATGACCCCCATCAGCGCGGCGCCCAGCGCGTGAACCAGCGCCCGAGCCAGCCTCGGCATCATCGTTACCCCCCAGCCCGGCTCCCGTGCCCCTGCCCGGACCACGCACTCCGCCTGGCACTGCGCTGCTACCGATGGGAACGCGACCGCACCTTCTACCTACCGCTGAACCAGCGCTGTGAACCCCGCCGATTTCGCAGCCCAGCCTGCCTGCATCGACCGAGCACCGCCGGCTCCACACGTGACCCGCGGTACCCGGGCCTGCCACCCCGCCACACGACAGGTGGAGACGGCGCCGAACGGCCTTGACACAAATAGAAGCGTCCGCGGAACCGTTTGTTCTGCTGATCTTGTTGGGCTGAAGATCGCTTCGCTGGTCTCGTGCGGAGTGGGACGTCGGTGATCTGCTGGTCTATCCAGCTTTTCCACTGTTCGGACTGTTCGGGCGGGTAGAGGTCACGCGGTGGCGGGCGGGCCATGGCCGAGGATGTTGTTCCAGAGCGAGAGCCACGCCGGCGCCCACGGCCAGCGGGTGGGCAGGTGCAAGATCGGCTGCCGGCCGGGACGGGCTAGTCGGGCCGGGACTGTGATGATCCGTCGGCGCAGCGTGGATCCGCGCGCCACGCTGTGGTGTCCTCCGGCGAGGGTGCCGGCGGCGTGCAGCAGATTGTGCGCGATCGCGGCGGCGAGCACCCAGGCGGAGTTCGCGCCGAACCGGCCCGACGGCATGTGGGCCAGGGGCCCGTCGATCAGGTCGGCGAACACGGTTTCGATGACGGCGTGGCGGCGGTGCACGAAGTCGGCTTCGGCGGTGGGCAGCTCGGTGTTGGTGAAGAACGGGTGATACCGCCAGACCGGGAACAGCGCGTCGGGGTAACGGGCATCTTTGACCCGGCGCCCCACCAGCCGAGCGGTGATCCGATCCTTCGTGGCGGCGAACGCGGTGTAGGTCACCTCGGCGACCTCCGCGTCAGAGATCCAGGCGCCGGTGTCGGGATCCTGCACCGCGCCCGGGTAACGCACCGGGGTCCATGCGGACTCTTCGATGGACTCGATGGCGCGCTGGATTGCCTTGTGCTTGACCATGACCAGCGAGAACTGTGCCTTACCGCGTCGGCATGCGCGCACGACCGCGCGGCTGCCGTAGGCAGAGTCTCCACGGACCAGGATCGCGTCCACGGCGCCGGCAGCGCGGGCGGTAGCGATTGCCTGGGACACCATCCGCCCACCACCCTTGCCCGAGCCGGTCTTGCCCGCCCGTAGCCGCATCCCGGCGATCACCGGCGCGCACTGTGGGGTGCTGATGGTGGTGGCCAACGGCGAGAGGCCCTTGCGTAAGACCCGTTTACCGGCGATCTTCGTGTGGCCGTAAGAAGCGCCCTGCTTGGCATGCCCATAGACCGGGCGCAGCAGCGAGTCGATGTCGATGAACGCCTGCTGCCCGATGCCGGCCAGCAGCTCGGTGCGCCCGGACAGGGCGGTCAGGTGCTCGCGCAGCACCGATTCCAGTTGACGGGCATGACCGAAGCTGAACTCGCGTAGCAGCGTGCCCAGTGTCGAGGGCGCATAGACCTGGTCGAACAGGATCGGCATCCCGCCGGCGCGCAGCACACCGAGGTCATCGATGCTGTCCGCGCCGGCACACATTCCCGCGATCACCGTGAGCAGCTTCGGTGCTGGGTTCGCCGAACCGGACTTGATTCGCGGTGTCTTGATCGACACCTTCTCGGCGATGATCTCTGGGAGCCGGGTCTGCTCGGCCAACCTGAGTAAGGGCACCAGCCCCGCATAGGACACCAGATTGTCCTCGTCGAAGCGCACGGACTCGACGCCGAACCTGTGGGAGACTCGCACTGAAAGTGCCCTTCGACAGCTGGCTGATTGTTGCGTAGGAACTCCAATCATCCCAGCTCAGAGGGCACTTTCTCTATGCCGACACGGTCCCATCAGCCCCGGCCTTCGGTGGATCGAGGCTAAGCCGGACCCTGCCTGGGAACTGGTCCTCGCAATGGTCGGTGCTCTGCTTAAGTGCCGTCCCGACCGTCGACCCACATATCCAGATGGGTGTCGGCCCCGGCCGGAGGCCTGGCCGCGCCGGAGTCCTCCACGATGACGTAGCGCTGCACGGTCGGTAGGTAAAAACGTTTTGGCCGGCGGCCAGTCCACCGCGCCTTGGTGACCGGGAACCGCCACGGTAATCAGGTCGGCGAAGGTCCCCCGCCCGCCG
>DASYAZ010000019.1:0-41893 GCA_036501085.1 Pseudonocardiaceae bacterium | reverse complement strand
ACCAGATCGCGGTCCACTCGCCCTGCCGCCCGGCCACGGCGAAGGTCTGCCCGGTGATCACCCTGGCCGACCAGTCCCCGAGCCGGGTAGTGCCCGGCGAGCCGTCCGGGTGCAGCACTGGATCGCTGACCAGCGGCGCGCGGGTGCTGGGTCCGGTGTGCAGGTACACGACGTTGCTGCCTTGGGGTGGCAGATCGGAGCAGTCGTCTCCGGTGCAGCTCTGCAGCGGCTGGGCGTTGCTGCTGAAGCGCGGCGCGATCGTCACCACCGGTGAGTCCGAGTGGTGCGGGCTCGGCAGCGGCGCGCCCAGGAGTTCGAAGAAGTGCGCCCAGTTCCAGTACGGGCCCGGGTCGTAGTGCATCCCCGGGGTAGTGCCCGGTGTCAGTCCGGGCACCTCCTCGTGGCCCAGGAGGTGCTCCCGATCCAGCGGGATGTGGTACCGCGCGGCGAGGTAGCGCACCAGCCTGGCGGAGGACTGGTACATCGCCTCGGTGTACCAGCGTGCGCCCTCGGCGAGGACACCCTCGTGCTCGATGCCGATGGAGTGCATGTTGAACCAGTAGTTACCGGCGTGAAAGGCGATGTCCTTGGTGGGGACGAGTTGGGTGACGTGTCCGTCGGAGGATCGGATCACGTAGTGTGCCGAGACGGCGCTTGCCGGGTCCTGGAACCGGGTGATCGCAGCGTCGTACCGCTCCTCGGTGTCGTGCAGGACGATGTATCGGATCTCGTCGCCGTCGTGCGGGCGATCGGCCCGGTCGTAGTTGCCGCTGGGGATCGGGACGAAGCGGCAGGCCAAACTTGTCGGGCACTCCGGCGCGCGGACCGCCGCGGTGGCGGTACCGGATCCGAGAAGGGGAGCGACCACTGCCACGGCGGCTACGGTAACCAGCGATCGGAAGCCGGGCATTTCTCCGGGTAACGAGAGCGACCGCGCCTCGTCACGCTTGCGGCAGTCAACCCTGGAGCGAAACTCGGTGCTTGCCGGGCTCAACGGGTCCGCGTGCTCGCCGGGTTGCCACACCAGCGCTCATGCGGGGGGACCTCCTCGCCCTTCATGAGGAAAGCATCGGTGGCGAGGGCGGCGCCCTGCCCGATGGTGACGCCGTAATGGACGAATGCGTTGACGCCGAGGCAGGCCCCGGCCCCGATGCAGATGTAGCCGGACTGGAAGTAACCGTCCTCCAGCGAGGGCCCTGGATGACGCTGCCAGCGTTGAGCACCGCGCCATCGCCGATGGTGACCAGGGTCTTCTCCGGGATGACGCAGCCATCATCGAAAACCTGACGGCCGATCCGCAGGCCCGCGAGCCGCCAGATCAGGCTGGTGAACGGGGTCCCGCGCAGCGCGGGGCTGATGTAGAACTTCCAGAGCCGTTCGTGGTGCCAGAAGTAGCTGTCGTAGATCGAGCAGGCCTGTGGAGTCAGCGGCCGGAAGCCCAGTACGGCCCGCTCCAGCACTGCCGAGTAGACGATGAGGATCAGCGGGACGGTGATCAGCCCGACGGCGATGGCCAGCACATCGAACTGCGCCCACAGATCGGCGAGGACCGCGATGGCCAGCAGGCTGGCGAAGGCCCCGACCAATCTCAGGAGCAGCACAACCGCGACGGTGCGGGCGTTGTACCGGTTCTTGGCGGCCAAACGGCTGCGCAGCTCCTCCGGGGTGGCCGGATGGCTGGCGGAGTGAGGGCGTGGTGAGTTCCGGGGGATCTCGAACGGCGGTGAGCCGAGCAGCCCGGTGTCCTGATGGACCGGCCCGCCGACGGGGATCATGACCTTGGTCGCGAGCAGGCAGTTGTCACCGGTGCGGGCTCCCGCCGGGAAGGCGACGTCGTTGCCGATGAAGTTTCGCTCACCGACCACGACCGGGTCGATGCGGAACGAGGTACTCGACATCTCCACGTTCACGACCGATAGGCCGTCGCTGACCATGGTTCCGGTGCCCACGGTGGTGAGGAAGGGGGAGTCGTGGCGCAGCTGGGTGCCGAAGTTCGATCCGGTCTGCTGGACCCGGGACAGGTCGTAGCCCAACCCGCGGAGGAAGTGCACGATGAACGAGCTGTCGCCGAGCAACAGCATGAAAAATCGCGAGTTGCTCACGCTCGTGATCACCCGCTGGACGAGGAAATGGAACCCGTAAAGCGGGTATACCCGGCCGGGAGTGATCAACGGCGTCAGTAACCGGGGAAGGATCATCATCATGCCCAGCCCGCCCAGCAGCGCCGCAAGGTAGAGGATGACTGCCACCAGCGCGACGGCGAGGGGGAAGTACCAGCTGCCCAGCAGCAGCGGGCCGGGGCCGAGCAGGGTGAATAGGTGCGGAATCCTGGTCAAGGCCAGAACCACGGCAGTCGTCACCGCGGAGCTGAACGCCAGTAAGAGCAGGATCTGGAGCATGCTGTAACAGGCTCTGCGTGCGGTGCCGCACCGGGCCGGGGCCACCCGCCGGTAGTTCGTACTGGTTGGTTGCCCGGGGGAGCCGTGCCAGCTCTGCCCGGCCGGCACCGCCTGCCCGGTGTGCAGCGCGGAGCTGTGACCGAGCTGGGCCCAATCACCCATGGTGGTGCCGATGTCGAGCACTGTCTTCTCCCCGACCAGCACGTTCGAACCGAGGACGATCGGGCCGATGTGCAGCCGGCCCGCCACTGCCCGGTAGCCGGTGAACGACGAGTCCTTCCGGATCACCGTGCCGGCGCCGATGGTGATCAGGTCAGTGGCCACCGGCACCGTTCGGGAGAAGATCGATACGCCCGCGCCGATCCGCGCACCGAGTGCCCGCAGGTAGAGAACGTAGAGTGGTGACCCGGCGAGCAGCGCCAGCGGGCTTGCTCGGATCAACGTCTTCACGGTCCAGAACCGCAGGTGAGCCGGGCTCCACAGGTCGATCTCGACCGGTTTCCACCGGCCGACCAGCATCCATTTGGCGGCAATCGGGAGAGCGCACAGCCCGGCGAACGTGCCGGTGCTGAGTACCGCCGCGCGCAGCAAGACCTCTCCCCAGCCGGCCCCGCCGGAGAGCCACCGGAAACCCCGGTCGAGCAGCAGGCCGCCGAGGTAGGCAGCGGCGAGGAACAGCAGTAGTTGCGCTGCACCGGTACACCCGTAAGCGAGCCTGCTGGCCGGTTTCCCGGCAGTTGCCTCCGCGTGGTGATCCGGTGGGGGAGCGGGGTGATGGCGTCGAGGGCGCCGGCCAGCTCCCGGATGCTCGGGTGCCGGTAGATATCTCTGATGGCGATCGGGGGGAGGGCGGTGTGCCTGCGAGCCAGCGCCGAGAAGCGCGTCATCAGCAACGAGTGCGCACCGAGGTCGTCAAAGAAATGGGTGGTCACCGAGACCTGGTCGAGGTGTAGCACCTGCGCGAGCGCTTCGGCGAGCAGGCGCTCGGTGTCGCTGGCCGGCGTGACCTGCTCGCCCGGTGGCAGAGCGCGCCGGATGGCCGGCACCGGCAGATTCGCCCGGTCGACCTTGCCGATGGTGGTCACCGGGATCACGTCGAGCCGCTGGAGATACGCCGGAACCATGTACCGGGGCAGCCGCTTGCCCAGCTCGTT
Organism: Pseudonocardiaceae bacterium; assembly: GCA_036501085.1. GTDB lineage: Bacteria > Actinomycetota > Actinomycetes > Mycobacteriales > Pseudonocardiaceae. The sequence goes on along the minus strand of DASYAZ010000019.1, from coordinate 38,340 downwards.
GTAGATCATCTCAGGATCGAGCGCCGGAACCCCGCTGCGCAGGCTGTAGTAGCCGGCCAGCTCCACGGTGCCGGGCTCGGGGCAGTAGGTGCCGACCACGGCGGCGGCGATCCCGGGTGTCTGGAGCAGCACCGACTCGATCTCGGTCAACTCGATCCGGTACCCGCGGATCTTGACCTGGAGATCGATCCGGCCGTGGTACTCGATCTCCCCGTGGTCGGTGAACCGGCCCAGGTTCCCGGTGCGGTAGATCCGGCCAGACGGGTTGCCAGGGATGGCCAGAAAGTCCGGGATGAAGGCCCTCTCGGTCAGGTCCTCGCGGTTGACATAGCCCGAGGCCAGGCCGATACCGGCGAGGCCGATCTCGCCAATCTCGCCGGGGGGCAGGGCACAGTAGGGGTTATCGGGGTCGAGGATGACCGCGGAGTACGTGGGCAGCGGCGCACCGATGGTCACCGCCCGGCCGGGGTGCAGCACCGTCCAGGTTGCGGTGACGGTGGCCTCGGTCGGGCCGTAGGCGTTGAGGAACCGCCGTCCCGGCCGGTGCCAGCGCGCGATCAGGTCCTGCGGGCAGGCCTCCCCGGATACCAGCAGAAACCGCAGTTCCGGCAGCTCCTCCTCGATGGTGGCGAGCAGGGTCGGCACGCAGCACAACCCGTTGACCCGGCGCTGGGCCAGAAACTGATGCAGGTCCTGGCCCAGCAGGCTGCACCCGGCGGGTTTCGGCACCAGCGTCGCTCCGGCCACCCACGGAACCCAGGTCTCCTCGACAGAGAAGTCGAAGGCGATCGTCATACCCTGGTAGACCCGATCCTGAGCGCGAATGCCATAGACCTCGGCGGCGACCCGGACGAAGTTGCAGATGCTCGCATGGGTGATGGCCACGCCCTTGGGCCGACCGGTCGAGCCCGAGGTGTAGATGATGTAGGCCAGGTCGTCTACCGGTTCGCCGACATCGGCGCTGCTCAGCCGGTCGGTGTCCGCTCCCTCGGCGAGTTCGGCGGCCTCATCGAGGCACACCAGCTCGGCACCCAGCCGGTGTGTATCGAGGAGGCTCCCGATCCGGTCCCGCACGCTCGCGAGCGAGAGCACCATGCACACCTGCGCGTCGGAGACGATGTAGGATATCCGGTCGAGCGGGAACCCAGCATCCAGCGGGACGTACGCGGCGTTGATCTTCAGTACGGCCAGCATCCCGAGATAGGACTGCACCGGTTGGTCAAGTAGCAGCGCGATCCGATCACCGCTACGGGCACCGCGGGTGAGCAGGTAGCGGGCCAGCTGGTTGGCGCGCTGGTCCAGCTCCTCGTAGGTGAGTGCGAGATCCCCGGCGTCGACGGCGAGCAGCGTCGGGCTCCCATCGCAGCGCTGCTCGAACACGTGGTTCAGCCGCTCGCCCTGGCTGGTGCGCGGATGATGTGCCCGGTCCTGGGCGATCAGTACCCGACCGGAATCGGCGGACGGGATGTCCTTGCTGTGCAAACCAACCAGGTCAGGACCGGCTACCTGGCTCGGCGTGCGTGTGCTCCCCATCGTGCGCATGCCCCCACTCGTGGTGATGCCGGTCCGCCGGTCGCGGACCGGGCGCGCAACTCCCTTCGGCTAGGCCGAGACCCCGACCGGTGAGCCGACCGCGGCGGCAGCGGCGTCGGCCATGATCGCCAGACCCGCATCGAGCAGGTGGTCCGGCGTGGTGAGCGGCGCGAACACCTTGAGCACCTCGTCCTGCGGTCCGGAGGCTTCGATGATCAGACCGTTGCGGGTGCAGGTGTTGCGGATCTGCGTGGCCAGTGAGGGCGTGACTTCGATTCCCTGCATCATCCCTCGCCCCTTGATCCTGGCCCCGGCGATGCCGCTCGCGATCTCGATCAGGTGGTAGCTGACCAGGTTGGCGCGCCGGGCCACGTCGTCGGTGAACGTGCTGCTCGACCAGAACTTCCGCAGCGTCACGCTCGCGGTGACGAAGGCGTGCGCGTTTCCGCGGAAGGTTCCGCTGTGCTCTCCGGGCCGCCAGAGATCCCACTCGGGCCGCACCAGGACGAGCGACATCGGCAGGCCGAAACCGGATAGTGACTTGGACAGCACGATCAGGTCCGGCACGACACCGGCGGACTCGAAGCTGAAGAAGGTTCCGGTGCGCCCGCAGCCGGCCTGGATGTCGTCGACGATGAGCAGGGCGCCATGCTCCTCGGCGAGCGCGGCGACCCGACGCAGCCACTCCATCGAGGCCACATTGAGCCCGCCTTCACCCTGCACCGCCTCCAGCAGGATCGCGGCTGGTTGGTCCACACCGCTGGAGGTATCCGCCAGCATCGAGGCGAGCAGGTCGCTGGTGTCGATGCCTGGACCGAGGTAGCCGTCGAACGGTAACCGGCTCACCCCCGGCAGGGGGAGCTGTGGAGCACCACGCATCCCGGCGTTCGCCGTAGCGGCCAGGGCACCCTGGGACAGCCCGTGAAAGCCGCGGGTGAAGGCGATGACGTTGGTCCGTCCGGTGGCCTTGCGGGCGAGCTTCAACGCGGCCTCGACCGCGTTGGCGCCGGTGGGTCCGGTGAATTGCACCCGATGGTTCATCCCGCGGGGGACCAGGATGAGGTCCTCGAACAGCTCGAGGAAGGTGCGTTTGGCCTCGGTGTGCAGATCGAGCCCGTGCGCAATCCCGTCACAGGCGATGTACTTCAAGAGCGCCTGTTTCATATCGGGGTCGTTATGACCATAGTTCAGTGCCCCCGCACCGGCGAGGAAATCGATGTATTTTCGGCCCTCGCTGTCCCGAACCACGCTTCCTCGTGCGGTGGTGAGAACAGCGTCCAGGCTACGACAGTAACTCCGCACCACTGACTCGCGGCGTGCGAAGACCCCGCTGTTGCCCGGGTCGGACATGGTCTTGGACATAGTCGCTGAATTACCCCTGTTCTAGCCATTAATCTGCCTACCGGTCGCTCCCCAGGGCGCCGGTCCGATTCAATATTTCGGCCACCTGCGGCATGCTGGCGAATGCATGGGCGAAATCGGCCGGAGTTGCCACCCGATGAGCGTTTGCTTTGACGTATGCACGCAGTGCGGCATCGAATCCCTCGGCGCCGACCTGCCGTCGGGCCCGCAACAGAGCTGCGGCGCCTTGATCGTAGACGGCCTCGGTATAACGCTGGAAACCGCCATGCTGGGGCCAGTAGGCCATGGGCTGTCCCATCAGCCCGGTAACTCGTCCGGAAATTTCGCTGTACTGGTAGTCGTTGCTGTCACCACCTGCGATGCCCTCGCCGAGGGTGGCCAGTGATTCGTCGAGCCAGGGGTGCTCAGCCTGATTGTTACCGACCAGAGAGTAAACCCACTGGTGCGAGATTTCGTGTGCGACCAAGGCTCGGAGATGGCTGCGCTTGATATCTCCGAACTGCAACGCGGTCGGGAATTCGGTGCCGTCACTCTGCCCCGGAGTGATCGTGACCCAGAGGTCGGGGTATGGAAACGGCCCGAACAACCCGGTGAGAGATCTGATCGCGGTCCCGATCTGTTTCAACCATTCCTGCGGATCTGCTCTGGTACCGGAGACGGGAGTGGCCAGGTGCAGGCGTACACCGTCGATGTCGTGGTCCACCACGTCGTAACGGCCGACGGCGACAGCGACGTCCCGCACCGCGCGGGCGGTGAACCGGTGGGTACTCGTGCCGGCCCGGGGACCCGCCTGCTGGCCGGCCGCGACCCCGGTGCCCACCACGCGGTAGTTCGCCGGTGCGGTCACCGACAGATCGGCGAGGGTGAAGTCCTCGCTGGCGGCCGTCTCACCGTTCATCGGGACTGCTGGGTCGCGGGCCCATCCCTGCCCCCTGATCCAGGCCGGTAGCGGGAACCCGGAGCCGAACCAGGCTGTCTGTGTCTCGGGGTTGACGCCGACCCGCTCATCGGCGTTCTCCCCGAGGACCAGCCGGAACCCGAGGTCGGCGCGTACCGATCGGCCGGGTTCGAGGCACTGGGGTAGGGGGAGCTGGATGAGGGTTCCCGGAGCGCCGGGTAGCGCACCGGCGGCGCTCACCTGGCCGGCGACCTGCCGGCCGTCCACATTGGTATCGGTGACGGTCAAGGCGGAGCCGCTCTTCGAGATGGTCGGGTTGTTCGGCCAGGCCCGGAACACCAGCTCGCAGGTGCGTGAATCCGGGGTGAAGACCACCGACTCCCGGCCGGTCGCAGAACGCAGATCCGGTGCCACGTCGTAAGAGAGCTCTACCACCGGACGCTGCGGCCATAGTCCCGTCTCGTACTGTGCCGGCCCCGCGGTCGCGGCGGCAGAGGTGCAGGACGCCATCAGCGCTCCTAACGCCACCCCGACCGAGGCGTGCAGCAGCCCCGGTAGCCCCCGAAAGTTCATGTGTCGGCTACTGCCTCATCGCTTCTTCAGCAGCCGGGCCCGCAACTCCTCGACCTTGCGGCGGGTGTTGGGGTCCCGAGCGAACTGCTGTGCGCGACAACTGAATTGCTGTCCCTGCGGGCTCCGCAAAAAGCGGGTTATCCGGTCGACCAGCGACGCCATGACTCAAGCCCCTCTCGTGACCTTGCTGACCTGCACAATCCATGTTCGCTGCGGGTCGAGGGCGCGGCTCGTGGCTGCCCGGTCACGATCGGGCCGGTTTCATTGCCGGGAATCGGCAACGGAATCGTTCATGACGTCGTTGTCCGGCCAGCCCAGTGCGTGGGCACCGAGGAGCGCGGTCTGCAGCGTGTAGCGGTGGGTGGGTTCTCCGGTGTGCAGGCCGGTCAGGGTGCTGATGCGGCCGAGGCGGTAGGTGACTGCGCGAACCGACAGGTGCAGCGTTTGGGCGGTGCGGGTGGTGTTCCCGCCATTGCTGAGGTAGGTCTCCAGGGTCTCCAGCAACGGACCGGCGCCGCCCCGCGCCTGGCGCAGCGGGCTGAGCACCGTATCGATGAGGTCGCACATCGCGGCGCGGTCGCGCAGCAGCACCTGGTACACGAGCAGGTTCTCGGTGCGCACGACTGCCTCGGGCAGCTGCAACCGGGTGGCCAACTCCAGCGCTTCCCGGGCCTCGGCGAACGAGTGCGCCACCCCCGAGGGTCCCGGGTAAGCCCGCCCCAGCACCATCCGCAGCTGGTGTGCCCGGCGGTCAGCGCGCGGAACGCCGTGGTGAGCACGGCGTCCATGGCCGCCGGAGCCAGCGCGGGGAGCACGGTCACGATCAGGTCATCGCGAATGGCGGTCAACGTCTCGAGGGTACCGAGTGGGCCGGCGATGGCGGTGCACAGGCTCGCCAGCAGTGGGCTGGTCTCGTGGAACGGGGTCGCGGCTCGGGCGAGCAGCACGGCATGCGCCCCCGCGAGCTGCAGGCCGTAGGACTGGGCGCGCACCATGAGACCGGCCGGGTCCGCGGCGCCGGCCAGCAGGTCGTCGATGAACTCGCGGCGCATGGCCTCCTCACGGCGCACCATGGCGCGCCCGGCGGAGACGTAACCCTCGGCAAGCGCGGCGACGGCATCGTCGCAGGTGCGCAACACTCGATGGCCGGCTGCCCGGATGGCGCTGGTGTCCTCGACGGTGACCGCGGGCAGCTGTGACCAGGCCCGCCACGCGGCGGAGAGGTAGAGATCGACCAGGGCGCGCAGCGCCACTCCGTGCTCAGCCGCGCGGGCACCCAGGGCCGCGAACGCGGCGTTGGTGTGCCGATCCCAGTCGTGTTCGGCGTTGTGCGCGGCGAGGCGGTCCAGGAAGTCCCCGAGCAATTCCGGATCCAGGCCGCCGGCATCCGCTGCGGCCAAGCCGGCAACGGTGATCACCCAGTCCTGCTGAACCTCGGAAATGGAACCGGCAGATTCTGGTGATCTTTTTAGCCGTCGCTGCGCGTTCACTCTTTCAACAGTGACAGAACAGGACCAACCACGTCGTACTTGTCATAATGTCGATTATCGGATCGACCGACCGGCCTGGGGAGTGGGGGTGCGGAGCGGGCCACACCCATCTGTCCTGCCGCGAAGTTAGTCGGTGATGGAGTGGGTGCAGGCCATCGCGCTCGGTCTTGTGCAGGGCCTGACGGAGTTCCTGCCGATTTCTTCGAGCGCGCATCTGCGGGTGGTGTCGGCGTTGCTGGGCTGGTCGGATCCGGGCGCTGCCTTCACCGCGGTCACCCAGCTGGGCACCGAGTCGGCGGTGTTGATCTACTTTCGGCGCGACATCACCGGCATTCTCGCCGCCTGGACCACCTCGCTGTACCGGCCCGAGCGGCGGGCAGACCCGCGAGCGCGGATGGGCTGGTACGTCATCGCCGGAACGGTGCCGATCGCGGTGCTGGGACTGCTGCTGCAGGACACCATCGAGACTGCTTTTCGCGACCTGCGTCTCATCGGTGCCACGCTCGTGGTGTTCGGGCTGGTCCTCGCCGTGGCCGACCGGCTCGCACGCAACACCCGCCCGCTCTGCGAGCTCACGGCGGCGCACGCACTCGGTTACGGCCTGGCCCAGTCCCTGGCGCTGATCCCTGGGGTGTCGCGTTCCGGCGGGACGATCAGTGCCGGGCTACTACTCGGCTACCGGCGCGAGGCGGCGGCTCGCTACTCGTTCCTGCTCGCGGTGCCGGCGGTGCTGGCCTCCGGGCTGTTCGAGCTGACCAAGATCGGTGACGGCGCCACGCCGGACTGGGGGCCGACGATCCTGGCCACCGTAGTCGCGTTCGGCGCCGGTTATCTGGTGATCGCGTGGTTCCTCAAGTTCATCGCCCACCACACCTTCACCCCGTTCGTCGTTTACCGGGTGGTGGTCGGTGCGCTGGTGATGGTGCTCGTCGCGGTGGGGGTCCTGGCTCCAGCCAGCTAAGCCACCACGAGCGTGGCCCCCTCCTGGGGGCTACCCACCGTCTGACAGCCGACCGGCTCGGGGAGTGGGTCGTGGCGGGGGCGCCGCATTCAGCGGCACCTCCCCGCCTCTCCCGAGCTTCGCCTACATTCCGAGCTTGTCCCCGATGCCACCCATGCCACCCATCAGCTGCTTCGGGTCGACGCCGAACTTGTCGAGCAGACCTTTGTCCTTATCGGTGTCGACCTGTTCGGGCAGCTCCGACTGGGCCTGACCGGCCTGGTCGTGGTCGCCACGCGACTTGATCATTTCGAGGATCTTGTCCTTGGGGATCTGCACAGCGGTTCTCCTTCGGTAGATTAAACGGTATTAAACGGTATTAAACGGTTGCCGAAGTTGGCGTCGACGCGCTCCTTGCGGACGGTCTCGTGGGCCTGCTGCTGCTCGGTTCTGGCGGCGGAAACGCAAAAGACCCCCGGTCGCCGTCATCGCCCCTTTGGGGCGAAAGACACCGGGTCCGGGGCATCAGTCTGAGCCTATGAGCGGCCCACGGGGAAACCCTAAGTCAGCATTGGGTCAGGTGCAACACGTGCCTCAATCGAATGGCGTTCGTGCTGGCCCACGAGTTACGCCCGCACAGCGTGACAGTGTCACTGCCTGGTCACTGCCTGGAAATACATCACCGAAGTCGAACAAGCAGGCAAACCCGCCGACGTCACCGGCTACCGCTGATTCCCGTCGGCACTGGTATTTCAGAGCGTGCGCAGCGGCACCCCGCAGATCGAGGCGTCCAGCACGTTGACGGTATGCGCTAGCGGAAGATGCGTGCCGAGCCGGCGCGCGCCGGCTCCGATCTGCATGAGGCATCCCGGGTTCGCGGTGACCAGTACTGATGCGCCGGTGGCGAGCACATTGCGGGCCTTGCGGTCCCCCAACTCGGTGGCCGGGCCCGGGTGGAGCAGGTTGTACACCCCCGCTGAGCCACAACACAGGTCGGATTCGGCGATCTCGGTCAGCGTCAGGCCCGGAACGGCTCGCAACAGCTCCCGGGGCTGGGACCGGATCCCCTGCGCGTGCCCGAGGTGGCAGGCGTCGTGGTAGGCGATCGAGAGGTTCAGCGGCCGCCGTGGCGCCACCGGACCGAGCTCGACGAGCAGCTCGGAGACGTCGCGGGTGCGCTCGACGAAGGCCTGAGCGCGTTCGGCGTAGGCGGGATCATCGCGCAGCAGGTGCGCGTACTCCTTCATCGCGGACCCGCACCCGGCCGCGTTGACCACGACGTGGTCCACCCCGGCGGTCTCGAAACGCCGGATCAAGGCACGGGCGAAGGCGATCGCTTCCTGCTCGCGACCCATGTGCTGTGACAGCGCCCCGCAGCAGCCCTGCCCGCGGGGGATCACCACGTCGCAGCCCTCCGCGGCCAGCACCCGCGCGGTCGCGGCGTTGACCTCAGGAAACAGGGCGTCCTGCACGCAGCCGGTGAGCATCCCGACCACCGCGCGGCGCCGGCCCCGGGCACGTACCCGCTCCGGCAGCGGCAGGCGCCGGGTCAATGTCGGGGTCAGCGACTCCATCACCCGCATCGTCGGGGGCAGCCGGTCGAGCAGCCCACGGCGTCGCAGTAGCCGGTCCAGACCGCTGCGCTGGTAGAGCGCCAGCGGCCCGCGTAACGCCCGCAACCGCCGCGGGTAAGGGAACAACCAGAAGATCGCCTCGCGCAGCAGCCGCTCCCGGCGGGGCCGCTCGTAACGCCGCTCCACCTGGGCCCGGGTCTCGGCGATCAGCGTGCCGTACTGGACGCCGGACGGGCAGGCCGGCACACAGGCCATGCACCCCAGGCAAGCGTCGAAATGGCTCACCATCGATTCCGACAGCGGCTCACCCTCCAAGCCAGCCTTCATCAGGTGGATACGCCCGCGCGGGGAGTCCATCTCCTCCCCCCACAGCACGTAGGTGGGGCAGGAGGGCAGGCAGAACCCGCAGTGCACGCAGTCTTTGATCAGCTCGGGTTGCGGCGGGTGATGCTCGTCGAATGCACCTGCCACCATCTCAGATCCCCCCTACGAACCGCCCCGGCGCCAGCCGGTGATCGGGGTCGAAGTGGTCCTTGAGCCGGCGCATCAAGCTCAGCGCGGGCACCGGACCCCACACATCCAGCGCCGCTTTGCGGTGCGGGGCTGCACACCGCAGCACCACCGTGCCGCCGTGCCGGGCCGCGATCCGGCGCAGCCGGGCCAGCTCCGCGCCCAGCCCGTCACCATCGTCCAGGCCTGCGGTGAACACTCCCGCGCCAGCCGAACCGCGCAGCGCACCGGGAGCATCGGCGAGCAGCTCGGCCAGCCCGGTCGGCTCGCAGGTGAGCGCCGCGGCCGGACCCGCAAGCGCCTGACCCCACCACGACGGTGGCTGCCGGGTCACGGTGGCCTGCGTCCTGGCTGCCTGGCCGAGCAGGTCTGCCACCGCACCGGCGCGCCCCTCGATCCCCTCGGCGATGCCCTCGATGGTGACCGCAACCATCACCGGAGCGCCCGGAGCGGGCCGGTCCACGTCCAAGGCCACCGGGTCCTGCTGCGATGCCCGGACCGCGGCGATGCCCGCGGCCGCGCGCTGAGCGTCGCCGGCTTGCGCGATGATCCAGCGGCGGGCCTCAGGCAGCGGGTGCAGCCGGAACACCGCCTCGGTGATCACTCCGAGGGTGCCCAGCGAGCCGGTGTACAGCTTGCCCAGGTCGTAGCCGGCAACGTTCTTCACCACCGTGCCGCCGGAGCGGGCGATGGTGCCGTCGGCGAGCACCACGGTGATGCCGATGAGCAGATCACGCACCGAGCCGTAGCGGTACCGCAACGGGCCCGACGCGGAGGTGGCGATGGTGCCCCCCACCGTCCCCGCGGTGGTGCTGGCACCGTCGAGCGCCAGGTGCTGGCGGTGCCGGGCCAGTGTGTCCTGAAGCTCGGCCACCGGCAGGCCGGCCTGCGCCGTGACGACGAGATCACCCGCGGTATGCGCGAGCACCGTGGCCATCCGGGTGGTATCGACGATCAGGTCCACGCCGGTCGGCGGGACGCCCCAGGACAACTTCGTGCCGCGGCCCCGGGCGAGCACCCGCAACCCCAGCCCAGCGGCCGCCCGCAGCACCGTCGAGACCTCCTCGGTGCCGCCCGGCCGGGCCACCCAGCGGGCCGGCACCCCGTCCACGGTGTCACCGGCGGTGGCTTCGGTGATGTCGCCGCAGGCCTGCTGCAGGCTGTGCAGAGTGGAAGTGCTCATCAGAACTGCTCGGCCAGGCCGGCGGCCTGCAACGGGTGCACCCCTTTGTGCTTGCCGGGCACTTCACCGCACAGCCGGGGGGTCGGGAACACCTTGCCCGGGTTGCACACCCCGGCGGGGTCGAACGCGCAGCGCAGCCGCTGCATGGTGTCCAGGTCCTCCGCGGTGAACATCCGCGGCAGGTACCGGGCCTTGTCGGTGCCCACGCCATGCTCACCGGTGATCGAGCCGCCGTAGGCGATGCACAGGTCGAGGATCGCGCCGGACACCTCCTCCGCGGCCTGCGCCTCCCCCGGTTTCGCCTCGTCGAACAGGACCAGCGGGTGCAGGTTGCCATCACCGGCATGAAAGACATTGGCCACCCGCACTCCGGTGCCGGCGGCGAGCTCGGCGATCTTGCCCAACACCTCGGGCAGCACCGTGCGGGGAATCACCCCATCCTGCACGATGTAGTCGGGGCTGATCCGGCCCACCGCGGCGAACGCGGACTTGCGACCCTTCCAGAACAGGGCCCGTTGGGCAGCATCCCGGGCCACCCGGATCTCGGAGGCGCCCGCGCCGGTGCAGTGCCGTTGGACCGCGGCGAAGGTGTGCTCCACTTCGGCGGCCGGGCCGTCCAGCTCCACGACGAGCACCGCGCCGGCCCCCTCCGGGTAGCCGCAGGCCACCGCAGCCTCGGCAGCCTCGATGGCGAGCGCGTCCATCATCTCGATCGCAGCGGGAGTGACGCCGTCAGCGATGATCGCCGACACCGCAGCGCCCGCCTCGTCCACCCCGGGGAAGGCGGCGAGCAGGCAGCGCACCGACTCCGGAGCTCGCAGCAGCCGCACCACGATCTTGGTCGCGATCCCCAGGGTGCCCTCGCTGCCGACGAAGGCGCCGAGCAGGTCGTACCCGGGCATATCGCGGGTGGTGCCGCCCAGCCAGACCAGCTCCCCGTCGGGGGTGACGACTTCCAGGCCCAGCACATGATGGGTGGTGAACCCGTACTTGAGGCAGTGCGCCCCACCGGAGTTCTCCGCGACGTTGCCGCCGACCGAGCAGATCTGCTGGCTGGACGGGTCAGGCGCGAAATACCAGCCCTGCGGAGCGGCGGCTTTCGTCACGTCCAAGTTGATCACTCCGGGCTCGACGATCGCCCGCTCGTTGGCCGGGTCGATCTCCAGGATCCGCCGCATCCGGGAGGTCACGATCAGCACGCCCTCGGCATGCGGCAGCGCGCCGCCGGACAGGCCGGTGCCCGAGCCGCGGGCCACGAACGGCACCCCAGCGGCGGCACAGGACCGGACCACCGCGGCGACCTGCTCGGCGGTCTCCGGCAACACCACCAGTCCCGGCACCACGCGGTACTGCGCCAGCCCGTCACACTCATAGGTGCGCAGCCGCTGCCGGTCGGTGATCACCGCGTGCGATCCCAGCAAGGCGGTGCATTCCGCCGCCAGTACCTCCAGCGCGGCGTTCTCGCGCATCGTCATCGCCACTCCCCGTTGGTCGTGGAGGTTGCGCCTCTCAGATTGCCGTGCGCCGTGAGCTCGACGCCAGCGACGTGTCCAGCAGGCGGGATGTTCGTAGCGTCCAGTTCACGACATTGGGGCCACCTCGTGGTGGTCACCCCCTCGGGGTACGGCGGTCTGGGACGGCAGAATGGCGGGGTGGCTTCGGTCCGGCATCCGTTTCTGGACGGTCCCACTCCCCGTGCGTTCGCACATCGCGGGTGGCATTGCGGCGAACTGGCCGGCATGGAGAACTCGCTCACCGCGTTTCGTCGCGCTGCCGCCGAGGGGTACCGGTATCTGGAGACCGATGTCCGATCCACCAGGGACGGCGTGGTCGTCATCCTGCACGACCCGACCCTGGACCGGACCACTGATGGGTCCGGCGAGGTGGAGCAACTGGACTGGGCCGCAGTCAGGTCCGCGCGGGTGGGTGGGCGCGAACCAGTCTGCCGGCTGACCGAGCTGATGGAAGAACTCCCCGACGCCCTGGTCAACATCGACGTCAAGGCGGACTCGGCGGTCGAGCCGGTGCTGCGGTTGCTCCAGCGCACCGGGCAGTGGCACCGGGTGTGCATCGTGGCCTTCTCCGAAGCGCGGCTACGGCGGATACGCAAGGCAGCCGGTCCGAGGGTGCTGACGTCGATGGGTCCCACCTCGGCCGTTGCGCTGCGGCTGCGATCAGTGGTGCCCATCCCGGCACCGATCCGCGGCCGGATCGCGCAAATACCGGCGCGGATATTCGGCGTCCCGGTGATAGACCGCAGGCTGGTGCACTACGCGCATGTCCGTGGCTTCGAGGTCCATGTGTGGACGGTGGACCGGGAAGCCGAGATGCATGCCCTGCTCGATCTCGGTGTCGATGGTCTGATGACGGATGAACCGGATGTGCTGCGTGCAGTACTCCGGACCCGCCGAGCGTGGCCGGCGTGAGCGACGCGGTGCAGCCCGCCCCGAGTGTCCCGCGCAACGACGCTGACCGCCGCCGTGACCAACGCGCCTGGTGCTGGTATGACTGGGCGAACTCGGTCTTTCCCACCTCCATCATCACCGTGTTCCTCTCGCTCTACCTCACCACGGTGGCGAAGAACGATGCGCTGGCCGCCGGCCAGACCTGCCCGACGCGCAACGCCCTGGTCGACTGCGACATCTCGCTGTTCGGGCTCCGGTTCCCCGCTGGCTCCCTGTTCGACTATCTGCTGGCCGGTTCCACCCTGCTGCAGGTAGTGGTGCTCCCGCTGACCGGTGCCATCGCCGACCGCACGCAGAACAAGCGGGCGATGCTCGGATCTTTCGCGTTCACCGGGGCCGCCGCCACCGCGTTGCTCGCGCTGGTGACCGGAACCGGCTGGCGCCTGGGTGTCGTGCTGTTCATCGTGGCGACCACCGGGTACTACGCGTCGGTGGTGGTCTACTACTCGGTGCTGCCCGAGATCGCGACCGCCGATGAGCGGGACGGGCTCTCTTCCCGGGGCTGGGCCTTCGGCTATCTGGGTGGTGGTATCGCGCTGGCGCTCAACCTGGGCACCTATCTCGGGCGTGATGCGCTCGGACTGTCCGAGTCCTCGGCGGTTCGGATCTGCTTCGTCACCGCGGGGCTGTGGTGGGCGGTCTTCACTCTCATCCCGCTGTCCCGGATGCGTCGTCATCAGCCGCCGCAGGGCAGCGAACGGGGCCTCGCGGTGGTGGCCGGTAGCTTCCGCCAGCTCGTCCGAACGCTTCGGGATGCCCGGTGCTACCCGCTGACACTCGCCTTCCTGGCGGTATACCTGATCTACGCCGACGGGATCAGCACCGTGGCCGCTGTCGCCGGCCAGTACGGGGATCTGGAGCTGGGGTTGGCGAGCAGCACGCTGATCAGCACCATCCTGATGGTGCAGTTCGTGGCGTTCGCCGGTGCGCTGCTGCACGGCTGGTTGGCCCGCTGGTTCGGCGCCAAGCGCACGATCATGGGCAGCCTGCTCGTCTGGGTCGGGGTGGTCGTCGCGGCGTATCACCTCCGGGCCGGTGATCAGCTCGAGTTCTACGCGGTGGCGGTAGGCATCGGGCTGGTGCTGGGCGGCACCAACGCACTGTCCCGCTCGCTGTTCAGCCAGCTCGTGCCGGCAGGCAAGGAGGCCGAGTACTTCTCGGTGTATGAGATCGGTGAGCAGGCCACCTCCACCGTGGGGCCGCTACTGTTCGGCGCGATCGGGGCGGCAACTGGCTCATTCCGCCCCGCGATCCTGTCACTGGTGGCCTTCTTCATCGTCGGTTTCCTGGGGATGTCTCTACTTCCGGTCCGCCGGGCGATCCGGGCCGCAGGCAATCCCGAGCCATCTGTCGTCTGAGGGTCAGCCCGGACGGGCGTAGCGTTTATCACCTGAAAGAGTGGTGTTGTTACCTCCCCGTGAGGTAACGCGTCACATTCCTGTGTCGATTCACCCTGTGTGGGCGATGCTTGCGGGGGACCTGCCCGCAGGACCGAAGTAGCTGTTCGTTCAGTAGTGGTTGACAGTGATCGACATCACTGGTCCGGACCGACCCACGGACCGGGAATGTCGCGACCTTCGCCGACGTTACAGGCGGTGAGCTTGATCCGGGGCCCCTGGGTATCCCGGACCCGAGAGAGGAGACGCCATGGCCGACCGCGTTCTTCGTGGCAGCCGGCTCGGAACAGTCAGTTACGAGACCGACCGCGACCATGATCTTGCTCCTCGCCGCCCAGTAGTCTACGCCTGTCCCAAGGGCCACGACTTCACCGTGTCGTTCGCCAACGATGCCGAGACCCCGATGACCTGGGAGTGCCGGCTGCACGGTAGTGAGTCCAGTCTGGTCGACGGCGTGGAACCGGAGCCGAAGAAGATCAAGCCGCCGCGTACGCACTGGGACATGTTGCTGGAGCGCCGCAGCATTCCAGAGCTCGAAGAACTGCTGGACGAGCGGCTGAGCGAGTTGCGCGGCCGTCGTTCCCGTTCTGCCTGAGCGAGGTTGCCGGACCTATGCCCACCCATGCCGCGGAGAGGGCAGAGGTCAGGTCTGGCTGGGCTGGGTGGTGCTGTTGGCTTGGTCGCGGCCGGGTTTCTGGGGTGCGTTCAGCAGGTAACGGCGCGTTCCCCACACCGTGACCCGCCACAACGCCTCCACGATGATCGAGCCGGTCATCTTCGAGTGACCTTGCTCGCGCTCAGTGAAGGTGATCGGCACTTCCACCACGGAGAAGCCCTGGCGCACTGAGCGCCAGGCCAGGTCGACCTGAAAGCAATATCCCTGTGAGGCGACCGTGTCGAGATCGAGGCACTCCAGCACTTGGCGGCGGTAAGCCCGAAACCCCCCGGTGACGTCATGGATACCCACCCCCAGCACCATCCGGGAGTAGTAGTTGCCACCGCGGGAGAGCCACTCCCGGTACGGCGCCCAGTTCACCACCCGGCCGCCGGGCACGTACCGGGAACCCAGCACGACATCGGCACCGTCGGCCAAGGCATCCAGCAATCGGGGGAGATCCTCCGGCGCGTGCGAGCAGTCGGCGTCCATCTCCACCATGACGTCGTAGCCGCGTTGCAGCGCCCACCGGAAGCCGGCGACGTAGGCCGCCCCCAGGCCGGCCTTTCCCGGGCGGTGCAGGACGTGCACCCGAGGATCGGCAGCAGCCAGCTCATCTGCCAGTGCGCCGGTGCCGTCCGGACTGGCGTCGTCCACTACCAGCGCATGCGCGTCAGGAACCGCCTCGTGCAGCCGGTTCAGGACCGTCGGCAGGGTGGCCCGTTCGTCGTAGGTCGGAATCACCACGACCGTTCGACCGCCACCCTCGACGTGCCCGCCCTGCTGATCGGTCATCGACATCCTCCTTCACCGGCACCCGTCCTTGCCGGTTCCCTGCGCCCGGTCCGCGCCGTATCACCAGGGCTGCTATCAACCCCCATAACACCCCCAACACCCCCAGCGCCACCAGAACCCACTCCGGGAGCGGGCCGAGCCGGGTGCCAAGCGTAGTACCGGACCGCAGCGGGACCCCCGTCACCAGCGCCGCCGGGGTGAACATGCGAGTCCGCTGCGCGACGCTGCCGTCTGGAGTGACCACCGCGCTCACCCCACTGGTGGAGGCCACCAGAACGGTCCGGTCGTGCTCCACCGCACGTACCCGGGAGATCGCCAGCTGCTGGTAGGTCTCGTCGGTGAAGCCGAAGGTGGCGTTGTTGGAGGGCACCGCGAGCACCTGGGCTCCGGCAAGCACACTCTCTCGCACCAGATCGTCGAAGACCACTTCGTAGCACGTCGCCACGCCGACGCGAACCCCGCCGATGTCCACCGCGCCGTTGCCGTTACCTGGTACGAAGTTGCTCGCACGATCGACGTAGGGGCTGAACAGCCGGAAGAAACTTCGATAGGGCACGTACTCGCCGAAGGGCTGCACCTTCCGCTTGTCGTGCCGCTCCCCCGGTCCGGAACGCGGGTCCCACACGATCATGGTGTTGGTCTCGTGCCCGTCACCGGTGCTCAAGACGGCGCCGACCAGGATGGGCGCACCGATGGCTCGCGCTGCCTGATTGATCAGCAATCGAGCGTCCAGGTTGCGCAGCGGATCGATGTCGGAGGAGTTCTCGGGCCAGATCACCAGCGCCGGTTTCGGGTACCGGCCGGCTGCCACCTCGGCCGCCAGTTGGAGGGTTCGCGCGACGTGGTTGTCCAGCACGGCGCGCCGCTGGGCGTTGAAATCCAGGCCGGCCCGAGGCACGTTGCCCTGCACCAGCGCCACGATCACCTGCCGGTCGATCCTGGTCGGGCTGGCTAGGGAACCCGCGATGAACCCCGACACCACCGGGATCGCCACGAGCAGCGCTGGTACGGCCAGCCCGCTGCGCCGCCCGAGCTCGCCGGCGTTCCTGCTCAGCCGCGGGGCAGCCCGGCGGAGCAGCTCACCCATGCCGAACCCGGTGAGCACCACGGCCGCGGTCAGCAGGGGCGCCCCGCCGATCGCCGCCACCGGCAGGAACGTTCCGGCCGGCTGGGTGTACGCCACCCTCCCCCACGGGAAGCCGCCGAAAGGGGCCCGGGCGATCAACGCCTCCGCCGCCACCCACACCCCGGTGGCCCACAGCGGTGCAGCGGGCAGCCGGGACACCACCGCGATCCCGGCGCCGGCCAATGCCACTACCAGGGCCTCGATCGTGGCCAGCGCCAACCACGGCAGCGGCCCCACGTACGCACCGACCCAGGTCAGCAGCGGCAGGAAGTAACCAAGCCCGAACGCGAACCCGGCGCCGAATCCAGCCCGCGCTCTGGCAGCCGGGCGAGAGCCGGATAGGGCAACCCACAGCCCGTGCAGCACCACCCACAGCACCGCGAAGGCCAGCGGGGTGAGCCACCACAGATCTCGCGGCGACGCGCTGGCATAGAGCAGCACGCCGCCACCGGCGGCGATGGCCAGTCGAAGCAGCCGGCGATGCCGAAGCACACCAGCGAACCGGCTCACGCCAGGGCGCCTTCCCGTTCGAACAGGATCCTGCCCTGGTGCACGGTGCGCAGGCACGAAGGCGTGCCAGCCGGTGGGAGACCAGCGAAATCAGCGCTGTCCCAGATCGCGTACGACGCCGGAGCGCCCGGGCTCAGAGTGCCGGCCAGCGGATCGGGTACGGCGGCAGCCCGGTAACCGCCGTAGGTGTGCGCCGCCAGAGCCTCCATCACGCCGATCGCCGAGCCCGCGCTGCGGTGTGCCGCCGCGGCGCGCACCGCAGCCCACGGGTCGAGCGGCGTGACCGGTGCATCAGAACCGAACGCCAGCACGACTCCGGCCGTCTCCAGCGGGGCGAAGGGATTCATCGCGGCTGCCCGCGCCGCTCCCAGGCGCATCGCGTACATCCGGCCGGTGCCACCCCAGGCAGCGTCGAAGGCCGGCTGCATGCTTGCCACCACTCCCCAGGCCGCCAGCCGGCGGGCCTGGTCGGGATTCACCATCTCCAGGTGTTCGAGCCGGTGCCGGCGCTCCCGCAGCGCCGCGGCGCCGACCGCGGCCTCCGCGGCCTGGAAACCTGCCATCACCGTCTCGACCGCGGCGTCCCCGATGACATGGAACCCAGCCTGGGTGCCGGCCAGTGTGCAGGCCCGAACGTGCGCGGCTACCTGGGACACATCGAGATAGGAAATGCCACAGCTGGCGGGGGCATCAGCGTAGGGCGCGCGCAGCGCAGCGGTCCGCGAGCCCAGCGCCCCGTCACAGAACAGATCCCCCGCCAACCCGTGTGCGCCGGTGGCGCTGAGCAGCTCGCGAGCCTGCTCAGGCGCGCTGACTGCCTGGCCCCAGTAGCCCACCACCTCGGTACCGCAGTCCACCGCCAGTAAGTCGGCGAGATCGTCCGTCCCGGAGACCTCCGGGCCTGCGCATTCGTGCACCACCGCGATCCCGCGGGTCGCCGCCGCCGCCAAGAATGCCTGTTGGGCGGCCCGGCGCTGGCTCGGCGGGATCGACTCGCGGGCGGCCCGGCGCAGGGCATGGTGTGCGTCCTGGGTCACCGGCCCCTCGGTCGACCACCCCAATGCATCTATCGTCTCGGGGGCCCAGTCGAGCAGCCCTGAGGACACCACGGCACTGTGGCCGTCGATCCGCGACAGGTACACCGGGGCACCACCGCAGGCACGGTCCAGCTCGGCCCGGCTGGGCGCACGGCGCTCGGGCCATGACGTCTCATCCCACCCGTGCCCCCACAGCACGCGACCCTGGCGGGACTGCCGGGCGACCAGGTCCAGGCACCGCCCGAGCGAGCTACATCCCGCGAGCTCGAGCCCACCGGCAAGCAGGCCGGCTGACGTGGCGTGCACGTGCGCGTCGACGAAGGCAGGCGTGACCACCGCGCCCTGCAATTCCAGTACTGCGTCCGCGTCGCCGAAGCACGCCCGGCCGGTGCTGTCGTCTCCCACCCAGGCCACTGTCCCGTCCGCCGTGGCCAGCGCGGTGGCACCAGCGACCGACGGGAAACGCCCATCCAGCAGCAACGTGGTGCTCATGAATCGGCAGTATTCCCGCTCATCCTGATCACCGCGGGAGGTGCCCGGTCAGCGGAGCTCGCCCCCGGCCGGGCGCGGTTGCCGGGGCTCGTGCGGTTCGTCGCTGACCTCACCCTCAACCTCACCCTCGACGACTGTGCCGTCCTGGGCAACTGTGCCGTCCTGGGCAACCGGGCCGGGGGCGAAACCCGCCGGGGTGTGCAGCGATGCGGCGCGCAGCATGCGCTGCCGGATGAGCTTGCGAACCGGCGGGAGCAACAGCAACAGGCCCGCGACGTCCGACACGAAACCCGGAAATACGATCAACCCCCCGGCGGCTGCGATCAGCATCCCGTCGAGAAGCTCCCGATGCGGGGGTCTGCGGGTTCGCACCGCCTCGATGAACGAGCGCAGGGTGCGCGCACCCTCGTGGCGTAACAGGGCTATGCCGACCAGCGACGAGAGAATCAGCAATCCGATGGTGCCCAGGACCCCGATGGCGTGCCCCACCGCGACGAGCACCGTCAACTCGATAACGGTGGCAGCGAACATGACCAGCAGGATCGGCATGGCGCAATCCTCTCTCATGATCGGATAGGCGGTGCGGGGCACGCCCGGGTATGTCCTACCAACGTTCCAGGGCCGCACTTCGCTCCCGAGAACGCCCACCTCGGCGGTATAGATGACCGGGATGTACCACCCATCTGGGGCGCTCTGGTGAAATCAAGATGAACTGGGTGCATGGCTGGACTTGCCCCCCGATCACCACACCCCTATCGTGATGTGACCCACCACGTGCATGGCAACCCAGGTCGGAGGTGTGCGGCGTGTCCGGGCCATCAACCGGGACCGCCACCGCCGCGGAATTGTTCGAGCGGCGGGTACTACCTCTGTATCAACTCGCAGACGATGCTCCGACGATCGCCACTGCGTGCCACGCGATGGCCGTTCGTTTCCACCTCGGCGGCACTCTCGTAGTCTTCGGGAACGGGTCTGCCAGCACGGATGCCCAGCACATCGTTGTTGAGTTCGTACATCCGGTGATCATGGGCAAGCGGGCACTACCTGCCATCTCGTTGACCGCCGATGTCGCAACGGTGACCGGTATCGCCGGCACGGAGGGCTTCGACGAGATCTTCGCGCACCAATTGCGTCACCTCGCTTCCGCGCGGGACATCGCCCTGGGCGTCTCCCCCGACGGCAACTGCGGCAGCGTGCTCCGCGGATTGGCCGCGGCCCGAGAGCTGGGCATGCTCACCATCGCGCTCGTCGGTGGTGACGGAGGGCAGATCGCGTTCGATCAAGGAGCCGACCACATCGTCGTGGCTCGCTCCGACGATCCGCAGGTGATCAAGGAGGTGCACGTCACCGCTTACCACGTGTTGTGGGAACTGGTGCATGTGTTCTTTGAGCATCCGGACCTGCTAGAACCGAGGGCTGTCGCATGAACGTGCCGGAATGTCATGGCGACGTGTGCATCACGTGCTCGGATCAGGCTGTCGCGGTCCGGATCATCGAGTTGCTGCCCCACGATTTGGCTGTGGTGGACACCGGATCCAGCATGGAAGAAGTGAGTATCGCGTTGGTATCGGCCGGAATTGGAGACGAGATCCTCGTCCACGCCAAGGAAGCCATTGCGGTGCTGCGTCCATCCGAGCTGCGTCCATCCGATCTGGGCCCATCTGAGCTGGGGGGATCCCAATGACCCCCGGGACAAACGGCCATGGGACCAATGGCCACACCGACCCCGCGGCGCAGGCAGCGGCGCAGGCAGCAGCACGGTCAACCTCGGCGGCACAGTCGCGGTCCGATGACCTCGCTTCGCTGTACCCGTTCCTGTACACACACTCCCAGCCGGACACGGCAGCTGGCCCCCAAGCGGGGGATCTGGAAGCTGTCCTGGCCGATGTGCGTCGCTCCACAGTGGACAAGGCGCACCAGATCGTGGCACTCCGGCGCGAGGTGCTGGCTCTCGATGGTCAGCGGCTCTCCGAGTGTGCCTCGGCAATGGCAAAATCGTTCGCCGGTGGTGGGCGGCTGTTCGCCATCGGTAACGGGGGCAGCTGCACCGACGCAGCTGACCTCGCTAGTTTGTTCCTCCACCCCGGTCCGGGACGGCGGGCACTGCCCGCCTTCGCCCTCACCGGTGATATCGCGGTGCTGACGGCGCTGTCGAACGACGTCTCATTTGATGTCGTCTTCGCCCGCCAGATCGCTGCATTCGGGCGGCGTGGTGACGTCGTCGTCGGGCTGTCCACCTCGGGTAATTCCACCAACCTGGTACGCGCTTTCGAGGAGGCGAGCAGGCGCGGCCTGCTCACCATCGGCCTCGCCGGGTACGAGGGAGGGGCAATGGCCGAGCTGGGCAGCATCGACCACCTCTTCGTGGTTCCTTCTGACTCCGTGCACCGGATCCAGGAGGCACAGACCACGATTTACCACACGCTGTGGGAGCTCACGCTGGACGAGCTCGCCAGTACCAAAGCGACATCCGGAACGAGAGAGCGACCGGAGGTCGCTCGTGGAGTAGGGGATCATGGCTGAA
Organism: Pseudonocardiaceae bacterium; assembly: GCA_036501085.1. Lineage (GTDB taxonomy): Bacteria > Actinomycetota > Actinomycetes > Mycobacteriales > Pseudonocardiaceae. Next base: position 17,276 of record DASYAZ010000019.1, on the reverse strand, counting down.
GAAGAGAGCCCAATTCATATCCTGTGGATCAACTGCGGGCTGTCCTGTGATGGCGACTCGGTAGCCCTGACCGCAGCGACCCAACCCAGCATCGAAGAGATCGCTTTGGGAGCCCTTCCCGGCCTCCCGAAGATTGCAGTGCACTGGCCGCTGATCGACTTCGAGTGCGGTCCGGACCAGGGTGCCGACACATTCATCGAGTGGTTCCACAAGGCCGACCGAGGCGAGCTGGAACCGTTCGTGCTCGTCCTCGAGGGCTCCATCCCGAACGAATCGATCAACGGTGAGGGCTACTTCACCGGTTTCGGGTACCACCACGACACCATGCAGCCGATCACGATCAACGAGTGGATCGACAAGCTGGCGCCCAAGGCGACGATCGTGCTCGCGGTCGGTACCTGCGCCACCTACGGCGGCATCCACGCCATGGCGGGAAACCCGACCGGCGCCATGGGCGTGCCGGACTACCTGGGCTGGGACTGGAAGTCCAAGGCCGGGATCCCGATCGTCTGCGTGCCCGGCTGCCCGGTCCACCCGGACAACCTGTCCGAGACGATCCTGTACCTGCTCTACCAGGCCGGCGGCCAGGCTCCGATGATTCCGTTGGACGAGCACCTGCGTCCGCAGTGGTTGTTCGGCGCCACCGTGCACGAGGGCTGCGACCGGGCGGGTTACTACGAGCAGGGCGAATTCGCCAAGACCTACGATTCACCGAAGTGCCTGGTGAAGCTGGGCTGTTGGGGCCCGGTGGTGAAGTGCAACGTGCCCAAGCGGGGCTGGATCAATGGTGTGGGTGGCTGCCCGAACGTGGGTGGTATCTGCATCGGCTGCACGATGCCGGGTTTCCCGGACAAGTTCATGCCGTTCATGGACGCGCCTCCTGGCTCCCTGGTGTCGGGAACCGCGAGTCAGGCCTACGGCACGGTCATCCGGTCGCTGCGCAACATCACGCTGAAGAAGGTCGACACCGAGCCCAAGTGGCGCAAGAAGGGCCGCACGCTCGAAACCGGCTACAAGCCGTCCTGGTGATCGCCGACCGGCTGGAGAAAGGCATCTAGACGATGACAAGCACGCAATCAAAGCACGGCTCGACAGGCCAGCTCACCGAGATGGTATGGGACCCGGTAACCCGGATCGTCGGTAGCCTGGGTATCTACACGAAGATCGACTTCGGCGCCAAGACAGTGGCCGAGTGCCACAGCAGCTCGTCGGTGTTCCGCGGGTACTCGATCTTCATGAAGGGCAAGGACCCCCGCGACGCCCACTTCATCACCAGTCGTATCTGTGGGATCTGTGGGGACAACCACGCCACCTGCTCGGTGTACAACCAGAACATGGCCTACGGGGTGGCACCGCCGCACCTCGGCGAATGGGTCATCAACCTCGGCGAAGCCGCCGAGTACATGTTCGACCACAACATCTTCCAGGAGAACCTGGTCGGGGTCGACTACTGCGAGAAGATGGTCGCAGAGACCAATCCCGGCGTGCTCGACCAGGCCAACCGCACTGCGGCGCCTCAGGAAGCGGCACACGGGTACAAGACCATCGGCGACATCATGCGGGCGCTCAACCCGCTCTCCGGTGAGTTCTACCGCGAGGCACTGCAGGTTTCCCGGTACACCCGGGAGATGTTCTGCCTTATGGAGGGTCGCCACGTGCACCCCTCCACGCTGTACCCGGGCGGCGTCGGCACCGTTGCCACCCACCAGCTGTTCACCGACTACTACACCCGCCTCATGCGGTATGTGGAGTTCTGCAAGCGGATCGTGCCGCTGCACGACGACCTGTTCAACTTCTTCTACGACGCAATGCCTGGTTACGAAGAAGTCGGACGGCGCCGGGTGCTGCTGGGTTGCTGGGGCGCATTCAACGACCCGGAGCACTGCGACTTCAACTACCGGAACATGACCAACTGGGGCCGGAAGATGTTCGTCACCCCCGGTGTGGTGGTGGACGGCAAGCTGGTCACCAACGACCTGGTGAAGATCAACCTCGGGTTGCGGATCCTGCTCGGTTCCTCGTTCTACGAGGACTGGGACGGTCAGGAGATCTTCGCCGACAAGGACCCGCTGGGTAACCCGGTCGACCGGAGGCACCCCTGGAACCAGCACACCATCCCGCGGCCGCAAAAGCGCGACTTCGCCAATGGCCCGTACAGCTGGACCATGTCGCCTCGGTGGTTCGATGGTAAGGACCATCTCGCTCTGGACACCGGCGGCGGGCCGCTTGCGCGGTTGTGGCCGACGGCGCTATCAGGGCTGGTGGACACGCCCTTCGTGAAGGCCACTGGCAAGAGCGTGGTCATCAACTTGCCGAGGACGATGACCAAGGATGCGGTGACCTTCGAGTGGAAGATCCCGCACGACAAGGCTGGCAAGCCGCTGTCCAACGCGATCGAGCGGAACCGGGCTCGGACCTACTTCCAGGTCTACTCCGCTGCCATGGCACTGCACTTTATCGAGCAGGCCCTGGCCGAGGTGCGTGCTGGCCGCACCAAGACTTGGGAGCCGTTCAAGGTGCCCAAGGAAGCGATCAGCTGCGGGTGGACCGAAGCCGTCCGTGGCGTGCTGTCGCACCACATGATAATCCGGGACGGGAAGATCGCCAACTACCACCCGTACCCGCCCACCCCGTGGAACGGCAGCGTTCGCGACATCTACGGGACGCCGGGCCCCTACGAGGACGCCGTGCAGAACACGCCGATCTTCGAGGAGAACCCACCGGCGAACTTCAAGGGCATCGACATCATGCGGGCCGTGCGTAGCTTCGACCCGTGCCTGCCCTGTGGTGTGCACATGTATCTGGGACAGGGCAAGGAAATGCAGCGACTGCACACACCACACGCCTTCACGACTGGCGGATGAGTCGTGCCCAGTAGTAACACACCGGATATCCAGGCGGTCGGGGAAAGGGTCGAGGCGCTACTCGCTGAGTTCGCCTCGGCCTCGGACCCCGCCACCGCCGGGCGAGCCGAGGAGCTGGTCGGCTTGCTCGTCGAGTTCTACGGTGCGGGCCTGGCCCGCGTCATGGAGCTGGTTGACGAGCAGGCCACCGCTTCGTTGCTCGGTGACCGTATGGTGGCGGGTCTGCTCGTACTGCACGACCTGCACCCACACAACACCGAGGAGCGCGTGCTCGCCGCGCTGGACAAGGTCCGGCCCTACCTCGGCTCGCATTCCGGCGATGTCGAGTATCTGGGGCTGGACCCCGACGGCACCGTTCGGTTGCGGCTGGCGGGCAGCTGTGATGGCTGCCCGTCCTCCGCGCTCACGGTCAAGATGGCCATCGAGAAGGGGATCGAGGACCTCGCCCCCGAGGTGACCAAGGTGGAAGTGGAGGGGGTGGCACCCGACCCGGCATCGCAGCTCAGCACGGGACCGACGGCCGAGGGCCACACCCTGCTCCCGCTGCATCAGGTGAGCAAGCAATCCGAACCGCCTGCCTCGACCTGGGTGCAGGTCGACGGGATCGCGAATCTGCGCCAAGGTCAGATGATTCCGACCCAGGTAGCGGATATGGCCACGGTGATCTGCAACGTGGCGGGAAGTTTGTATGCATACGCCGACCGCTGCGCGGCATGCGGCTCCGGGCTGTCCGGAGCGAAGCTGGAGGGAGCCTTGCTGGCTTGCCCCGGCTGCGCGCAGCGTTACGACGTGGTCCGCGCCGGCCGCGGATCCGGCTCGACCAGCAAGGCAGTCGAGTTGCATCTCGACCCGCTGCCGCTGTTGTCTGAGAGTGACGGGGTTCGGATCGCGGTCCCCGCTCAGGCGGTGTCATGAAGGGGGGGTTGCGGCGCTTCGTACCGGGCGCCGCTCCCCCACCGCCTTCGGCAACCGACCAGGAGGCGACCGGGAAGCAGGAGGGTGAGCGGTGCGAGATGTGCGCCGTGCCGATCACCGACTGGCACGGGCACGTGGTCGATGTCGAGAATCGCGGCTTGATGTGCACCTGCAGACCCTGTGCGCTGCTTTTCACCCAAGAGGGTGCGGCGCGTGGACGGTATCGGTCGGTTCCCGAACGTTACCGGTATGCGCCCGATGTGCCGCTCGCCGATGCAACCTGGGACTCGATCGGGATCCCGGTAGCGATGGCATTCTTCTTCACTAACAGCGTGCTCGAGCAGACCGTCGCCTTCTACCCGAGTCCAGCAGGAGCGACCGAATCGCTACTGTCGCTGGAAGCGTGGACGGACCTGCTCGCAGCAACCCCGGCATTCGCCGACCTGCAACCCGATGTCGAAGCCTTGCTGGTGCACAAATCAGCCGAGGGGTTCGAATGCTTCGCAGTACCGATTGATGCCTGCTACCAGCTGGTCGGCGTGGTTCGCATGTACTGGAAAGGCTTCGACGGCGGCGAGGAGGCGTGGACAGCGATCAGAGGGTTCTTCGATGACTTGCGGGAGCGCAGCGAGCGGGTGGTGATTGCCGAATGACTGAGCTGTCGTTCACCTGCCTCGACGTGCGCGCCGAGAATTACGCCATGACACCGACGCTGTTGTTCCGGCTCCGGGTCGATGCGGCCGCCGGGCAACGGGTGCGAGCCATCGCACTGCGGTGTCAGATAAGGATCGAACCAGCGCGCCGCGGGTATAGCGAGAATGAGCCCGAGCGGCTGCTCGAATTGTTCGGCGAGCGCGGGCGCTGGGGCGACACGCTCAAGCCGTTCCAGTTCGCCAACACCTCGACGGTGATCGCCAGCTTCACCGACACCATCGAGGTCGACGTGTCCGTGCCGTGCACCTACGACATGGAGGTCACCGCAGGTCGATACTTCCACGCACTCGAAGACGGAGAGATCCCGTTCATCCTGTTGTTCAGCGGGACCATTTTCGGCGACGGCGAGAAGGGGCTGTGGATCGAGCAGGTGCCCTGGCACGCCGAAGCTCGCTACCGGATGCCGGTAGCGGTGTGGCGGGAGATGATGGACGGTCACTTCCCCGGCAGTGGGTGGCTGCGGTTACGCCGCGACACGATCGACGCGCTCGCCGAGTTCAAGGCTGCCCGTGGCCTGCCCAGCTGGGATGACGCCGTCCTCGCGGTGCTGGAAGCGGGTCGCGATCGCAGCGCGGAAGGAGGATGATGACAGCCTCAATGGACCTCGCCCGAGAAGTGGCCGACGCCGTCCTCTATGAGGGCTACCTGCTGTATCCGTACCGGGCATCGGCCCGCAAGAACCAGATCCGCTGGCAGTGGGGCGTGCTGGTGCCCCCGGTCTACGCCGCAGCCGGGCACGGTGAGCATGCCACCTCCTGCAGCGAGTTCCTGCTGGAGCCGGGGACCGACCCGGTCCTGCACATCCGGCTGCGGTTCCTGCAGATGCAGCACCGCAGCGGCGGCGATGGGCCGGTGCCGGAGTTCGACGAGGCAGTGGAGCATGAGGTCGACGCGGTGTTCCCGGTCTCGGAGCTGCTCGAGAAGCAGCAGGTGGTTCCGGTCACCATTGCCGGCGGCAGCGACACCGTCGAGGGCATCACGCGCCAGCGCTGGGCGTTGGAGGGTGAGATCCGGCTTTCCGCACGGCTGCTGGAGGGTCCCTATGGTGTGGTGCAGCTGAGCTGCGAGGTGGTCAACATCTCGCAGTGGGCCGATCCGGAGGCCGACCGGCACGTGGCGTTGCGGCACTCGCTGATCGCCGCGCACACCGTGCTCGCGGTCACCGACGGAGAGTTCATCTCCTTGATTGACCCGCCGGAATGGGCCAAGCCTGCCGTCGAGAGCTGCCGTAACGAGCGCACCTGGCCAATCATGGTCGGTGAACAGGGGAGCCGTGATGTGCTCCTGATCTCGCCGATCATCCTCTACGACTACCCGACGATCGCGCCGGAGAGCCCTGGTGAGCTCTTCGACGGCACCGAGATCGACGAGATCCTCACGTTGCGCACCATGACGCTCACCGATGAGGAGAAGGCTGAGGCACGGGCCACCGACGAGCGGGCCCGCAAGCTGATGGACCGTGTCGACTCGATGCCACCCGAGATGCTCGACAAGCTGCATGGTGCGATCCGCTATCTCGGCGAGACCCCCCGTACCAGCCGCGAGCCGGACCCGATCGAGACGATCACCACACCCGGTACCCCCTGGTGGGACCCCGGGGCTGACGCCTCGGTGGACCCGGAGACCGACAGCGTGCTCATAGCCGGAGTCGAGGTTGCCAAGGGCAGCCGGGTACGGCTCATGCCAGGCTTGCGCCGCTCGGACGCGCAGGACATGTTCCTGCACGGGCGTACCGCCACCGTCGCCGCGGTGCTGCTCGACGTGGACGGGAACACCCACGTCGCGATCACCGTCGACGATGATCCAGGTGCGGAGATCTCCGCTGCACACGGCAGATTCCGCTATTTCTCCCCCGACGAGCTTGCACCGCTGGGGGCCGAGTCATGACTACGACACCTGTGACCACTATGGTGGCTGGAATCGGCAACATCTTCCTCGGCGACGACGCTTTCGGCGTCGAACTGGCTCAGAAGCTCACCGTGACGGCAGTGCCCGACCATGTGCGGGTCGCTGATTACGGGATTCGCGGGATGCACCTGGCCTACGATCTCCTGGAGATGGCCCCGGACACCACGATCCTGCTCGACGCGGTGTCCCGCGGCGGCGAGCCGGGAACGATCTACGTGCTCGAGATCGGGCCCGGTGACGTGCCGGGCATCGAGCCCTCAGCTGTCGACGCGCACGGGATGGCTCCCGACGCGGTACTCGCGCTGTTGGAAAACCTCGGCGGCAGCGCGGGACGGACCTTGCTGGTCGGCTGCGAGCCGGCCAATACCGAGGAAGGTATCGGGTTGTCCACCACCGTTGCGGCAGCCGTCGACAGGGCTGTCGAGGTGGTGGTGGATCTGCTCACCGACAAGGAAGGAAGTGACGGGTATGTTCCGACTGCTGCGTCGGCTGATTTTCTGGGGGTCAGCGATCGGGCTGGCCACAGTAGCGGTCCAGGTCTCTAAGGACGTGGCTCGCTACAAGCAGATGAGTGAGATGTAAGTCAAACTCCCACCACGGAGGTAGTGCCCATGTGCCTCGGCATCCCGGGCGAGGTTATCGAGATCCTCCCCGACCAGCCTGATCTGGCCAGAGTCGACGTCAGTGGGGTCAAACGCGCCATTAATATCGGTCTGTTGACCGATGACCCACCTGTCCCCGGCGACTGGATCCTGATTCACGTCGGTTTTGCGTTATCTAAGATCGACGAGCAGGAGGCCAAGGCAGCAATGGACTTCCTGATAGGAATCGGGCAGGCTTACGAAGAAGAGATTGCCGCCCTGCTCGAATCGCGGATTGACGAAAGGCAGTGAGCGGTATGCGATTCGTCGATGAGTACCGGGATGCCGAGAAGGCTCGTGCGCTAGCCGCAAAAATTGCGGCGTTGTGCGAGCCTGGGCGGCATTACAAATTCATGGAAGTCTGCGGCGGGCATACGCACACGATCTACAAACACGGGCTGGAGGACTACCTTCCGGAGTCGGTCAGCCTGGTGCACGGGCCGGGTTGCCCGGTGTGCGTGATACCGATGGGTCGGGTGGACGACGCGATCGCACTGGCCGAACAGCCAGACGTGATCATGACGTCCTTCGGCGACATGATGCGGGTGCCCGGCGGACGCGGGTCGTTCTTCGATTCCTCGGCCGCCGGCACCGACATCCGGATGGTCTACTCCCCGCTCGATGCGCTGAAGGTCGCCCGGCAGAACCCGGACAAGCATGTGATCTTCATGGCAATCGGCATGGAGACCACCGCGCCGTCTACCGCAATGACCGTGCTGCGGGCGGCGGCTGAGGGGATCGAGAACTTCTCGATCTTCTGCAACCACGTCATGATCGTCCCGGCGATCAAGGCCATCCTGGACTCCCCCGACTTGCGGCTGGATGGGTTCATCGGGCCCGGTCACGTCTCCACCGTCATCGGCTGCCGTCCGTATGAGTTCATCGCCTCGGAGTACGGCACGCCGCTGGTCACGGCCGGCTTCGAGCCGTTGGACATCCTGCAGTCGGTGTACATGCTGCTGCAGCAGCTGGTCGAGGGGCGCTGCGAGATCGAGAATCAGTACGGCCGGGTGGTGCCGTGGGACGGCAACACGGTGGCGTTGCGTGCAGTGAGCGAGGTGATGGAGCTGCGTCCCTACTTCGAGTGGCGTGGTCTCGGCTTCATCTCACACTCGGCGTTGCAGGTCCGGGAGCGCTACGCGGCCTTCGACGCCGAGCGGCACTTCACGCTGCCCGGCGTGCGTGTGGCGGACCCGAAGGCCTGCCAGTGCGGCGAGGTGCTCAAGGGTGTCCTGAAGCCTTGGGAATGCAAGGTGTTCGGCACCGCGTGCACTCCCGAGATGCCGATCGGTACCTGCATGGTCTCCTCCGAGGGAGCTTGTGCGGCGTACTACAACTTCGGCCGGTTCAGCCGCCAGCGGATCCGTGACGTCAGTATCGAGGCGAGCAGGGCATGACGCACCAGCGGCAGCAGGCTGAGTGGGCGGAGGCCGCGGTCGCCGAGCACGGCACTGCGCCCACCGGCGAGCACGGGGAGGGGTACCCGGCGCCCGCGACACCCGGGACCGTGCACTCCGGCCGGGAACAGCTGGTGCTGGAACGAATCGAGCGGGCCCGGCGGGCCCGGCCGCGGGTGCGCGAGAAGCTCATCACCCTCGCGCACGGCGCAGGGGGCAAAGCCACCCAGTCGTTGATCGAGGCGATCTTCCTGGACGCCTTCCGCAACCCCCTGCTGGAGCCGCTGGAAGACGCCGCGACCGTGACGGCCGGTGATGCCCGCCTGGCCTTCACCACCGACTCGTACGTGGTGTCGCCGCTGTTCTTCCCCGGTGGCAACATCGGTGACCTCGCGGTGAATGGCACGGTCAACGACCTGGCCGTCTCCGGAGCCCGGCCGGCGCACCTCTCCGCCGGTTTCATCCTGGAGGAGGGTTTCCCGGTCGAGGATCTGCGGCGAATCGTGGAATCGATGGCCGCTGCTGCCGCCGCAGCCGGAGTCTCGATCGTCACCGGTGACACCAAGGTCGTGCAGCGGGGCAAAGGCGACGGCTGCTACATCAACACCGCCGGGCTCGGACTGATCACCGGTGGTCTGAACCTGGGCGTGGCCACCGCTCGCCCCGGCGATGTCGTGATCGTCTCGGGGCCGGTCGGTGACCACGGCATCACCATCATGCTGGAGCGCGGCGAGCTGGACCTCGAGGCCGACCTGGTCTCCGATACCGCACCGGTGCATGAGCTGGTGCAGGGATTGCTGGCGGCAGTGGGTCCGGATGTCCGGGCGATGCGCGACGCTACCCGCGGTGGGGTGGCGACGATCCTCAATGAGGTGGCCACTGCCGCCGGCGTGGCGGTCGTGGTCGAGGAAGAGGCGGTTCCGGTGCGACCGGAAGTCCGTGGTGCCTGCGAGTTGCTGGGAATCGATCCGCTCTATGTCGCGTGCGAAGGGCGCATCGTGACAATCGTCGATCCGTCTGCGGCTGATGCTGCTGTGGCCGCACTACAGGCCCACCCACTCGGTGCCGGAGCTACCGCAGTGGGCCGGGTGGCCGAGGATCCGCCGGGGCTGGTGATGCTCAAGACCGGGTTCGGCGGTACCCGGATCATTGATCTACTGGTCGGGGACCCGCTGCCGCGGATCTGCTGACCTGTGCACTTTGCTGGTTGCTGTAAGAGGAGGCCCACTGAACCGGAAAGAGTTGATCACCGGGCTCGAAGCCGATTGGCCCGATCCCGGTGAGGTCGTGTACATCGAACGCCGGGGTGATGACTATGCCGTGCGGCGCGTCGGTGCCGACGGCCATCTCCCGATGCCCAGTCCGGATGACACGCTGCCGGACTCCTGGATCTATTACGGCGGGTGGAAGGAGCACCATCGCCACAATCCGGCGTTTTTCGAGGACTTGTTCGCCGAGATGGATTCGGCAGCCGGAGGTCATGACCGCTGCCGCTGGTCGCCGGATGACCCCTGGCCGCACACGCACTGAATTACGGCCCCAATCGAGGTGCGATGGTCTACCGCATCGACGCGTCCGACCGGGCGGCATTCAAGCGGTGCCGCCGAGAATGGGACCTGAGCTCGCGGAACCGTCACAATCTCGAACCAGAGTCCCCACCGGGTCCGATTGATCTGACCCGGGCTGTGCATGATGCACTTGCGGTGTATTACTTCCCCGGGATGTGGGAGTGGGATCGGGCTATCGTGCAGCCCCTGGTGCACCAGGCCCTGGATCGCTCGGTGCGCGCTCAGGTGAACGCCGGAGCAGACGAACCGGAACCGGAGAGCATCGACCGGGGACACGCGCTGCTCGATGCCTATGCCGGATGGGCACCCTCGGTAGATCATTTCACCCCGATCCGGGTCGACACCGATTTCGAGGTGAACATCCCCGACCCGGCAGCACCCGGCCTCAACCTCCTGACCCAGGACGAAGGCGAGATCCGGTACGGCGACCGGGTCGACCTGCTTGTCATTGACTCCGACGACGCCTACTGGGTGGTTCAACACCGGCTGGTCACCGACGGCTGGGCCGATCATGAGGCTCTCCAGCTGGACGAGAGAACGATCGCCTGGGTATGGGCGTGGCCGCATTTCTATCTCGGGATGCAGATCACGGGCACGGTATACAACGAGATCCGGGTCGACGCCGCGGGGATGGATGCGCACGCCGCGCAAGCCCCCCGGCCCGGCGAACGGCTACCGGCGCGCCATCGCCGGATGTATGCGCGCAGCGGTACCGTGTCCGGCGAGCGGTTGCACGCCGAAGGCACAGAAGACTTCCGCCGCACCCGGATCCGGCGCGGCGAGGCCGAGTTGGCGGCGGCCGGTGCGAACCTGGCTGCCGAGGTCAGCATCACCACCAGTGCAGATCTCGAGGTATTTCCCAGCCCGGAGCCGAGTGTCTGCGCGCGCTGCTCGTACCGCTCCCCCTGCCTGTTGCTGAACCAAGGCGCCGACGCCAGCCATGAGCTGTCGCAGTCCTACCGGCAACGGCCGCCCGAGGCCGTCAAGGAAGGCCGGCTCGGCGGGGTCACCTGGTCGATGAATCGCGGTGCCGCCCCGCCTCCCAACTGGTCACGCAACCCCTAGTTGTGTCGCACATGGCTGCGACACGACTCGAATCGTTCGCCAGCCCGTCATGCTCGTTCATCGGTCACCACTTCCGCCTGGACATGGACACCCGCCTTCGAGGGGTTCAGCGCACGACCATTGCCGCTCGGACAGCGCTGCGCCGGTCTCGGCCCAGCGCCTCCAGACCGCTTCGAGGTGGCCTGCTCCAGGTGGATCACGATCTTTCCGCAGGTCGTGGGCTCGTCGGCGCGCGTTTAGCCCGGCGGGTGCGGCGTGGTGCGCAGCCACACCTCCCCGGCCAGCGCGTGCATGCTGAACGCGATCCAGAACGCGACGGCGAAGCTGTCCCGGAGGTCCAGCAGCCCAGTCGCCTGGAACAGTCCGATCCAGATCCGGATGGTACCCACGCCCAGGCCCATCGCAAACGCTCGGATCATCCACCGCCGGTGCGCCACGACCTTCCCCGATTTGATCGCGCGGAACGCGAGCAACAGGCAGGCGAGGAACCACAGCCCGAAGACGGCGGTGGCGCTGGCCTGCCCGATGCCGCCGAAGGAGTACGGCAGCCCGAACACCAGGGCGAACACGCCGGCCAGCAGGCCCGCCGACAGCAGCAGCAGCCCCAGCCGCCGGTGTCTCGGGTAGTTTCGGCTGCGGAACCGATACGACAGCTGCAGCGGGGCGCCAAGCAGGTAGACGACGCCGAACATGATGTGCAGGTAGGCCAGCACGTGGTGCTGCACGTAGCGCACCGCGTAGTCGTCGTCAGGCAGCGTGCCCGCCACGATCGGCGGGAGGTCCTCGACTACCCGGATCCCGGCGAAGACCAGGATGATGAGGATCAGCACCGCCGCCGTGATCCCGACCGTGCGCAGCTTGCTCCGCCCGAGCACCCGCTGCCCGGCGGTCACCGGGCCCTCGCCCGCGAGACGTCGATCATGTCCAATGCGCTTTGTTCCCGATCAGCTGATCGTCCGGTTCGTGCTCACCGAGCGGGGGCGACGCCGCCGCGCCGCCGAGCGGCTGGCTCGCCCACCCCTGCCTTGCGCTGAGCCGGCTCTCGTTCGGCCCGTCCGTGGAGGAGCAGTGCGTACGCAAGACAGCCGACCGAGGCGGTGGAGAGGACGGTACGGACGATGTGCCACACCACCCATGTGTCCTCGAAGGCGTCACGGACGCCGGCGGGGTCGGCGATCCGGCTCGGATCACCAGCGTTGACGAGGGCGATGTTGAGCGGCTCGTTGATCGCCATCGTGGTCAGGAACCCGAGGCCGTAGAGAATGAGGGCGGCGAGGATCCACGGGGTTGCCTGTCGCAGTCCGAGTCGCCGCTGCAGATGGACCGCAGCCCCGGTCAGCACGAGCGCCCCGAGGAAGGTCGCGAAGAACAGCGGGTTCCGGATCGCCCCGTCGAGCTGCTGCATCGCGCCCACGAACGCGCGGTCGTCGAGCCCGGCCAGGCCGGGCATCACGGAGACGGCCCACCCGTAGTAGAGGCCCGCGATCAGGCCCATCGCGACCGTCGCGGCGGCGAGGACGATGCCGGCCTTCCGGCCGTCGCCTCCCGCATCCCGCGAACCAGCTGTTGCGTCAGTTGCCATCTTCGATCTCCTTAGCCAGGGCCGCTTCCATCTGCGGGATGAGCTCGTCGGCGCCGCTGGGCTTCTCGGCCGCCTGCCTTGGCGGGTTCAGCATCGCCAGGACCACTCCCGACCCCGACGAGGACCGCTCCGACCTACGCAAGGCGTCAAGTCTCTCGCCCTGGCGGAGGACTAGCTATGACCAGGACGAGCCGATATATGCCCGATCGTCCACTAGCACTGGACGATCCGGGCACGAGATGCATTCTTGGCAGCATGGAAGCACCCGACCCCTTCCCTCCGGCGGATCCCCTCGGCGAGGCACTGCACTTCCTGCGGATGACCGGCGCGTACTACTGTCGCTCCGAGCTCACCGCACCCTGGGGGCTCACGCTGCCGCCGATGCCGGGATACCTCTGGTTTCACGTGGTCACCTCGGGCCGGCTCTGGCTCGAGACCGGGGCGGAGGAGCGGGGCTGGATCCAGCTCGGTGACCTCGCGCTCGTGCCGCACGGAGACGGCCACATCCTGCGCAGTGAACCGGGAGCTCCGGCGCCGGGGGTTCTCGACCTCGAGCGTGAACTCGTCAGCGATCGCTACGAGATCCTTCGCCACGGCGAGGGTGGTGCGCCCACCGGCCTGATCTGCGGGGCCGTGCGCTTCGCGCACCCGGCCGCCGGCAATCTCATCGAGATCCTGCCGAAGACGATCCACATCGAGGCGTCCAGCTCGCCCCGGCTGGAGTGGATGCAGAGCGTGCTGCGACTGATGGCCTCCGAGGCCGCCGAACTCCGGCCCGGCGGCGAGGCCGTGATCACGCGCCTCGGGGACATCCTCGTGATCCAGGCAATCCGGGCCTGGTTGGAGCGCGATCCGGCTGCGCAGAGGGGCTGGCTGGGAGCGCTCCGGGACCCCCAGATTGGCCGCGCCATCACACTCATTCATCGCGACCCCGCCCGACACTGGACCGTCGCTGTCCTGGCCCACGAGCGGTCCATGTCGCGCTCGGCCTTCGCCGCCCGCTTCAGCGAGCTCGTCGGCGAGCCGGTGATGAGCTACATCGCACGCTGGCGCATGCACGTCGCGGTAGCCGCGCTAAGGGAGGAAGGCGCTACGGTCGGCCAGCTCGCCGACCGGCTCGGCTACCGGTCCGAGGCCGCGTTCAGCCGCGCCTTCAAGCGCGTCATCGGCGTCTCACCGGGCACGATTAGGAGGAGCGGCGGCGAGCAGGACCGCGCGCTGATCGGCGCTCCCGCGGGCTGATCGAGTTGGCCGAGCCGTATCGCAACGGGAAGGGCAGGTTGCGCGGCAAGCAACACAAGCTCTCCGTAGAAGCTGGAGCGCCTGGTCGCCGATGAAGGCACCGGCGCCGGTGGGTGGATTTCACGATCCGGCCCCGCGTTGCAGCTCGGACGGATCATCTATGCCACCACTTCCTCACAGCGAACGCTGAGCGCCGCCGTCCACTGCGATCATGGCGCCGGTGACATATGACGCTGCCGGCGAGAGCACGAACGCCGCCACTCGACCGAACTCCTCTGGTGTTCCATCGCGGCCCAAGGGACTCCAAGCGCGCAGCCGCGTGGCGCTCCCCTCGCCTTCCATGTCCAGTTCCTGCAGGCCCTCGGTGGAGGTGCGCGCAGGTAAGAGGCCATTCACTCGGATGCCTCTGGGTCCCAGCTCATCGGCCAGGATCTTTGCAGCCATCGCAAGTCCGGGACGCAAGCCGGACGAGATTGCGAGCCACGGTATCGGAATCCGCACTACCGGTGACAGCACGAATGCAATCGAGCCGCCTACATCTGTTTCGGCGGCGACCGCTCTGGCGATTCGTAGCGCCCCTAGGAACACTGACTCGAATCCGTCGCGCCAATCCGAGTCCGTTGTGGACGAGAGCTCTCCCGAGCGCGGCCACGGCCCGCTAATCAGTGCTCCGTCTACCCGGCCGAAGGCGCCGAGCGCGGATGCGACCAGCCGTTGGGCGGTATCGGGATCGGCATTGTCGGCAGCCAAGCTGACAGCACAAGCAGGACCCCCGAGCTCAGCGGCAGCCCTCGCGGCTGCTTCGCCGCGCCTGCCCGAGAGAACCACTCGCGCGCCTTCGCTGACTAAGATCTTCGCCGCCGCGAACCCGAGCCCCCTGCTACCCCCCGTTGTCAGATACACGCGATCTCGCAGCCCAAGATCCACAGTTAGCCTCTCTTGATTCCGCAGACACTGACCCGCATCATCCGCCGTGCCTTTGTATGAAGGATAAAATGCGACTCCACGCATCTGCGCAGATCTCGTCGCAACCGGTCGACGCGCGATCGAAGAACGAGTGTGGGGCGTTCTCGTAAACGAGTAGCTCATACTCCCGGCCGGCACTCCGCAGGCGCACCGCCAACTCGACGAACTCCTCGGCTGGCGTCTCGTCGTCTTGGCCGGCCAAGAGCAGCAACAAAGGTGCTGCCGGTCCCTTCGCCATGTTGCCGACCAAATGCGGCAATCCATAGAGCCCTATCGCGCCGGCGAGCCCGAGATCGCTCGCGGCGAGCCGCCAGGAGTGGCCGCCACCAAAACAGAATCCAATCGTGAAGACCGGATCGGCGGTCAAGCCGCGCAGAAACCTGGCGGCTGCTGCTGCATCGGCATCGACATGCTCGGGTCGAACGCTCGGCAGGTGCTGGCGCCAATCGAAGTCCACCTCCCGGACGCTGTTGCCTGCGGTCCGACCGTACTGGTCAATCACCACCGACGCGAATCCGGCTTGAGCGCAGCGCTCCGCGAGCTGTTCGTAAAACGGGTGCAGGCCGCGCACGTCGGGCAGGATGATTACGCTCTTCCCGACCGGTCTGGATGGTATCGCGCGGTACGCCGCGAACACCGTCCCATCCGCAGCGGTCAGCGACATCGGTCCATGCGCGAGAATCTCACCGGCGATGGGCGGGACGGGCGGGCTACCCCAGTCGCCATGGCACATGGCTCGACGCCCCGTCATCCTCGCAGTACGGGTGGCTCTTCACCCTCCCACACCACCGGACAAAACTCCGGGTCCGCGTAGTCCGGCGTGCCTTGTGGCGTCTTACGAACCAAACGGTCATGGTTGTAGACGGCGAGCCCGCCATCGCGGGTCGGGAACGGGCGCCACTCGTTGCCCGCCTCTTGAAACCGCACGGTGACGACGCGTCTCGGATTCGTGTTGACGTTTGGGCCGCTGCCGTGGTAAGTCCGGCAATGGTGGAAGCTCACGCGACCCTTCTCGATTACCAGGGGTACCTCCCGTACCTGTGCGCGGTTGTAGCGCGCAGTCGCTCCCAATGCTGCATCCAGCGCATCCCTCGGCCGCTCGGCAAAGTGAAGCGTCGGCTCGTCGCTGGCCACCGTCGGCAGCTCAGCCCACTTATGGCTTCCGTCGATCACCTTCAACGTTCCACAGCTTTCGTCGCACCCATGCAACGGCACGAAGGCTGTGAGCATCTCGTCGGAGGTACAGACCTCCCAATGATGACGATCCATATGCCAGGGAACGAAGTTGCTGGGTTCATCGGGCCTAGCCGGTTTGTATATTAGCGTGCTGCTCCAAAGCCGCAGCTGGCCGATTCCCATCAGCCGCGCTGCGACGGCCCCGATCAGCGGTTTGCAGAGGATGCGGAATATGAGGTCGCTCTCGTAGCAGATGTAGTCGTTGTGCCGCTGAACATCGCCGTGTGCTGGCCTCCAATACGCCGATGGGGGCAGCTCACACGGGAGTATTCGGTCACGATGCCCCGCATAGAAGCGTTCGCTGGCCTCAAGAACTTGCTCGAGCTCCGCGTTGCTGAACAGCGGATTCGAAACGTACCACCCGTGACCACGGTAGAAGCGGACGTCGTCATCAGACGGAAGCAGTTCGCACTCAGCCTCGGTGAGCCGTGAGCGGCCCACCTTTCCATCATTACCATACAAGACCGTACCCCCTTCTTGGTCTCCACAACCACCCAACAGTAGCGCGCAGGCGACCTGACAGCGTCAGGGGTGTTGTCCGCCGGGCATTAGCGGGCATTAGCGGGCCGCCGGCAGTGTATCGAGAATGGCGTGGGCTACGACGTCGAAGAATCTTGACCATCAGCGCACCACGTGTCTGGAACGGCCTCCAGTGGGGGTTGAATGCTGTTCGCCCTGCCGGTCAGCTCTGGGGTGAAGCTGAACCGTCTCGTGCCCCGCCGAGCCTGGGCAAACGCCCCCACTGGCCCCCCGCGTAAGGGGACGATGTGGCTCGGACTGTGTTGCGTCAGGAGATTCTCGAAGAAGATGTGGCGAGGATGTCGAGACCAGCCTGGCGGCTCCGTCCCAGGACCAGATGCGGCCACCGTGGCCGCACCGCACCAAGGAGACCCAATATGACGAAGTACCTGCTTCTCAAGCACTACCGCGGCGCTCCCGAGGCCGTCAACCCCGTCCCGATGGACCAATGGACCCCCGAGGAGGTCGAGGACCACTGTCAGTACATGGCCGACTTCGCCACCCGGCTCGAGAGCACCGGTGAGTACGTCGACGGCCAGGCGCTCTCGCCCGAGGGCACGTTCGTCCGGTACGACGGGGAGGGCCGACCGCCGGTCACCGACGGGCCCTTCGCGGAGACCAAGGACCTGATCGCCGGCTGGATGGTGATCGACGTCGAC
>DASYAZ010000018.1:0-2095 GCA_036501085.1 Pseudonocardiaceae bacterium | reverse complement strand
AGTTGCATTGCGGGTCAGACCACGACCTGGGGCGGCACGCCGGAGATCCTCACGGTCAGACCACAACCTGGGGCCGGTACACGCCGATCCTCACAGTTGCATTAGCAGGAGGTAGACATACTTAACGGCGTAGACCTCGGGTATTCACGTCGGGCCTTTGATCACGAGTTGTTGGAGTGCCGGAACTAGGAAAGGTGCCTCTGAGCTGGGAGAATGCGGACTGTTGAGATCTGCATGAACCCCCAGAAAGGGACACCTTTCAGGTGAAGGCTACAAGCACCCGGAGACTGGTCGGCGATCCCGCGCTGGTGTGGTCGCAAAGACTCAAGGTCGAGGTCGGTGGAGTCGGGACGGTCGCTGCGGCGGGGGTGGTGCTGCCGCGGTTGTTGGCCGACCGGCTGGGTCTGACGACTGGCTTGGCTGAGGTGGTGGCGCGGGCGGGGTTCGTCCCGGTGCGGCATCGGGGTCGGGCGCTGGTGGATGCGGCGTGCGCGTTGGCGGCCGGGGCGACGTGTGTGTCCGACGTCGAGGCGATGACCGCGCAAGAGGAGATCTTCGGCCCCGGGGGTGGGGCGTCGGACAGCACGATGTTGCGGGCGCTCGACGAGTTGGCCGGGCGACTCGGTGGTGACGGGCTGCCCGGGCGGCGGCTGGCCCGGGCCACCGCGGCGGCGCGGGCGCAGGCGTGGGCGGCGATCGTGGCCCGGCACGGGCAGCTGCCCGCGGTGCAGGTGGCCGGCAAGGACCTGACCCGACCCGCTCCCGAGCCCGGTGGGACACCGCGGCCGGTGCTGGTGGTCCGGCTCGACGCCACCTTGATCGAGGCCGCCAGCCCCAAGGCCCAGGCAGCCGGCAACTATAAGGGCGGATTCGGCTTTCACCCGTTGACCAGCTGGTGTGCCAACATCGGCGACGCGTTGGCGGTGATGCAACGCCCGGGCAATGCGGGCTCGTTCACCGCCGCCGATCACATCGCGGTCCTGACGGCGACGTTCTCCCAGATCCCCGCCCAGTGGCGCACCGACGTGCTGGTCAGCATCGACGGCGCGGGGGCCTCCCACGACGTCATCGACTACCTCACTTCGCTTAACACCGCGCCCGAGCACGGCAATCGGGGCCGCCGGGTGGAGTACACCATCGGCTGGCCGGTCGACGAACGCACCGTGGTCGGGATCGAGCAACTACGCGAGCACGATTGGGGTGCCGCGGTGCACTCCGACGGCGAGGTTGACCCCGCCGCGCAGGTAGCGGACCTAACCGGGATCCTGCGCCGCGGCCCGGACGCCGACCGGTTGGCGACCTGGCCAGCCGACATGCGAGTCATCGCCCGACGTACCCCGCGCCCGGCGACCAAGCCGACCAAGCTCGGTGAACACCCCGAATGGGACTACGGCGCGTTCGTCACCAACACCCCCAGCGGGCAGGTCCAGTTCCTCGACGCCCGACACCGCACCCAAGCCCACGTCGAAGACCGGATGAAGCAGTTCAAGGCCTGCGGCGCCCGCAACTTGCCCTCGACCGACTACGACCGCAACGCCGCCTGGCTGCAACTGGCCGCCCTGGCCACCTCGCTGACCGCCTGGCTGCGCCACCTCGCGCTCGACGCTGAGCTGGCCAAAGCCGCCACCAAGACACTGCGCTTCGCCGATCCTGTCCGCCCCGGCCCGGCTAGTCAGCCACGCCAGACGACGAATCCTGAAGATCCCACCCGGCTGGGAATGGTCCGGCGACCTGGCCACTGCATCAGACCGCCTGCAAGCCCTGCACCCGGCCTGACTCAACCGCCACCCATCCCGACCACCCCGCGGCACCCGGCCGGCCGCGGAACCCGGCGCCCACCCGAGCACTCTCGGGCACCTCGCCATGCCCATGACCGCCTTCCCACCACATAATGATCGACAACTCAGACGATCACGGGGCTGTGGATCAGCGTGAATGATCTAGGTCAACCTCTCTACGCCGCTCTCTAACGCGAGGTGCCCCGCCCCTGTCAACGGTGAGGGAAACGAGGTCGTGCACTGAGAAGATGCACTCCGGGACGAACCATTCCGGCTGGCTCATCGTCACAGAAAGACACAGGGACCCAATCAGGGAG
>DASYAZ010000017.1:0-16405 GCA_036501085.1 Pseudonocardiaceae bacterium | reverse complement strand
GGATCCGGCGCCACCGGCAACGGGGTCCAGCCGCGACGACGAGTCCGGGTGGCTCACCGAGGCCGACTGGGGTGCCGACGGGCTGGTGCGCCCCTACTCCTGGACGGCGGGACGAACCTCCTCGCGTTTCGAGCTCTCCTTCGAGACTTTGATCTCGGCCACCGGGCGGGCGCTCGACGGTGCCGCCGCTTCTGAACACCGCACCATCCTCACGCTGTGTGCCACTCCCCATTCGGTGGCCGAGCTCGCTGCCCTGCTGTCAATACCCCTCGGAGTGGCCAAAGTCGTGCTCGGGGACATGGCCGAGGCCGGCAGTGTCATCGTGCACCGCACGGTGGGTTCGACTGATGGTGCACCAGATCTCGACCTGATGCACCGAGTGCTGCAGGGCCTCCAGCGGCTCTGAGCTACGGGCCGACCGAGGTCACCCGCAGCACGGCGGTTCCGGAGGCATCGGAGGCAGGCAGGTCCACCTCGGCGTTGATCGCCCAGTCGTGGTGCCCGGCCGGGTCGTCCAGGATCTGCCGAACCTCCCAGCGGCCGGGCTGCTGATCGATGATCAGTAGCTGCGGGCCGCGAGCGTCGGCGCCGGTGCCGATCTCGGCATGCTGGTCGAAGTACGGTTCCACGGCCTGCCGCCAGGCCTGGGCGTCCCACCCGGCGTCGGTGTCGAGCTCACCCAGCTCGTCCCATCGCCGGCGCGCGGCCAGCTCCACCCGGCGGAACAGCGCATTGCGCACCAGCACCCGGAAGGCCCGCGCGTTGGCGGTCACGGGCGGAGGACGGGTGTCTCGGTTGTTTTCGGATACCGGGACCACGGCATCGGTCCCGGGACTGCGCAGCTTCTCCCACTCATCGAGCAGGCTGGAGTCGACCTGGCGGACCAGCTCTCCGAGCCACTCCTGGAGATCGCGTAGCGCCTCGGTCTTGACCTCCTCCGGCACCGTGCGGCGCAGCGCCTGGTACGCATCGGCCAGGTACCGCAATACCAGCCCCTCCGAGCGCGCCAGGTTGTAGAACCCGACGTACTCGGTGAAGGTCATCGCTCGCTCGGCTAGATCTCGGGCGACCGACTTGGGGGAGAGGTGGTGGTCGGCGACCCACGGATGACCCTGCCGGTAGGTCTCGAACGCCGCGTCGAGCAGCTCAGCCAGCGGCATCGGGTAGCTGACGTCCTCCAGCAGCCGCATCCGCTCCTCGTACTCGATGCCCTCGGCCTTCATCGCAGCCACCGCCTCACCCTTGGCCTTGGACAGCTGCCCGCTCAGGACCTGCCGCGGATCCTCCAGGGTGGCCTCGAGCACGGACAGCACATCCAGCGGGTAGTCGGCTGACTCCGGGTCGAGCAGCTCGATCGCGGCCAGCGCGAACGGGGACAGTGCCTGGTTGAGCGCGAAGTCGAGTTGCAGATCACCGGTGAGCCGCACGGTCCGGCCCTGGGCGTCCGGCACCGCCAACCGTTCGACGACCCCGGCCGCCAGCAGCGCCCGGTACATCGCGATGGCCTGGCGGATGAGCCGGCGCTGCGCGGGGCGCTCCTCGTGGTTGTCCGTCAGCAGGCGACCCATCACCGCGAAGGCGTCACCGGGCCGGTTGGCGACGTTGAGCAGCATCGCGTGGCTCACGGCAAGACGCGAGACCAGGGCTTCCGGCTCGGCGGCAACAAGCCGATCGAAGGTGCGATCGCTCCAGGACACCGCTCCTTCGGGCGGTTTCTTGCGCACGATCTTGCGGATCTTGCGAGGGTCGTCTCCCGCCCTGGCCACCGCCTTGGCGTTGTCCACCACGTGCTCGGGAGCCTGCACGACGACGGTGCCGGCAGTGTCGTAGCCGGCCCGGCCCGCCCGGCCGGCGATCTGGTGGAACTCGCGGGCGGTGAGGTGGCGGGTGCGGGTCCCGTCGTACTTGCCCAGCGCGGTGAGCAGCACGGTGCGGATCGGTACGTTGATCCCCACCCCGAGCGTGTCGGTGCCGCAGATGATCTTCAGTAAGCCGGCCTGCGCGAGCCGTTCGACCAGCCGGCGGTACCGCGGCAACATCCCCGCGTGATGCACCCCGATCCCGTGGCGCACCAGCCGGGACAGCGTCCGCCCGAAACCGGCAGCGAACCGGAACTCGCCGATCAGCTCGGCAATAGCCTCTTTCTCGGCGCGGCTGCAGACGTTGATGCTGGTCAGTGCCTGAGCCCGTTCGGCGGCGGAGGCTTGGGTGAAGTGCACCACGTAGACCGGGGCGGAATCGGTGGCCAGCAGTTCTTCCAACGTCTCGTGCAGCGGAGCGGTCACATACCGGAAGTACAGCGGGATCGGCCGCTGCGCGGAGCGGACTACCGCGGTCGGCCGCCCAGTGCGCCGGGTCAAATCTTGCTCGAAGCGGCTGACATCGCCCAGCGTCGCGGACATCAGCAGGAACTGGGCCCGTGGGAGCTCCAGTAGGGGAACCTGCCATGCCCAGCCGCGGTCGGGGTCGGCGTAGAAGTGGAACTCGTCCATCACCACCAGGCCCACGTCGGTATCGCTCCCGCTGCGCAGCGCCATGTTCGCCAGTACCTCCGCGGTGCAGCAGATCACCGGCGCTCCGGCGTTGACGCTGGAGTCACCGGTCAACATCCCGACCTGGTCGGCGCCGAACACCTCGCAGCAGGCGAAGAACTTCTCCGACACCAGTGCCTTGATCGGCGCGGTGTAGACGCTGCGCGTGCCCTGCGCCAGCGCGCTCGCATGCGCGCCGGTCGCGACCAGGCTCTTACCGGATCCGGTCGGAGTGGCCAGGATCACGTTCGCGCCGGACACGATCTCGATGAGCGCCTCCTCCTGCGCCGGGTACAGGGTCAGGCCTTGGCTTGAGACCCAGGCCACAAAGGTGTCGAACAGTTCGTCGGGTCCGGTACCGGCGGGCAGCACCTCGGTGAGCGTCATGATGACCACGATCGTGCCTGCGCTCCCTCTGCCGGTCTACGGCGGGCCCCACCCGGGCGGGCGGGCCCGCCGGGCCGCGGAGAGGTAACCTGGATTCGGTCGGGGTGCCGCGTGCCCATGCGGGAAAGCAGAGGGAGTGACCGCATATCGACACGGGTCAGCTGATCGCCGGCCACTACCGAGTACTTGATCGGATCGGTAGCGGCGGGATGGGTGTCGTCTGGCAGGCGATGGACGAGCGACTGCAGCGGGTGGTCGCGGTGAAGCAGCTACGGCTCCAGCCAGATCTGACTCCCCGGGCCGCCGATGAAGCCCGGGCGCGAGCGCTGCGCGAGGCACGTATCGCGGCCCGACTGCAGCACCCGAACGCCATCGTCGTCTACGACGTGGCCGAGCATGACGGTGAGCCGTGCCTGGTGATGGAGTACCTGCCTTCGCGCAGCCTCGCCGCGGTGCTGGGGGAGCGGTGCTGGCTCCCGGTGGCGGACGTCGCCTCGATCGGCCAGCAGATCGCCTCGGCACTGGCCGCCGCACACGACGCGCAGATCGTGCACCGGGACGTCAAGCCGGGGAACATCCTGATCACCGACGACGGAACGGCGAAGATCACCGATTTCGGGGTCTCGCGGGCGGCGGGTGATGTCACCGTCACCCAGACCGGGATGGTGGCCGGTACCCCGGCCTACCTCGCTCCCGAGGTGGCCCGCGGGCAGCTCCCGACACCGGCCTCGGACGTCTTCTCCCTCGGCGCCAGTCTCTACGCCGCGATTGAAGGGCAAGGGCCCTTCGGGGACAGCCAGAACCAGCTTGCGTTACTGCACGCGGTGGCCGGTGGGAAGATCGAGCCTGCCCAGCACGCGGGCCCGCTCTCGGCGGTGCTGATGCGGCTGCTGGCCAAGGATCCGGCGGACCGTCCCGGTATGCGTCAGGCCAGCATGCAGCTGGCTGCGGTGCGCACCACCCCGGTGCGCCGGCCGGTCGTGGCCGCCCCACCACGAAAGCCGGCACCGATCACAAGACCAACCCTGATAGTGGGGCGGCCGGAAACCGAGCACCCGGAGGCCGATCCCGCCCGTCCGGGGCCGAACGTGGCCGCTGGCCCGCTGTCCGACGTCCCCCCGGCGGAGAACTCGCACCCCGAGCGCGGTTCCCCGGCAGCCCCGAGGCGGTTGTCGCAACGGAGGGGATTGCTTGCCGTCGGCGTGGTCCTGGCGATCCTCGCTTTCGCCGGTGCCGCGGCGCTGCTCTCCGGTGGCCTGTCCGGCGACCAGAACGCCCAGCTCGCCGGGAAGCCCCCGGTCGCCGCTGCCAAGGCGCCACCTGGGTCGGCCAACACCGCCAACCCGCTGCCTCCGCAGGTGCAGCGGGTGGATCACACCCAATCCATCGCGTGGAGCGATGCCGGCCAGCTGGTGATCGACTACTACAACGGTCTGGACAACCCGTCCTCGGCGTGGGCCATGCTCTCGCCGACCGCCCGGGCGACTTTCGGGACGCAGGCTGCGTTCCAGTCGTACTGGAGCAGGTTCTCCTCGATCAGCGGGAGCAATGCCTTCGGGGTCACGGACAACCCGGACGGCTCGGTGCGGGTGCCCGTCCAGGTCACCTACAACACCGGCGAGGACTCGCAGGTCGCGAAGCGCGCGGTGCGGGTGGTCCGCCTGGATGGCCGGCTGCTCATTGACTCTGATCCCCGCTGAGGCCCGGGCTCGGGTCCGTACTCACCGCCGGATGCCGGCACACGTAGGTCATCGCCGGTGGCATGTGCCGCCACATCGTGCGGGTGGGCAGCACCTCGCTGAACGCCAGCCCCAGCTCCTCGCGGAACCGGCGGGCGGCGGGCGTCCAGTAGCCGAGGCTGTACGCGGCCGCGGTGAACACCCCGTCCTCATTGAGGGCGGCAGCGAAGATCGTCAAGAACTCGCGCTGCTGCTTCGGGCCGAACAGGGTCCACGGCAGCACCGAGATGATCACGTCAGCCCGCTTCACCCCGTGGTCGGCGAGGATGGCCGGAAGCGTGGCGACGTCCGCGGTGACCACCCGCACGCCCAGCTCGCGAGAGCGCAGGCGATCGGCCAGCTCGCGATCCTT
Source organism: Pseudonocardiaceae bacterium (assembly GCA_036501085.1). Lineage (GTDB taxonomy): Bacteria > Actinomycetota > Actinomycetes > Mycobacteriales > Pseudonocardiaceae. Next base: position 11,396 of record DASYAZ010000017.1, on the reverse strand, counting down.
CTCGATGGCGATCACCATCGCGTCGTGGTCGGCCTCCTGGGCGATCGCGGCAGTCACCGCTCCGTCGCCGGCGCCGAGTTCCACCACGACCGGGGGCCGCCCGTTACCGCCGGCTCCGGCGACCACCGCGGCCAACCTCCTGGCGAGCTCAGGTCCGGAGGGAACCACGGTCCCGACCTCGCGGGGAGACCGGATCGCGGCCGCAAGAATGGGTCCCCACCCGCCTCGGAGTGCACGCTGGACCGGAACTTGCGGATGCGATGCGGGACTGGAGGCCATAGGTCATAGTGCACACCACCCGGTGCGCTGCCGCATTACCGGACCGCAGATACCCGGGTGGCGTTGACGCTGGGACCATCACGGAGGGTATTCATGACAATACTGGACGACGATCGCTACCTCGACGCCCTGTCCGGGCAGTCTGCGTCATTCGCTGATGCGCTGGTCGGCGCGGATGTGCAGCAATGGGTCCCGACCTGTCCGGACTGGACGTTGCGCCAGCTCACTGAGCACGTCGGGCGGGCTCATCGCTGGTCCACTGAGATCATCGCTCGCCGGCTCACCAGCCAACCCGATCCCGGCGAACTCGACGTGATCGCAGCCCCCGAAGACCCCGCCAAGCTCGGCGGGTGGTTGAGGGAGGGAGCCGGCGGATTGGTGGACGCGATCCGGATCTCGGGGTCCGACACCCCGGTGTGGACTTGGACGGGTGAGCAGAACGTCGGGTTCTGGGCCCGCCGGATGGCGCACGAGACCGCGATGCACCGCGCCGACGTGGAGCTGGCCCTGGGCCGCGAGTTCAGCCTGGACGCTGACCTCGCAGCCGATGCGATTTCCGAGTGGCTGGATCTGCTGGGCCTGCCCCAGGCGATCGAGTACCGGCCGGAACTCGCCGAGCTCCGCGGGGAGGGCCAGATCCTGCACCTGCACTCCACCGACCCGGGGCTGGGGCAGGCCGGTGAGTGGATCGTGCGCCGGATGCCCTCCGGCCCAGTCTGGGAGCATGGCCACACCAAGGGCGCCGTCGCGGTCCGGGGCCCGGTGACGGCGCTGTTGCTGGTTCTGATGCGCCGGGTCCCGGTCGATGAGGCCGCGATCGAGGTGCTCGGTGACGCCAGCGTTTTCGATCACTGGCTCGAGCACACCCGGTTCTAGCTCCCGCGGCCACCGGGGCGAGGGCCGGTGCCGCCTCCGCCCACCATCCGGCTACCCTCCGGCGCTGTGAGCTTCGCGCGATACGACCTCGTCGTCGTCGGATCCGGATTCTTCGGTCTCACCGTGGCCGAGCGCGCCGCCGCGGAGCTCGACAAACAGGTCCTGGTGGTGGAACGGCGCCATCACCTCGGCGGCAATGCCTACTCCGAGAAGGAACCGGAGACCGGGATCGAGGTACACCGTTACGGTGCGCACCTGTTCCACACCTCGAACAAGCGGGTCTGGGAGTATGTGAACCGGTTCACCGGCTTCACCGGTTACCAGCACCGGGTGTTCACCATCCACCAAGGGCAGGTCTACCCGTTTCCCATGGGTCTGGGGTTGATCTCCCAGTTCTTCGGTCGTTACTTCACTCCCGACCAGGCCCGGGCGCTCATCGCCGAACAGGCCGCCGAGATCGATGGTAAGGATGCCACGAATCTCGAAGAGAAAGCCATCTCCCTCATCGGCCGTCCACTCTACGAGGCTTTCGTCCGGGACTACTCGGCAAAACAATGGCAGACCGACCCCACCGAGTTGCCGGCCGCGACCATCGCCCGGTTGCCGGTTCGTTACACCTTCGACAATCGATACTTCAACGACACCTTCGAAGGTCTTCCCGTCGACGGCTACACCGCCTGGCTGACGAAAATGGCGTCTCATCCGAACATAGACGTGCAGGTGGACACCGATTACTTCGAGATCCGCGACGGCATACCCGACCGCACGCCTGTTGTCTACACCGGCCCGCTGGACAGGTACTTCGACTACTCCGAGGGTTGGCTCGGTTGGCGTACGCTGGACTTCGAGCACGAGGTGGTCCGTGGCTGTGGTGATTTTCAGGGCACTCCGGTGATGAACTACCCTGATGCCGATGTCGCGTTCACCCGCATCCTGGAGTTCCGGCATTTTCACCCGGAACGCGACTACTACCCGAATGATCGGACCGTCATCGTCCGGGAGTTCTCCCGATTCGCCGGCAAAGAGGACGAACCGTATTACCCGATCAACACCCCGGAAGATCGGGCCACTCTGGGCCGCTACCGCGAGCTGGCCAAAACCGAGACCGCCGACCGTCGTATCCTTTTCGGCGGCCGCCTGGGCACCTACAAATATCTGGACATGCACATGGCCATCGGCTCGGCACTGGCGATGTTCGACAACAAGATCGCCCCCTTCTTCACCCGCGGTACGGCTGGAGTATTGGACGGCTCGATCGACGACTGAGCTGGAGCATCCGCGCAGACGCCGTACGGTGTCGATGAGGTGATGCTGGTGCCCAGGAGGCAGGCCGGTCTGGCGCAGGATCCGGCCGACCGGCTGCTCACCGTCCCCAACGTGCTCAGCCTGCTCCGGTTGGCCGGCGTTCCCTTGTTCCTCTGGTTGTTGCTCTACCCGCCCTACCACGACCTGCTGGCTGTGCTCGTACTCGCCTTCTCGGGTCTCACCGACTGGCTGGACGGCAAGCTGGCGCGCCTGCTCAACCAGTCCAGCAGGATCGGCGCGTTGCTCGACCCGACCGTCGATCGGCTCTATACCCTGAGCACCCTGCTCGCCTTCGGCGTCCGGGAGATCCTGCCGTGGTGGCTGGTGGGCGTGCTGCTCGGACGGGACCTGGTGCTTGCGCTGGCCATCCCGGTGCTGCGGTACTACGGCCAGGGACCGCTGCCGGTGCACTATGTGGGCAAGGCCGCCACGCTCTGCCTGCTCTATGCCTTCCCGCTGCTGCTGCTCGCCCACGCCGTCCATGGTTGGGTGGGTGCGATGGCCCATGCGTTCGCGGTGGCTTTCACCGGATGGGGCAGCGCCCTGTACGTCTGGTCGGGAGTGCTGTACCTCATCCAGGTACAGCTGACGGTGCGCGCTGTTCGAGGCGCGAGTCGAGAGGGGGAGCGTAGTGGTCCCGGATGAGCTGCGGTACACCGCAGAGCACGAGTGGGTGCTGGCAACTGCCGAGGACACCGTGCGGGTCGGCATCACCGACTATGCGCAGACGCGGCTCGGGGACGTGGTCTATGTCCAGTTGCCGGCGGTCGGGACCTCAGTGACACCGGGAGATCCGGTGGGCGAGGTGGAGTCGACCAAGAGCGTGTCCGAGGTCTTCGCTCCGGTGGCTGGTGAGGTGATCGCCCGCAACGATGAGCTGGAGGATCATCCTGAGCTGCTCAACTCCGATCCCTACGGTGCGGGCTGGATGATCGTGATCAGGCTTCAGGAGGTTTCTGCGATGGACTCCTTGATGGGAGCGCAGGAGTACAGCACCCTCACCGAGGAGGCTTGACGCCGCAGACCTGAAGGCTAGCGACCTCCGTCCGTGATGTCCGCCAGTGGCAAGGTAGGTTGTGATCCGATCAACGGCCGAACACCCCGCGAAGGAGAGCCCAGCGTGAGCACGAACGACGGGCCCGGCGTACCGCCGGAGCGGGGCCCGGAGCAGACCTCGACGTTCCGAGCCGATTTCCTTTCCGAAATGGAGGGCATCGAAGCACCGGCCCCCCCTATCGCCGGCATCGAAGCATTACCTCCGGGCTCCGCACTGCTGGTGGTCAAACGGGGCCCCAATGCGGGTTCTCGCTTCCTCCTCGACCGCTCCACCACGAGCGCGGGCCGGCATCCGGAGAGCGACATCTTTCTCGACGATGTGACGGTCTCGCGCCGGCACGCGGAATTCCGCCGTGAGGGCGGTGAGTTCGTGGTGGTTGATGTCGGCAGCCTCAACGGCACCTATGTCAATCGGGAGCCGGTTGACACCGCGGTTCTGGCCAACGGTGACGAGGTGCAGATCGGCAAGTTCCGGCTGGTGTTCCTGACCGGTCCACGCGCCGGGGACCGAGGGGCTGACCAGGGGCAGCGGTGACGATCCCGAGCCGGTCCGGGAATCGCTCCGGAGCGAGCATCGGATCGGTGCTGGCGCAGCTGCGGGTGGATTTTCCCGATGTCACCATCTCTAAAATCAGGTTCTTGGAATCTGAGGGGCTGATCCAACCGGACCGGACGGCTGCCGGCTATCGCCAATTCTCGGCTTCGGACGTCGAGCGGTTGCGGTACGTGCTCTCGGCTCAGCGGGACCACTACCTTCCGCTGCGGGTCATCAAGGAGCACCTGGACGCAGTGGATCAGGGGTCCGCTCCGCGTTGGCCCCGGGCCGCCCGCTCGATCGTCGATCCCCGCCCCGAGCCTTGCCTAGAGGTAGGGACGGGGCCGGGTGGATCGGACGCACTCGACACCGCCGCGCCCGCGCGGATGACCCAGGAGGAACTCCTTGCCGCTGCCGGCATCAGCCGGCAGGCCTTGACCGAACTCGAACAGTTCGGTCTGGTCCGGCCTGGTCCCGCTGGCTTCTACGACAGCGACGCGGTGGTGGTGGCCACGACCGCTCGGGCGATGACCGACTTCGGGCTGGAGGCCCGGCATCTACGCGCGTTCCGGGCATCGGCGGACCGGGAGGTCGGCCTGCTGGCACAGATCGTCACCCCCGTGAGCCTGCAGCGAGACCCCGACGCGCGGGCTCGCGCGGAGGAGGTGGTCCGGGAACTGGCGGTGCTGTCGTTGCGGCTGCATGCCCAACTCGTGAAAATCGGCTTGCGGGGTGTTGTCGGGAACTGAACCCGGCCGCGCGCCACGGCTCAAAACCAGCCGCTCGGGGAATTTGCCCCGCTGCGGGGCTCGGCATCGGGACGGTGCCGCGTGTAGCGTCTTGAGGTAGCGATGGTGGAGACCGCGACTGGGGCTGGCAGCTACTCCGGCCGGTACCCAACCCACCGCTGAGCACGACGATCCTCGAGGCACCCAAGACCACAGGGTGCGGCGGGAGGGAGGCGCAACGCGTGAGCGAGATGCGTGTCGTCGGGGTCCGGGTGGAGTTGCCGGCGAACCAGCCGATCCTGCTACTGCGGGAGACAGAGGGCGAGCGCTACCTGCCGATCTGGATCGGTTCAGGGGAGGCAACCGCCATCGCCTTGGAGCAACAGGGTGTCCAACCGGCCCGGCCGATGACTCATGACCTACTCCGAGACGTGATCAGTGCGCTGGGGGGGCAGCTGAAACTGGTCCGGATCACGGAGCTGCAGGAGGGCACCTTCTTCGCCGAACTGGTCTTCGACGGCAACGTTCGGGTCTCCGCCCGGCCGAGTGACTCCGTTGCGTTGGCGCTGCGAGTCGGGGTGCCGATTCACGTTGAGGAGTCGGTGCTCTCCGAAGCCGGGTTGATCATCCCGGACGAGCAGGAGAACGAGGTCGAGAAGTTCCGCGAGTTCCTCGACTCGGTCTCCCCGGAGGATTTCCGCGGAGCGGACACCTGATCGGGACTGACCTCGATCTGTGGTTGAGGGTGAGACTTGCCGCGCGTCGGATTGACCGCTCAACCAGCGGCGCCTACCGTCAACCTTCACAGCGAGTCGCGCTGGTGTGATTCGCTTCGAACGGCCGGAGGATCCGTGGCGGGCCACCTGGCTCACGGATCATCGGCGTAGGCGTACGGCGATGGAGGCATGGGTGGTCGACGGACCGCGCGGCGAAGCGGACATCCCGGTGGCGAGTGGGATGCACCAGTTCGAAGCCGGTGTGCCGGTCGAGCAAGGGACCTTGTTCCCGGACTCCGCCCTGGCCGACCCGCACGGAATGAATGATCATCTACTCGGCTACCGTGGCCCTACCGCCTGCCAGATCGCCGGGATCACGTATCGCCAGCTGGACTACTGGGCACGAACCAATCTGGTAGTGCCCTCCATTCGCAGTGCGTCTGGCTCGGGTAGCCAGCGACTTTACTCGTTCAAGGACATCCTGGTCCTCAAGGTGGTCAAGCGGTTGCTGGACACTGGGGTTTCGCTGCAGAACATCCGGGTAGCCGTGGAGCACCTGCGTCGCCGGGGCGTACAGGATCTGGCCCGCATCACGCTGTTCAGCGACGGCACGACGGTCTACGAGTGCACCTCTCCGGAGGAAGTGGTGGACCTGCTCCAAGGTGGGCAGGGTGTGTTCGGCATCGCCGTCAGCGGTGCGATGAAGGAGATCGCCGGATCGATCAGCCAGTTCCCGCCGGAACGTGCGGACGGTGGCCACGTCGAGGCGGTACCGGAAGATGAGCTGACCAAGCGTCGTCGGGCTCGCCGCATCAGCTGAGCCTCAGGGTCGCTTTTGGGTCCTTGCCCCCCGCAGACCACCCGGAGAGCTTAGGGTGGTGATGATGAACATCTCCATTGCGTCCGATCGGCGCACGCTCGGCGAGTTGGAACAGGGGATCCCCTTCACTGACCGGCACATCGGACCGCGTCCTGCCGAGTTGGCCAGGATCCTGGATGTGATCGGCGTGGAGTCCCTGGAGGCGCTCGGACAGCTGGCGCTGCCGCCCACGTTGGCCGACCCGGGCGCCGTCCCGGAGCTGCCGGCGCCGGCCGGCGAAACCGAAGCGCTCGCTGAGCTGCGCGAGCGCGCTGCCCGATGCCACCCTCGGGTGCCGATGATCGGGGTGGGGTACCACGGCACGGTGACCCCGCCGGTGATCCGCCGCTCGGTGCTGGAGAACCCGGCCTGGTACACCGCTTACACTCCCTACCAGCCGGAGATCTCCCAGGGCCGGCTGGAGGCGTTGCTCAACTTCCAGACGATGATCTGCGATCTCACCGGCCTGCCGATCGCCAACGCCTCGCTGCTCGACGAGGCGAGCGCGGCGGCCGAGGCGATGACCCTGATGCGGAGGGCGAGCCGGACCGCCACCTCCCGTTTCGTGGTCGATGCGGACACGTTGCCGCAAACCCTGGCCGTGCTGGCGACCCGGGCGGAGCCGCTGGGCATCGAGCTGGTCATCGCCGAGATGGCGGATGGTCTGCCGGACGGGGACTGTTTCGGCGCGTTGTTGTCCTATCCAGGTGCTTCCGGCGCAGTACGTGATCATCTGTCCTTGGTCGAGCAGGTTCACCAGCGGGGTGCGGCGGTAGCCGTTGCGGCGGATCCGCTGGCTTTGACCTTGCTGGTGCCGCCGGGGGAGATCGGTGCCGATGTGGCGATCGGATCCACCCAGCGTTTCGGGGTGCCGCTGGGCTTCGGCGGGCCGCATGCGGCTTACCTGGCCGTCCGCCGTGGCCTGGAGCGGCACCTGCCCGGGCGGCTGGTCGGCGTGTCCCGCGATGCTGACGGTGCGCCCGCGTTGCGGCTGGCGCTGCAGACCCGCGAGCAGCACATTCGCCGGGAGAAGGCAACCAGCAATATTTGTACAGCGCAAGTATTGCTGGCCGTGCTGGCCTCGATGTACGCCGTGTATCACGGGCCTGATGGATTGCGGGATATCGCCCAGCGGGCGCACCGGATGGCGGCAGTCCTCGCCGCTGGTCTACGCAACGGCGGCATCGAGGTGGCCACCGGCGCGTTCTTCGACACCGTGTTGGTCCGGATGCCCGGTCGCGCTGCCACGGTGGTCCGTGCTGCGCGAACGGCCGGAGTGGATCTGCGGTATGTCAATGCCGATCACGTCGGGATCAGTTGCGGGGAGACCACCACCCGAGAACATCTGCGGGTGGTGTGGGAGGCCTGTGGACTGCCGGCGGCCGACCCGGACCTTCTCGATCGTCAGACCCCGGACGCCATCCCGGACACCCTGCGCCGAACCTCACCCTTCCTGACCCACCCGGTGTTCTCCGCCTATCGCAGTGAGACCGCGTTGTTGCGGTACCTGCGCACCCTGGCTGACAAGGACGTGGCGCTGGACCGCAGCATGATCCCCTTGGGTTCCTGCACCATGAAGCTCAATGCCACCGCGGAGATGGAGCCGATCAGCTGGCCGCAGTTCGCCGAGCTGCACCCGTTCGCCAACCCGGAGGACGCGCAGGGCCTGCTCGAGGTGATCGATGATCTCGAACGCTGGCTGGCCGCGCTCACCGGCTACGACGCGATCAGCCTGCAGCCCAACGCCGGCAGCCAGGGTGAGTTCGCGGGCCTGCTGGCCATCCGCGCCTACCATCGCAGCCGCGGCGAGACCGGTCGCGACGTGTGTCTCATCCCCTCCAGCGCGCACGGCACCAACGCCGCCTCGGCGGTGATGGCCGGGATGCGTGTGGTGGTGGTCGGCTGCGACTCCCGTGGCGATATCGACCTGGATGATCTCCAGGCGAAGCTTGCCACGCACGGGACCGAGCTGGCCGCCATCATGATCACCTATCCGTCCACGCACGGAGTGTACGAATCGGGTGTGGCGCGGGTCTGCCAGCTGGTGCACGATGCCGGAGGGCAGGTCTATGTCGACGGGGCCAACCTCAACGCGCTGCTCGGGCTGGCCCGGCCGGGCTGGTTCGGCGCTGACGTCGGCCACCTGAACCTGCACAAGACCTTCTGCATCCCCCACGGTGGCGGCGGACCCGGGGTGGGTCCGATCGGCGTGCGGGCACACCTCACGCCGTTCCTCCCCGGGCATCCGGAGACCCAGCCTGATGCTGCGGTGGGCCCGGTGGCGGCGACCCCGTGGGGGAGCGCCTCGATCCTGCCGATCTGCTGGGCTTACATCCGCATGATGGGTGCTGATGGCCTGCGCCAGGCCACGCTCACCGCGGTCGCGGCCGCCAACTATGTCGCCCGGCGGCTCGGGCCGCATTACCCGGTGCTCTACAGCGGTGCTCATGGTCTGGTCGCCCACGAGTGCATCCTGGATCTGCGGCCGATCACCAAGAGGACCGGTGTCACCGTGGAGGACGTCGCCAAGCGGCTGGCCGACTACGGCCTCCACGCTCCGACCATGTCCTTCCCGGTGGCCGGCACTCTGATGGTCGAGCCGACCGAGAGTGAGAACCTCGCCGAGCTGGATCGCTTCTGTGACGCGATGATCGAGATCCGGAAGGAGATCGACCGGGTCGAGGCAGGGGAGTGGCCCGCCGACGACAACCCGCTGTGCCAGGCGCCGCACACCGCATGCTCCCTCGCCGGTAGCTGGGACCACCCGTACAGCCGCGAACTCGCTGCCTACCCGCTGGGCTGGTCGACCCCCAAGGTGTGGCCGTCAGTCCGCCGCGTCGACCAGGCCTACGGCGACCGCCACCTCGTGTGCTGCCGCCCCTTGTAAGTGCCCATCTCCGCGGCGCCGAACGTAGCTGTGTCGTGAACTCGACGTCACCGACGCCTTTCAGCGCTGCGACGTCTGTGGTGTCGAGCTCACTGACTCGGCGCAGGGCGGCACCATGATTGGCGAATGGACGCTGCGGCAATGCGGGTTTTCGTCGATGACTGGGTGACGGGGTGGAACGCCCACGACCTGGAGTCAGTGCTCAGCCACTTCGCCGATGACGTTGTGTTCACCTCACCGGTGGCAGCGGAGCTGGTCGGTGGCGGTGTCGTGCGAGGCAAGGCCGCGCTGCGGGAGTACTGGAGTGAGGGCCTGCGACAGTTCCCCGACCTGCGCTTCGAAGTGATGGGCGTCTACGTGGGCGTGCACACGGTCGTCATCAACTGTCGCAACCAGAGGGGCGGGCTGGTGAACGAAGTGCTGACCTTCGAGGGCTCGCTGGTCGCCCACGGCCACGGTACGTACCTGAGTAGCGACGCCACTGCGCGAACACCGCCGCGGTCCGGCGCCACCGCAGCCGCTGACCGGCCCCCAGCCGATGCTCAGCGTGCCAGCTCGCGCAGTGTCCCGGCCAGCCGTTTCGCCAGGCCAGGATCAACTCGGTCGACCTCGACGAGCAGCGCCTCGGTGATCACGCCGAAGGCGCGCCTGAGTTCGGGGACATCGAGTGCGCGGACGATCGCTCCGGTGAGCGTCTGCGTGATCTCCGGCGGGAGGTCGTCCATTCCCCGACCCTGAACAGCGGACACCCCATGACGCAGGCAGGCCAGCGCGAGTACGTGATCCCGCACTGCGCTGATCATGTACTCCGCCTGCCACACCCGGCCACGGGCGATGCTCGAGCGGGCATGCAGCGCATGAAGCCAGCCCATGCCGATCAGCGCACCGGCAGTGGGCGCCGGCGTGGCGGGGCGATCATTGGCCGTTCCGAAGACGAGCTGGAAGGACGGGGCGATCGCGCCGAATTCCCCCGCAGGCCAGAAGGCGAGATCGACCTGCATGGAGTTGGCGAGCAGAAAGACCCGGTAGAGCGTGACCCCCCGGGCCACGTCGACGTGATCAACGGCCGCATGCTCCCGGTACATGCGTCCCGTCCACCCAGCAAGCACCTGGTCCAGGTTGGCGTCGGGGTCGACGCCGAACGCGAGGTCGATGTCGGACCATCGATCCTCCCGGCCGGCCGCAGCTGACCCGGTCACCGCCGCTGCGGTGATGTGGGTGTCAGCGTGCGCCGCTGAGATCAGCGCCTCGCGCAACCGGGCCCGCTCCTGCGGCGTGAACACCACACCGGATGCTACGACGGGCCCGACGCCAGGGCCGGGAGCGCGGAACCTTCCAGGCGCAGCCTTCTCGTAGCGCCCAAGCTGGTGGACCAGCCCGACCACCGGGTCGAGGTCGGATCTCTGAATGCGTCGTACCGGCATGATCAGCAGGCTGCCACGAACTCACGGGGTGAAGCGGCGGAATCCGCTCTCCGCGTTGATGACCTGGCCGGTGATCGTCGCAGCATCGGGGGACAGCAGGAGCGTGACGACGTCGGCGGCCTCGGCAGGAGTGTTCCAGCGGCCGCGTGGCATGTGGCGCGCGACGAAGGCCTCCTGCTCGCCGGCGGCCCAACCGGTGTCGGTCGGTCCGGGGTTGAGGCAGTTGACCGTGATGCCACGCTCAGCAAGCGCGTCCGCCAAGGTCGCGGTGATCTGCTGCAACGCGCCCTTCGTGGTGGCGTAGGGGATCTCCGACGGCGCTGGACCCAGATGCTGCCCCGAGGTGAACAGCACGACCCGCCCGCCACCCGGACCGGATCGGTACTGCGCGGCGAAGGCTTGGACCAGGAGTAACGACGCCCTGACATTCACCGTCCACGTCGCATCCAGCGCCTCGGCGGTCAGTTCGTCCAGAGCACCGAGTTGAGACCGCGCGTGGTTGAGCACGAGGGCGTCGAGTCGCCCGACCCGCTCGACGGCGCGGTGTACGAGGCGCTCGGGTGCCGCTGGGTCAGCGAGGTCGGCCTCCGCGTGCGCTAAGCGATCGCTTTCGCCACCCAGGGCCGCGAGCACCTCCTCGATCCCGCCAGGATCGGCACCCCACGGCTCGCTCACATCGTAGGGAGCATAGGAGTGGGCGAAGACGCGCGCTCCGTCGTCACGCAGCAGGC
>DASYAZ010000016.1:0-74493 GCA_036501085.1 Pseudonocardiaceae bacterium | reverse complement strand
TGACCAGGAGAAGTTGCAGAAGTTAATGAGCTTCACAGAAAGTGCCGGTTTCGCTGCGTTACCAGCTCAAGCAAAAGACGGCGCTGTTGGATGGCGATATACGGTTGAGCTCGAGGATGGCGAAACTGTCAGTCCAGCCGGCGGCGATGCTCCGGGTGACCCAGTGAACAAGCTCACCATTGAAACATTGTTCAAAGGTTATACCGGAGGCGTCGGCGCAGCACCGAGTCAACTAGCGGTCGGGACCATGATGACCACCGCGGGTTCCAACAAGTATGCTGAGCACATTCAGCTGGAAGCGTACCAAGGCAACCTCGATTGGATGGTCGAGCGCCAAGTTAATGATGCTGGCGCATTGGTAATGGTCGACGGCTGGTGGGACAGGTTCCGTGGCTGCCTGGGCGGCTGTGGCGGTGTGTGTCTCGCGGCTCTTGGTAGTTGCATTAGTGCCGGAGCGCTTCCGGCTATTCTCGGATGCTTGGCAATACGGTGTGGTGGGTGTGCGGCCAAGTGTGCGGCCTGTGCGACGTGCGACTGCAGCTGGTTGTGCCGATGGGCCGTTGGATGCTGCCGGGGATGACACGTTGGGGGAAGGGCCAGTGAACGTGACATGGTTAGAAATGCCCGTTGCTTACTCGGGTGATGCTGGGCGATCAGTTGCCCCGAAGTACGCTATCGATGACAGTGCCGTGGTGCTCTACAAGAAAGATCGAGTCTACGTTGGCCTTGCAATGGGTGACGCAAGGACGGAACTCTCAGCTCACGCCGACGTGCGCGCGATCTCGCAAGCGGAGCTGGACAGCCTTCACGATTCATTCTGGATTAGTCCGTCCGCTGTGGAAGACGTGCTCAAGCGGACTGGCGGCCTGAATCGTCGAATCGAGCGAGCAGCGACCCGGATCGGTTTGGGTGATGCAGTGGCGGCGGTGACTCGGCGCCTTGGCATTCACGAGTGCAATGGCTGCGCACGGCGTCGCGGCGCCCTCAATCGGTTGACACTACGACGTTGGTGGCCCCGCGTTTCCCATTCTGTTCCCCCCGTCAGGCAAAGGTAGGTTAGTTGTACGGGCAGGTCCTTGACCTGCCCGTACAACCGATGTAGCCGAGGAGCATTCCATGGCGTTCGACGAAACCAACGTAGAGATCAGTTACGATTCGGCAGGCCAGGTCGTGGGCTTGCGGCACCCCCGGGGGTTCTCCGCGGAAGACGTGGGGCTGGGAGCGCTCTCCGCGGAGGAGTTAGCAGCCCACTACGTGAAAGCTGTTGGACCCCTCTACGGGATTTCCGAGGAACACTTGTCCGACCTCTCGGGAGAGATCGGTGATGAGCTGACCAGCGAGGGAACTCGCCTCAAGCAGTCGGAAGTCAAGACGGTCATGGACACCACCGTGGTGTCGTACCAGCAGACGCACCTGGGGTTGGCGGTGTGGAGGGCGGTGCTGGGAGCCCGGATTCAGGGTGATCCCCTCCGGGTAGTCAGCAGCTACAGCACGCTCCAGAGGGAGGTGCAGGTCGAGCCACCGGCGGCTGGCGTCGTCGCCGGGTTCACTGGCGATGACCCAGCTCAGGTGAGGGCGGCGCTGGGTCTTGATCCGGCTGGCACCCAGGGTTTCGCGATTCACGCGACAGACATGGTCATCTACGAGTACCTCGCCAGCGAGCGCTTCGATGAGAACACCGGGGTCGGAGAAGGCGGAGCCCTGCAGGGGGGGCCGCCGATCCTGCCGGTCCCGGATGTCTCCACCAGCATCAGGGAGGGGCGCGATTATGTCGTTCGCCAGGTGAACTTCGAGGCCCCGCACCCGCAGTGGGGCAGCGTGAACTGGCTCGCATTGATAGAGCCGGAGACCCTGTCGGTCCTCCGCCTGATCGCCCAGGTGGCGTCCGCCACGGCATGTGTCTTCGTGGCCGACCCCGTCACCTTGACGGGAACGGTCTCCACCGGCTGTTCCGCCGAGGCGGACCTGAACGTGGCCCGGACGGATGTGACGCTACTGGGACTGGTTCCTCCTGCGGGCGGCATACAGGAGCTGCGCGGAAACTTCGTGCAGTTGATGGATACCGACGCTCCCGTGGTCGCGGCCCCGACGACAACCACCCCTTTCTCGTTCTGCTATTCCGCTATCTCCAACGACTTCGCAGCTGCCAACGCCTACGTGCACTACGACGGTGCCTACCGTCTGGTCGAGGGCATGGGTTTCAACATCGCCACTTACTTTGACGGTACGAGCTTTCCCGTCCCAGTCGACCATCAAGGGTTCGCCAACCAGGTCAATGCTGCTGCTCACGGCAACGCGGCGGGCAATGGAATGGGAAGGTACCGGAACGGGGTCGTCCGGGCGGGGTGCCCGGTAGGGATCGCAACTGATCCAAGAGTGGTGCTCCATGAGTTCGGGCACGCCCTGCTGTGGGACCATGTGAACTCGCCGAACTTCGGCTTCTGCCATAGTGCGGGCGACACACTGGCCGCGATCTTGCACGATCCCGGATCCAAGGCACCCGACCGGTTCCAGACCTTCCCATTTCCGGGTCTCGATCGACGCCACGATCGAGACGTGGCTGCCGGATGGGCCTGGGGAGGGTCGCGCGACGACAGGCAGTACGGCAGCGAGCAGATTTTGTCGACGCTGCTTTTCCGCGTCTATCGCGCGACGGGGGGAGACGACGCCGACATCGCAGTCCAACGTTCCGCGGCCCGTTACCTTGCGTTTCTGATTTGCAAAGCAATCGGTACGCTCACGGTGACGACCCGCGATCCCAGGGTGTTCGCCACGGCATTGATGGACGCTGACGACAGCACCACCGTCTTCGAGGGCCACTCCGGGGGCACCTGGCACAAGGTCATCCGGTGGAGTTTCGAGCAGCAGGGTCTCTACCAGCCGGCCGGAGCGCCTACCCCGGTAACCCGACCAGGTGCACCGCCACCGATCGATGTCTACATCGACGACGGCAGGGATGGTGGGTACCTGCCCTACCTGCCCGATTCTGCGGCCACGGTCGATATTTGGAACAGGCAGGCGGCCGATGGGATTGGGACCCACGAGGACTCCCAGCTGGGCCAGACGAACTATGTCTATGTGCGCGTGAAGAATCGGGGAACGCAACCGGCCGACAACGTCGTGGTAAAGGTCCTCCAAGGCGATCCGGCTGGCGGACTTGTGTGGCCTACCGGGTGGCATGCGGTCACGACGCCACAGCTTTCCGCCGCCGGTCCGCTTTCCCCCGGAGGTCAGATGGTGGTGGGCCCGTTCGAGTGGACGCCTCAGGTTTCCGGCCGGGAATCTCTCCTCGCCAGCGTGTCAGCACCAGATGTGTCAGGTGTGCCGGGTGACCTCAGCAACGCGGACACCGTCAACGGTCCGATCCCGCACTGGCAATTGGTGCCATTCGACAACAACCTCGCACAACGTCTCGTCTCATCAACAGCAGGGGCCGGCGCGGTGAGCACAGCGCGAGTTGTTGGGGGCACAACCCGTGCCGGGGATGGGTGGCTGGTCCACTCGCCGATCGGTATCTACCTCGATGTCGATACCAGCGAGGGAATGTTCCGGACGACACCCGTCTACGTCACCTCGTTGAGCGGCAGCTCGTCTCACTGGGCCACGACAGGAGGCAACTGCGTGTCCAACCCGACCCCGAACGGCTTCCGCGTCTACCTGCGCTGGTCAGACGGCACGCCGCTCGCACCGGCCGAGGCCAACGCGGGCCAGTGGCGAGTGAACTGGATCGGCATCGAATAACCCGACAGCGAGCTCGGCATCGCGGCCCGGTTGTGGTTCCGGGATAGTTGAATCATGCGACAGTAGGCATTAGTCATCAGGAGGGTGCCATGGGGAGCAATCGCGATACGTCTGCGCCGGTCGCGAACGGTTACCCGGAGCCCGTCTTCCAGGCGTTTACGATCAAGACTACCAGCGGTCGCGCACGGCAGAAGGCTGGTAACGCGGTGACGGACGTCCTTGGTCCGGGGTGGCAGGTCGAAAATTACGGCGGTAGGGGGCGCAATTTCGAGATTTACAAAGAAGAGGGCGAACTGACGCCTCCGGAAGCCTGGGAGCTTGTCTATCAACTTCGGGCGCACCGAGGTGTCATCAGCGCCGAGCCGGTGTTCAAGGCGTGGGTTACGGACCGGATGGACTGGGCTATCAACCTTGGGGCGGCGGAAGCTGCACCGCGACCCGATGCCGCCGTATTCGAGGGTGTATTAGAGTGGCCATGCGGCCAGGGCGACGACTTTCAGAAGGCTAAGGAAAGAGAATGGAGCCTGGACATAGCCGGTGTCAAGCAAGCGTGGGCAAATCACTTCCCCGGCGGGAACAACAAGGAGGGGGAGGGAGTAATCATCGGACATCCGGACACCGGTTACCGCAAACACCCCGAGATCACAGGCAATCTACTTGTCGACAAGGGCTTCGACTTGTTCGACAACGATAACGATCCGACCGATGAACTTGAAGGAGGCTTCGGAAGGAACCCGGGGCACGGCACTGGCACCGCAAGTGTGATCGTAAGCCCGAAAGGTCCGCCCTCGGGAACCCCGCCCAACTTCGTCTCGGGCGCGGCCCCGGCCGCCAAACTGATTCCCTTCCGGGTGTCAAATAGTGTGGTTATTTTGGACGGCCTGAACCTGGCGCGGGCCATCGAGAAAGCTGCGGACGCCGACGTGCACGTCATATCTATCAGTATGGGAGGCCTTGGTAGCGAACGTTTGCACGACGCAGTTGTCTACGCCAAGAACAAAGGTGTGATAGTGCTCGCAGCTGCGGGTAACTGCGTTGGCTTCGTGGTCTTTCCGGCTGCGTACGAAGAGGTTGTCGCCGTGGCGGCCTGCGACGCAGAGAAGAGCGTATGGAGAGGATCTTCCCGCGGAGCCGCCGTGGACGTCACCGCGCCCGGAGACCGCGTGTGGCGCGCTGTAGCCAACCCCGACGACGATCTGGATAACGTGGCGCAGGGGTCAGGTACTTCGTTTGCCGTAGCCACCGTCGCGGGTATCGCGGCCCTGTGGCTGGCAAAGCACGGACGCAACAAGATAATCCAGGCTTGCGGTGGGAAAGAGAAAATCGCTTCCACCTTCATACAACTGCTCCGTGCTACCGCCACTCCGATGCCCGGCTGGCCACCGGGGCAGTTCGGCGGCGGACTGGTAAATGCAGACAGGCTGCTGGCCGCTCCCCTGCCCGACGGAACAACAGAGCCGATCATGGTGGCCGCTCCCGAAGGCCATGCACCAGTGAGCCGCGGCGGCATAATCACGTTTTCGCATCTCTTCGACGAAGCCATGCGAGCCGACCTCGGCGTTCGCAACATGCCCACTGCCGATGAGCCGATTGATTCGAGGGCCAGGCTGAACGCCACCCTTTCGACTTTGATGAACACCACAGAGGGCGCGTTGCCTGCCGATCTGGGACAGGTTGGGCAAGAATTGGCATTCTATCTGGCCACCGATCCGATTCTCTACAGGCGCTTCGCCGAAGCGGTTTCGCCACATGGCTCAGGACCTTCTCAAGCCGAGGGCGTCGCCGCATTCGATACGTCCGCTCCGGCTAGCCAGAACATAGAGGAGGTGCGCCAGCAGCTATTGCTGAAGGGCGTCTCACCCGCGTTAGCCGCAAAGCTGAGGAAGCAATAATCTCCCGGCTGCCCCGGTGTCCCGCAAACAGATCCAGTGCTAGGTTGCGGTCCGGCTGGAGCTGGTACTCGGGTTGGTCACCTGCGCCGTGCCTGATTTCGTGATCATCTGAGCCGCCCTAGCACGCTACGAGCGGGCGCCGGCGCGCACCTCCCTCCGGGAGGAGAAGCAGGGGGAAGTGAGCCGCGGTGAACTCTGCGCTGGTCGCTCGCCGAATGTCACCGAGAGGCAAGGGTCAGCGACGCTGGCGATGGGGGACAATATCCCGCAATGTGGGAGGCGAGGGGTGATCGTCATGCAGCGTGTCCAGGTGGTACTGCCCTGGCAGGAGGGAACCGCACCGCGGCACGAAGGAATCGGAGCGCGGCGCTGACCGCCCCGCGCGCGGTGCTGCTGGTGCTCGCCAAGGCACCGGTACCGGGGGAGGTCAAGACCCGGATGTGTCCCCCGGCCACCGCTGAGCAGGCCGCCCGGATCGCCGCAGCGGCCTTTCGGGACACCCTGGATGCGGTGCTGGCGGTGCCGGACGTGGCGCCGGTGGTGGCGCTCACCGGCGATCTGGCTCGCGCGGTGGACGGTGCCGCATTGGCCGAGCAACTGCGCAACACCACGGTGTTGCCGCAGCGTGGTGTGACGCTGGGCCAGCGGATCGCCGCCGCCTACGCCGACACCGCCGCGGTGGCCGGCCACCGCCCGGTGCTGCAGATCGGCATGGACACCCCGCAGGTCGATGCGGCGCTGTTGAACCACTGCCTCGACGTGCTCGACGGGGATGGCGTGGATGCCGCGCTCGGGCCGGCCTGTGATGGCGGGTGGTGGATTCTCGGGGTACGGCATCCCGAGCTCGCGGAGCTGATCGCCGGAGTTCCGACGTCCTGCCCGGACACCGGGGAGCAGACCCTGGCCGCGCTGCGGGCCTCCGGATGCCGGGTGGCCGATCTGCCTGAACTCTCCGATGTGGACACCTGGGCGGACGCTGCCATGGTGGCAGCCGGTGCGCCCGGTGGCCGCTTCGCCGCCGCGGTGGCCGCGTTGGAGATCCACCGGTGATCGCCGGGCACACCGCGGTCTTCGATCCGGCCCTGGTCAGCCGGTCCGCCCAGCTCATCGGCGATGACGGGCGGGTGCTGCCGGTGGCTCCCCAGCGATGGCTGGCTCCGGCCGCGGGGGAGGACAGCTGGCTGCTGAACCGCTGCACCGGACCGACGGTGGACCTGGGGTGCGGCCCGGGTCGGTTGGTCGCCGAGCTCACCGGGCGCGGCGTCCCGGCGCTGGGGGTGGACTGCTCGCCGTGGGCGGTCCGACAATGCCACTCCCGGGGTGCCGCAGTGCTGCACCGCGACGTGTTCGCCACGTTGCCCGGTGAGGGACGGTGGCACCACGTCCTGCTGGCCGATGGCAACATCGGCATCGGCGGTGACCCGGTGCGGCTGCTGCGCCGCTGCGCTGCCTTGCTCCGGCGCGGGGGGACCATGCTGGTCGAGGCGGCGGAACATCCGGTTGCCGGGTTGTGGCGGGGGGCGGCCAGGCTTCAGATTTCCGGCAGCGCCGCGGGACCCTGGTTCCCGTGGGCGGTGGCCGGGCTACCCGCGCTGGCCGCCATCGCCGGGGTGGCCGGTCTGCAGGCCGGGGAGCGCTACCGCGCGGGCCGCTGCTTCATCGAGCTGCTTCACGTAAGCGGACGGTAAGCCCTCCTCACCTGCAATAACGCTAGCGTAGTGGCATGACCGTGCTGGATCGGTGGGTTCATCGCGCCACCGAGCATCGCCCGCCGGGTCCGTTCCGGCCCGGGTTCTGGCGCAGCCCGCTGCGTGGCCCGTGGTTCACCGCGGTGCTCAGCGCGGCGCTGCTCCCCGGTATCACGCTGATGTTCCTTACCGGCCTGGCCTCCTACGCCGCCTATAACCCCAACCTGGCGCCGGGCAACGACACCACCCCCGACAAGGGGCTGCTCGGTTCCTGGCTGCCGGGCTGGCCGGCCGGACCGTCCTGGCTGTACTGGGTGACCCAGGGCGTGCACGTGACACTCGGGCTGGTGCTCATCCCGATCGTGCTGGCCAAGCTGTGGTCGGTGCTGCCCAAGCTGTTCGAGTGGCCGCCGGCCCGCTCGCTCACCCACCTCGTCGAGCGCGCTTCGCTGCTGCTGCTCGTCGGTGGTGCGGTGTTCGAGCTGGTCACTGGGGTGATGAACATCCAGTACTACTACGCATGGCCGTTCGGTTTCTACCAGGCGCACTACTACGGGGCCTGGGTGTTCATCGCCGCGTTCGTCGTGCATGTGGCATTCCGGTTGCCCCGGATGGTCAGCGCGCTGCGGGCCCGCAGCCTGCGCCAGGAATTGCGCACCCCGGTGAGCCAGACCGTCGCCGAGGCCTCAGGGCAGGCTGATCCCGATCATCTGGTCTCCGACGATCCCGCCCCGCCGACCATCTCCCGGCGCGGCGCGCTGGGAATGGTGGCCGCCGGCTCGCTGGCCCTGTTCGGGCTCAGCGTGGGGCAGAGCATCGGCGGCGCGGCGCGCTCGAGTGCCTTGCTGGCCCCCCGCGGTCAGGGCACCGGCGCGGGCCCGGTTGATTTCCAGGTGAACAAGACCGCCGTCGACGCGGGTGTGGGATCGGTCGATACCAGCTGGCGGTTGGAGCTCACCGGCGCCCAGCGCGTGGCGCTGTCCCGCGCGCAGCTGCTCGCCCTGCCGCAGCACACCGCCCGGTTGCCGATCGCCTGCGTGGAGGGCTGGTCCACCGGCGTGCAGACCTGGACCGGGGTGCGGCTGGCTGACCTCGCGGACCTGGCCGGCGCCGGGCCGGATGCCGCCTTGTTCGTCGAGTCCTTGCAGCGCGGGGGTGGTTTCGGCTCGGCGACGCTATCCGCGGGGCAGGTGCGGGCTTCCGATGCGTTGCTTGCTCTGCGGGTCAACGGCGCGGACCTGAGCGCCGATCACGGCTTCCCGGCCCGGGTGGTGGTGCCGGCCCTGCCCGGCGTGCACAACACCAAGTGGGTCTCCCGGATGACGTTCCAGCCTCCGGCGGGGCAGCAGTGACCCGCCGCGAGATCACCCAACTGCTCGCGCTGCTGGCCAGTTTCCTCCTCGCCGGCTACGCCGGATTCCGGTTGCTGGCCGGCCACCCGATCGGGACCGGTGCCTGGTTCGTCGGCAGTGCTGTCGTCCACGACCTCGTGCTCTTCCCGCTGTACGCCGGGGTGGACGCCGCGCTGGTGCTGCTGCTGCGCCGCCACCCCGAGCTGGCTACCGTGGCCGGCGTGCCGTGGCTGAACTACCTGCGGGTGCCCGCGGTGATCTCCGGATTGCTGTTGCTGGTCTGGTCCCCGCTGATCCTGCAACTGTCCTCGGCCTCGTACCACACGGCCTCCGGCTTGTCGGCGCAACCGTTCCTGCCCCGCTGGCTGGCCGTGACCGCGACGCTCTTCGTGATCTCCGCTGTCATCCTGACGGTGCGGGCGACCATGGCGCACGCCAGTTCCGCTCCGCGCGGTGCCCGGTGAGCGCGGCCGGGGCGGTGCTGGTCGTCGACGACGACGTGCTGGTGCGCGACGTGGTCAGTCGGTACCTCGGCCGTGCCGGTTACCGGGTCACGGTGGCCGGCGACGGTGAGCAGGCGCTGCGCGCGGCTGAGGCGACCCCGCCCGACCTGGTGGTACTCGATCTCATGCTGCCCGGGCTGCCCGGGCTGGAGGTGTGCCGGCAGTTACGGGCCGCGGGCCCGGTACCGGTGGTGATGCTCACCGCGCTGGGCGAGGAGGAGGACCGCATCCTCGGGCTGGAAATGGGTGCCGATGACTACATCACCAAACCGTTCAGCCCCCGGGAGCTGGTGCTGCGGGTGGGATCGGTGCTCCGCCGGGCCCGGTCTGCGCAGCCGGTGATCCAGGTACCGCCGGTCATCGACGGTGATCTGGTAGTCGATATCGCCGGCCGTCGCGCCGTGTGGGGCGGCCGGGAGCTGGCGCTCACCGTGCGGGAGTTCGACCTGCTGGCCTTCCTCATCCAGCACCCGGACCGGGCCTTCACCCGCAGCGAACTGCTGGAGCAGGTGTGGGGCTGGACCTTCGGAGACCACTCCACGGTGACCGTGCATGTGCGGCGGTTACGGGAGAAGGTGGAGGTCGACGCCACCGCACCCCGGCGGATCGCCACGGTGTGGGGAGTGGGCTACCGCTACGACCGCGCGCCGGCTGAGCCGGCAAATCAGATGCCGCCGGCTGAGCCGGCAATCAGATAGAGGAGTGAGCGCGGTGCTCGACGAACTGCGCCACGTCGGCCTGGTCGCGCTGCTGTGCACCCTGCCGGTGGCGCTGCTCGGCGCGCTGCTGCTGCACCGCATGCGCCGGTACTCGATCACTGCGGCGGTGACCGTGCTGGTGCTCGTGCCGGTGGTCGCGACCCTGGCCGGGGTGCTCGGGGTCAACGGGTGGATGTTCGGACCGGTGCTGACCACCGAGCTCGCGGTGGCCGCCGCGGTCGCCGCGGTGACCGTGCCGGCCGGGCTGTTGCTGGGGCGCGCCATCGCGCAGGAGGTGACCTGGCAGCGGGAAGCCCACGCCCGGGATCGGGCGGCCGAAGCGGCCCGGCGCGAGCTGGTCGCCTGGATCAGCCACGACCTGCGCACCCCGCTGGCCGGGATCCGCGCGATGACCGAGGCGCTGGCTGACCGCGTCGTGACCGACCCGGCCGAGGTGGCTACCTACGCGCACCGCATCGGGCAGCAGACCCAGCGGCTCAGCGGCATGGTCGACGATCTGTTCCAGCTCTCCCGGATCAGCTCCGGGGCGCTGCAACTGACGCTGTCCGCAATCCCGCTGGGCGAGGTCGTCTCCGAGGCGGTGGCCGCCGAAGCGGCCACCGCCGCGCATAAGGGTGTCCGGCTGCAGGCCGATGCCGGCAGCGACTGGCCGGTGGTCCAGGGTAGCGACCCCGAGCTGGCCCGGGTGGTGCGCAACCTGCTGTCCAACGCCATCCGGCACACGCCGCCGGATGGCACCGTGGTGGTTGCGGCGGGAGCTCGCGACGGGCAGGCCTGGCTGCGGGTCGATGACGGGTGTGGTGGCATTCCGGAGACCGACCTGGACCGGGTCTTCGACATCGGCTACCGCGGCAACGCCGCACGCACTCCGGTGCCTGCCGGTGAATCCGGTGCCGGCCTGGGCCTAGCCATCACGAAAGGCCTGGTCGAAGCCCACTGCGGCCGGGTCGCAGCCACCAACCACGGCCCCGGCTGCCGCTTCGAAGTCCTCCTCCCCCTCGCCCCCGACTAACCCCTTTCCCCGACATGGAGACATATCGGGGTCAAACGGCCCTCGTATACCCCGATATGTCTCCATGTCGGGATGGGGGCGGCCGGTCGGGGCCGCCCCATCCCGAGCGCAGTCTCGGACGGTACGTGGTGCTCTTGGCGGACCGCCCACGTGCCCGTCCCGGCAGAACTCAGTGGACCCACTCCGAACGTCCACAAGAGCCGGAACGACCTCTGCGGCCGTCGTCGATAGCATTGCAAGCCTGACAAGGACAAGGTGGTGCCGATGAGGAGGAAAACGTCGCGACCGAACAGCGATCGCAGCGAAGCCCCCGCAGTGTGGGCTCGCCGCTGGCTATCACTCTACGCGACAGCATTCGCCGTCGTTGTCGCTTTATTGATCGGACTTGTGCTCGTCATCGGCAACGGCGACATCGGATCCTCTGAGGCGCGTTTTGCTCTCGGTCTCAACTTGATCGCGTCCGCGCTTTTCGCCCTCGTATTTGCCGCTTTCGCCACTTGGGTACTCGACCGCAACCAGCGCGATGCACTTGATGAAACATTGCAGCGCCAAGGGGAAGAGGTTTTCAAGAGGATCGGGGAATTGCATCCGCGTTATCTGCCGGTTGCAGAGTATCCAGCATCGCAGACCTTCGGCGTGGCATTCAATCAGGCGCTCATGGAGAGCCTCAACGGCAGCCCAGTCTATGACTTTTATGGTCCCCAGTGCCAGGTATGTGGCAGCACGACTACGAATGGTGCCCAGATGCCCTAGTGCGGTCCGAGTAAGCATGATCGATCCAGGCTTGGATTCTTCGATTATACGACGCGCGGCAGATCGTGAAAAGTGGGCAAGCTCGTCAGGATTGACGTTGGCTCAAATTGATGAGCGTTTCCGAAAAGAGTAGAGATGACCATCGTTTCTCTGTTTGATTTCAGAACGTCGTGTCCGGTTCACATCGTCTACACCAACGACACGGTCGTTTACCGGATGGAGCTAACCGACAATGCCGTGTTCCTTTCCTGGTACCATGGCCCGCAATCTGCTGGCAAGGAGATGCCAGAGTCTGTCCAATTTAGTAGCGAGTCGATGTGTTATCTGGTACTACGGGAGGAGATGACCCGGAGATTTGAGGTTTCAGAGAGGAAGGTAAGCTTCGAGTCTCGGCACGCAGATGTCGACCTGCTTGCGCATCTAACAACACTCACAGGCAAGAGGTTTGACGCCGGTGACCTGACCAAGATGAGGGCCAGCTACGATGTATACGGCAAAAGCCTCCGCGAGTTCCTACGAACGCTCGGATATTGACGACGTGGACTTCTCTGGAGACAGCATTGGGCTGACGGCCGCGACCCTTCGCCGGATCGAACACGCCGTTCGGCGGCAGTATCAGGAATTCGCTTCCGGATTGCCCTTTCATGGTTGGCATCACGTCGAGTTTGTTCGGACAAAGGCGGTAAGCCTCGCGCTGAAGAACAATGCTGACGTAACGATTGTCGAGGCAGCTGCACTGTTGCATGATCTGAACTACATGCTGCAGCGGAATTCGCGCGCTACTGTCGCTTGCCAGATGCGCGCACAGCTCTTGGGTGATCTTGGTATAAGCGAATGGCTAGTTGACCGCATTGAGCAAGTCATCTCTGAGGCGGAGACAGAGTCGCGTGACGAACACGCGTGCCTAGAGGCGCAGGCGCTAAGCGATGCCGATACCTTGTTCAAGGCTCTGCCGATAACTCCCGTACTTCTCGCACATAAGTACATGGAGGAGACAGGTCAGAGTATTCGTGAATTGTGTGATCGGATCCTTCGTGACCAGGTGCGACTTCGTGATAGAGGCATCTACTTCTATGACGAAGAGACGCGACGTCGATACGAGGAGTGGGCAAATGCCAACCTACACCTATGGGAATGTATTAATGTCTCGCTTGCTTCGCCAGAAGTGCAGGCTCTGGTGAGGACCCTTGAGTCTAGTGACGATCAAGCTGGCTGACAAGTTCCGGCCACCGTTGGGGGAAGTCCGGGAATTGTCGCGGCTGCGACTGGCCTGGATAGTA
This sequence comes from Pseudonocardiaceae bacterium, assembly GCA_036501085.1. Taxonomy (GTDB): domain Bacteria; phylum Actinomycetota; class Actinomycetes; order Mycobacteriales; family Pseudonocardiaceae. The sequence continues at coordinate 61,553 of DASYAZ010000016.1, read as the reverse complement.
CGCCTGGCTGACACCCTTGATACGATGGCCTTCCGCGACTAATGTTATCGTGCCTTCCGTGATCTTGTCCAGGCTGTGAATTTCATTATGCTTTAGTTGTATGACGTCGCCGAAGCGGAACTGTGTCGCGTGAGTAGCCGCTACTGTGTTGTCCTCGAGGAGCTGCCAAGCGCTGGCGACATAGCCGCCAGCTAGGATGACTGACGAAATGTCGTACCGGTGATTATGTGGAACTTGCGCGTACCCGAGCCGCTGCAAATGGCGCGGCTTGTACTCGTGCAGCCATAGGGTGAACCAAGGTGAATACTGTCGATAGAGAAGCCATTTATAATGAGTTGTAGTCTCATGTGATCCGTCGAAGAGGGCCTGTTGGTCGCTGGCGTTGAGACCCGTTAAGTGATCTAACACCGCCCGGGGATTCGGTTTTGCTTCGCAAAAGGCCGACAGGCACGCTCTCAGATGTGAACCCCCCGACTCAATCTGTTTCGAGATATGCTCGACTATTTGAACAACTACTGACTGTCGTGACATGCGTGCTCCGAATACTGGGTAGATGATTTATTCTAGCATATCGTAAACTAGGCGCGGAGTATTGTTTGTTGCGTTACTGGTGACCCCGGCGGCGTCAACCAAAGTAGCGCGGGAGCAACCCGTTCTGGACACTGGAGTGCCGCTATCCGCTCATGCCTAGATGGTTGATTCAGTGTGTAGTGTTAGCGATAGGACTTGTCTTTGGGGTCGGGCTGTAGCAGCCGCGGTCCCTCGCTCAGTGAGCTGCTGGAAGTTTTGGTCGGCGGGAGCCCTCATCCAGGCGGGCGTGTCGAGGTGCTGTGTGCGGAGGGATTCAGGTGTGGCACAGGACCTCGCCGTGGAGGACGGCGAACCATCCGTCGTCCTGGTTGGACCAGTGGTGCCAGGCCTGCGCCATGTCGTTCAGGTCCTCTCGGGTGGCCAGGTGGCGGTCCAGGGCTTGGGTGGCGAGGGCGGAGTGGGTGATCCGGTCCGCCCACAGGCCACCCCACCAGGCGTGTTCCTCCGGTGTGGCGTAACACCAGACGCCGGCTGAGCTGGTGATCTCGGCGAAACCGGCGGCTTGCGCCCAGGCCAGCAACCGCCGCCCGGCGTCGGGTTCGGCCCGGTTGCTGCGCGCGATACGCCGGTACAGCTCCAGCCAGCGGTCCAGCCGCGCGTCGCCTGGGTACCAGGCCATCGCCGCGTAGTCGGCGTCCCGGGCGGCCACGATCCCGCCCGGCCTGCACACCCGGCGCATCTCGCGGAAAGCGGCGACCGGCTGGGTCAGATGCTGCAATACCTGATGCGCGTGGACGACGTCGAACGCGCCATCCGGGAACTCCAGCCGGTAGATCTCACCTGTCACGAAGGACACGTTGGCCACATCCTGCGCGGCGGCCTCGGTGCGCGCCCATTCCAGTGGCGCCGGCTCGTTGTCGATGCCCACCACCTGGCCGGGCGCGACTGTCCGGGCCAGGTCCATGGTGATGGTGCCGGGGCCGCAGCCCACATCCAGAATCCGCTGGTCCGGGTGCAGGTGTGGGACCAGGTACGCTGCGGAGTTGGACACCGTCCGCCACCGGTGCGATCGCAATACGCTGTCGTGATGACCGTGGGTGTAGGTGTCTCGCTGATCCGGCACCCGGCCAGCTTGCCAAATATCTCCGCCGGCCGTAGACCCCTCGGCAGCAAGATGGAACGCGACGGCGTGCCCGAACTGCCCGAGCGCTCAGCCGAGGAGGAGACAATGAGTGCACCACAGGAATCCGAATCGGCCCGGTTGACTCGTAACTTCGCTGAACTGCTACAAGAATTACGGGTGGCTCAAGGGGGCATACAAATACTTTTCGGGTTCCTTCTCACGGTGGTCTTCACTGACCGCTATCAATCGGCAGGCAGGCTGGTCCACGGACTGCACCTGACGGCAGTCCTGCTTGCTGTGGCCGCAACCGGGTTACTCACCGCCACTGCTGCGTGGCACCGTATTCTCTTTCGTCAACAGCGGCGAGTCACCATCATCCAGGCCTCCAGTCGGATGGCACTGGGCGGACTTGCCTGCCTTGCAGGTTCCATGACCGCGACACTCACGCTAATCGTAGACGTCGTCCTTGACGATAGGTGGGCGCTAGTACTCGGCGGCATCGCCGGATTGGGATTCATACTGCTCTGGTTCGTGACGCCGCAATTCCTCGTGTCTCAGGACGACCGGTAGGACCGGTGCGAGCCCGGTCAGCCCTCCGCGGTCGCCGAGGTGCGGGCCCTCTGCGCCCGATAGCGTGGGCGGGTGACTGATCGGCCCTATCGGTGCGTCGCCCGGGTGGCCACGGGCCTGTTCCGGGCACTGGATCTCCGGCTGGACGTCGCCGGTCAGGACCATGTCCCGGCCACGGGTGGCGGTGTCGTGGTGGTGAACCACACCGGCTTTCTGGACTTCGCGCTGTCGGCCACCCCGTTCTGGCGCGAGCAGGGGCGGCTGGTGCGGTTCATGGCCAAGCAGGAGGTGTTCACCCACCCGGTGATGGGCCCCCTGATGCGGGCCATGCACCACATCCCGGTCGACCGCGCGGCGGGGGCGGCGTCGTTCCGGCACGCGGTGGAGGCGCTACGGGCCGGTGAGCTGGTGGGGATCTTCCCGGAAGCCACGATCAGCCGCAGCTTCTGCCTCAAGGAGTTCAAGTCGGGTGCCACCCGGATGGCGCGGCTGGCCGGCGTCCCACTGATCCCAGTGACGCTGTGGGGCAGCCAGCGGGTGTGGACCAAGGATCGCCGGCCCACCCTCCGCGAGGCCCGGCACATCCCGATCAGCATCACCATCGGGGAACCGCTGACGCCCACTCGCGGCGCCGCGGCCGACGCCGCGCTGGTCGCGGTGATGAACACGTTGCTCGACGCCACCCGTGCGCGCTACCCGGACTCGCCTGAGTATGACCCGTGGTGGGTGCCCGCGCACCTCGGGGGTACCGCGCCGACGCCGGAACAGGCTGCCGAGCTGGATGCGCTGGAGCAGTGGGAGCGGGCCCGCCGCAAGGCCGGCTGATTGCCCCCGTTGATGACCGGCGCTACCCCGACGCTTCGGCCCGCGCCTGTGCCTGGGCGCGTCGCTCCTCGAACCGGCTGGCCTGCCGGTCCAGTTGGCTGAGGAACTCGGCCAGTTCGATCCGGGCCTTCTCGCCCTCGGCGTCGAGACCCTCCAGGTCGAACACTGCCCAGTGCCGGATCAGCGGCAGGATCACCTCGTCGTGGTGGATCCGCAAATCGTAGATACCGGCTTTGGCGATCTGCGCTGCCTTGCGGGCGAAACCGGGGATCACGATGCCAGGCATGTTGAAGCTGATGACCTCGTCGGTGATGGCGCGCATGGCGGGGCCGGGGGCGACTTCGAGAGCGGCCTTGACGAGGTTGCGGTAGAAGACCATGTGCAGGTTCTCGTCGGTGGAGACCCTGGTGAGCAGGCGTTCGGCGACGGGGTCCCCGGCATGGCGTCCGGTGTTGCGGTGCGAGATGCGGGTGGCGAGTTCCTGGAAGGAGACGTAGGCCAGGACGCGCAGCAGCGGCGCTTCCTGGGTGTCGTAGCCGGTCTGCATCACCTGCATCCGGGCCCGCTCCAGCTCCTCCGGATCGACCCCACGGGTCACCAGCAGGTAGTCCCGGATGCAGTACGCGTGCCGGCCCTCCTCAGCGGTCCAGCGGTGCACCCAGGTACCCCACGCGCCGTCCCGGCCGAACGTGCGCCCGATCTCCCGGTGATAGCTGGGCAGGTTGTCCTCGGTGAGAAGGTTGACCTCCAGTGCGGTCCGGGCGATCGGTGAGAGCCGGGACTGCTCGGGATCCCACGGCTCGCCGCCGAGATCGGCGTAATCGCGCCCCAGGCTCCACGGCACATACTCGTGCGGCATCCACTCCTTGGCAGTGGCCAGGTGGCGGTCGAGGTTCTCGGTGACCACCGGCTCGAGCTCATGCAGCAGTCGGGTGGTCTCGGCGGTCTCGGAGGTCGTCGTCATCGAGGTCCTCAACTGGGTAGGACAGGCGTACCTACCACACAGTAGCGTTCACAGCGGGTCATTCGGAGCCCGCTTCCACCGTGCTCGGAGTCCGCCCTGCTCTGGTGCCCCGAGTTCCATGAGAAAGCGGTCCGGCCCGGATTCGCCAGCTCTCCAGTGGAACTCGGCACCCGGAGGGCACTCGGGAGTGCATCCGGGGGATCCTCCCCGGGATCTGAGCCATCGGGCACCCTGGAGGGCGTGCCCGGCCCGGATCGCCCTGACTCGCTGCCCGAACTTCTCGGTGGCCGGCGGGCAGCGCTGGATGCCACCGCTCCGGCAGTCGCGTTCGTGCTGACCTGGCTGATCTCGGGCCAGTCCCTGGGCTGGGGCGCGGGTGCCGCGATGGTTACTGGGATCGCGGTAGCTGCCCTGCGCTGGCGCCGGGGGGATCGCCCGCTCGCCGCGCTGCTGGGCCTGCTCGGGGTCTGCGCCGCCGCACTGATCGCGCTCTACACCGGCCGCGCGGCTGATTTCTTTCTCGCCCAACTGCTGTCCAATGTGGTCAGTACCCTGGTCTGGACGGTCAGCATCGTGATCCGCTGGCCGCTGCTCGGGGTGATTGTCGGCGGGATACTGGGCCAGCGCACCACCTGGCGCCAGGACCCGGCCCTGCTCCGGGCGTATTCGCTGGCGTCCTGGGTGTGGGTGGCGCAGTACCTGGTTCGGATCGCGGTGTTCACCCCGCTCTGGGCGGCCGGGGCGGTGGTGGCATTGGGCGCGGCTCGGGTGGCGTTGAGCTGGCCACTGGTGGCGATCTGCGTCGCGGTGAGCGGTGCGGTCCTCGTTCGGGTGCTGCCCGCCGATCATCCCGGATTGCGCTCGGTTCGCCGTTCTTGATCCTGGTACGGGCTGGGCCGCCTGCATGAGTTCAGCTTGCCACTACGAGTAGTGAGTCCAACACTCACCGTATGGGTTACAAGATCCATCCGAATGATGACTTCACCGCTGCGTGACTGAGCCGTAGCGTAAAGCAACGGTCGGGCAGTTACGCGGATTGGCTACGGATGAGAGGACCCCGATTCGTGCGCTCCCGAACTCGTCGTTTCTCCTCGGCGGCCGGCGTCGGCGGCGTCGCTGGCGTCGTGCTGGGGCTGCTGCTCAGCGGCATCCTCCAGGTCGGAACCGCGTTGCCGGCCTCGGCCGCTACGGCGCCGGTCAGCGCGATCCCGGACCTGCCGGCGCTGCAGACCGTGATGGCGGTGCTGGATTCCCGCGCGGTCCGGGTCCCGAACTCGGTGACCGGCTGGCACGTCGACCCGGCCACCCGCTCCGTCGTGATCTCGGCTACCGACGTGGCCGCAGCCAGGACCTTCGCCACGGGCCTGCGGGCGGTACGCATCGAGCACGTGACATCCCGACCCAGGCTGCTCTCCGCCCTGCGCGGCGGTGACACGATCACCAGCACCGAGGGTGGGCGCTGCTCGGCCGGCTTCAACGCCGTCTCCGGCGGTACCCGGTACGTGATCACCGCCGGGCACTGCACCAAGTTGGGCGGGACCTGGTCGGGACCGGACGGTAACGCCATCGGACCGGTCGCCAAGACGACGTTCCCCGGTCACGACTTCGGGCTGGTCGAGGTGGCGTCCCCCGCGTGGGAACAGACCCACGATGTCGACGGTGACAGCGGCACCGTCGCGGTGTCCGGCACCGCCCCCGCCGCGGTGGGCGACGCGGTGTGCCTGTCCGGATCCACCAGCGGTCACCACTGTGGCCAGATACAGGCTTTCGGTGAGACGGTGAACTACGGCGACGGCGCTGTCGTCCGCGGGCTCACCAAGACCAGCGTCTGCGCCGAGGAAGGTGACTCCGGCGGCCCGTTCATGAGCGGCAACCAGGCGCAGGGCACTCTCTCCGGCGGGACCGGCGGATGCCTGCTCGGCGGCCAGTCCTACTTCCAGCCGATCGGGCAGGTGCTGTCCACCTACGGGCTCACCCTCATCACCGGTCAAGCCTCCACCGATCCGCGCTAGCGCGCTGAGCGCAGCCGGGTGGCAAAGGCGCCGGCGGCCTCGCGGGGGTCCGCGGCTTCCGTGATCGCCCGCACCACGACCACGCGCTGCGCGCCGGCCTGGAGCACCTCCTCCAACCGGTGCGGGTTCTCGATCCCCCCGATCGCGAACCAGGGACGGGTGATCCCGGGGTCGGCTCGGGTGCTGCGCACCAGCTCCAGCCCGGCCGCGGGCCGGCCGGGTTTGGTCGGGGTGGCCCAGCACGGACCGGTGCAGAAATAGTCCACGCCGGGTTCGCGCGCGGCCGCGGCCGCCTGCGCGGGATCTCGCGTGGAGCGCCCGATCACCATCTCCTCGCCGACCACCCGGCGGGCCCAGCTCACCGGCAGGTCGTCCTGACCCAGGTGGAGTACCTGGGCGCCGGCGGCCAGCGCGATGTCGGCGCGGTCGTTCACCGCCAGCAGGGCGCCGTGGCGCCTGCACGCCGCCCCGAGCACCTCCAGGGCGGCGAGCTCGGGGCGCGCTTCCAGGGCCTTGTCCCGCAGCTGGATGATGTCCACGCCACCGGCCAGCGCCGCATCCGCGAACTCGGCGAGATCCCCGCGTCCGGTTCTGGCGTCTGTGCACAGGTACAACCACGCATCGGCAAGCCGGGCCCGGATCCGCTCGCCCTCCATGGAGGGACCGTATCGAGGTACGGTGAGAGGTGGTCCGCACGGGAGCCCGGGCTGCACCGGGCTGAGAGGGGGTCGAAGCGACCCCGACCGTCGAACCTGATCCGGGTCATGCCGGCGCAGGGAGCGTGATGAGCTGTGGTGCCCTCCAGCACTGTCGCGGTGGTCGGTGGCGGGGTCATCGGGTTGAGCTGTGCCTGGCGCGCGGCGCGCGCCGGGTTCGCGGTGACCGTGCACGACCCGGCCCCAGGATCGGGCGCCTCGCGCGTCGCCGGTGGGATGCTCGCCCCGGTGACCGAGGCCTCACCGGTCGAGCCGGACGTGTTCGCGCTGGGTGCGGCCTCGCTGCGCCGGTGGCCGGACTTCGCTGCTGAGCTCACTGCCGCCGGTGGCGACCCCCGGTTACGCACCGGCGGCACTCTGGTGGTGGCGGTGGACCCCGGCGATCGTGCCGAGCTGGACCGGATCGCGGAGCAGCTGTCCCGGATGGAGCGACCGGCGGAGACCCTGAGCGCCCGGCAGGCACGTCACGCCGAGCCCGCGCTGGGCCCGCAGGTGTGCCGGGCGCTGCTGGTCCGCGGCGACCTGTCGGTGGACAACCGGGCCCTGCTCCGCGCGCTGCTGGTCGCATGCCGCAGCGCTGGGGTGCGGTTTCACCGGCAGCGCTGCCGGCAACTGCCGGGTGCGGACGCTGTGGTGCTGGCCGCCGGTGCGCGCAGCGCGTCCTTGCATCCCCTGCTGGAGCACAGCATCCGCCCGGTCAAGGGCGAGATCCTGCGGTTGCGTTCCCGGCCCGGCACCTTGGCGCCACCGTCGCGGACGGTGCGCGCGATCGTCGGTGGCCGGCAGAGCTACCTCGTTCCCCGGGACGGTGGTGGCCTGGTGCTCGGCGCCACCCAACGCGAGGTCGGGTTCGATACCGATGTCACCGCTGGGGCGGTGCGCGAGCTGCTCACCGATGCCGAGCGGGTGCTACCCGCGATCACCGAGTACACCCTGGAGGAGGCCGTGGCGGGTTCGCGCCCGGGTAGCCCGGACAACCTGCCGGTGATCGGGCAGCTGGAGCCCGGTGTGCTCGCTGCGACCGGCCACTACCGGCAGGGGATCCTGCTGGCGCCGCTGACCGCCGAGGCGATCGTGGCGCTGCTGCGCGGGGAGAGGGTGCCGGATGAGGCCGCGGTGGCAGCCCCGGCCCGGCTCGCGCGGCCGCAGCGGAGCGCGGCATGCCCGTGACGGTGAACGGGCAGCCCTGGGAGCTGCCCGAGGGCGCCACACTGGCCGAGGTGATCGAGCGGCTGGGTGCGCCGTCTCGCGGGGTCGCGGTGGCGGTGGACGGCGTGGTGGTGCCCCGGGATCGCTGGCCAGGCACGGCGTTACCGGACGGCGCCTCGATCGACGTGGTCACCGCGGTGCAAGGAGGCTGAGCGCGATGGCGGACGATCCGCTGATCATCGCAGGCCGGGAGTTCGGCTCCCGCCTGATCCTGGGAACCGGGGGCGCGGCCAACCTCGCCGTGCTGGAGCAGGCGCTGCTGGCAGCGCAGACCGAGCTCACCACTGTCGCCGTCCGGCGGCTGGACACCGGTGCCGGGCCCGGAGTGCTCGACGTGCTGGGCCGGCACGGGATCGAGCCGCTACCCAACACCGCGGGCTGCCGCAGCGCTGCCGAGGCGGTGCTCACCGCCCGGTTGGGCCGCGAGGCGTTACGGACGTCCTGGGTCAAACTCGAGGTCATCGCGGATGACCGCACCCTGCTGCCCGATCCGATCGAGCTGCTGGAGGCCGCCGAGCAGCTCGTCGACGACGGGTTCACGGTGCTGCCCTACACCAACGACGACCCGGTGCTGGCCCGGCGGCTGGCCGATGTGGGATGCGCCGCGGTGATGCCGCTGGGTTCACCGATCGGCACCGGCCTGGGCATCCGCAACCCGCACAACATCGAGATGATCGTCGCGCAGGCGAGGGTCCCGGTGGTGCTCGACGCCGGGATCGGCACCGCCTCGGAGGCGGCGCTGGCGATGGAACTGGGTTGTGACGCGGTGCTGCTGGCCACCGCGGTGACCCGCGCCGAGGATCCACCCCGGATGGCCGAGGCGATGCGGTTGGCCGTGCAGGCCGGTCGGCACGCCCGGCTGGCCGGCCGGATCCCGCAGCGGTTCTGGGCGCACGCTTCGAGCCCCGACCGTGATCGGTGACACCCCCGCAACCAGCGGGTACCGGCATTAGCCTGGCCTCTGTGGCGCGCACGTTGACCGGGATCAACCGGTACCCGGTCAAATCCTGCCGCGGTCAGGCGGTGGACCAGATCGAGGTCGAGCGCTGGGGCCTGGCCGGTGACCGCCGGTGGATGATCGTCGACGAGGAAGGCGTCATGGTGACGGGGCGGACCCACCCGCAGCTGGTGCTGGTGACCCCGGAGCTCGTCGCGGGCGGGCTGCGGTTGCGGGCACCGGATGTCGATCCGCTGCTGGTCCGCAGGCCGGACGGGTACACCCTGACCGAGGTCCAGGTGTTCGCAAGCCAGCTGGCAGCAGCACCCGCGTCGGACGAGGCGCACGCCTGGTTCAGCAATGTCGCAGGCGAGCAGGTCCGGCTGGTGTACCTGGACGACCCGACCCGGCGCCGGATTGATCCCGCCTACAGCCACCCCGCGGACCGGGTGTCCTTCGCCGACGGTTACCCCCTGCTGGCGGCCACCGAGGAGTCCCTCGCGGCGCTGAACGAGCTCATCGCCGCAGGGCCCCGCGCCGAGGAGGGGCCGGTGGCGATGGCGCGGTTTCGCCCGAACCTGGTTCTCGCCGGGTCGCCCGCCTGGGCGGAGGACGGCTGGCGGACGCTACGCATCGGCGCGGTGCGTTTCCGGGTCGCGAAGGGATGCGGCCGCTGCGTGTTCCCCACAGTCGATCCCGTCACGGCGAGCCGGGGCAAGGAGCCGCTGGCCACGCTGGCCCGCCACCGCCGCTGGGATGGCAAGGCGTGGTTCGCGGTCAACCTCATCCCGGACACTGCCGGGGAGACCCTGCACGTCAGCGACGAGTTGGAGATCATCGAGCAGGTCCGGGCCACCGAGCCGCTGCGCTGAGAGCGTGCGGGCTCAGGCCGGGCTGGGGGCAGCGGCGGGTAGCCTCCCGCCATCGCCGCCCTGTCCCGCCGCCTGCGACTCGTGACGCTGGTACTCACCTGCGCCGCGCTAGCCGTGGCTGGTTGCGGGCACCTCGCGGCAGATCCACCGCCAGTCCAGGAAGCCCCCGTACAGAAAGCCCCGGCCCCGGCGGCCCTGTCCCAGCCGGTGGCCGGCGTCCAGCCCGACAGCCGCGTGCCGGCTCAGGCAGCGCCGCCGGCCCGACCAGCGCCGCCGCCTGCTGGTTGCCCCAGCGACACCGGGTGGAGCTGCCTCCAGCAGCAGCGCTTCGCCAGGGCCGGTGCCTACATCAACCGCCATGCCGGCGGCCACGGCTACCTGAGCGTGGTGTTCACCGACCGGCAGACTGGCCGGGTCTGGCGGTACGGCCCGACGCAGCACGAGGGGTGGACGGCCTCCACCATCAAGCTCGCGATCGCCACTGACCTGCTGCGCCGCCAGCGTGCCCACCAGATCGCGCTGAGTGCTGCGGACCGCACGGACCTGGCTGCCATGCTCCATTCCTCGGACAACCCGGCGACCGACCGGCTGTGGGCCAAGTTCGGCGGTGAGAGCATGCTGGCCCGGTTCCGCACCCAGTACGGCATGACCGGCCTGCATTTCGTCCCAGGATTCACCCGCGCCACGTACTGGGGTTTCGTCAAGTGCACCGCCGATGACATGGCTGCCTTGTTGCGCTACCTCTTCGCCCAGGTCAATCCGGACGATCGGGGTTATCTGGTCGGCGCGCTGCGCGGGGTCGCGCCCAACCAGCAGTGGGGGGTCTGGGCGGCCGGTCGCGCCCAGCAGCCCGGGAACAAGGACGGCTGGTCGTTCGAGAGCGATACCTACGGCAAGCACTGGGTGACCAACACCGCCGGCTTCGCCGGGCCGGACGAGCGGTACCTCATCTCGGTCATGTACCAGGTGGATCCGAGCGGAACGCTGGCCGGTGGGGTGCACGCCGTCAGCGACGTGGTGGCCCTCCTGTTCGGCGAACCGGTCCCGGCGCCGGTCACCGTCCCCGCTCCGGATGGGTAAGCCGCACATCCCCGCCCGCTCTGACGTTGCCGAGTTTCACCGGAGGGCTGCCGGTGCCAACTGGGGCAGCCCTCCGGTGAAACTCGGCGCATGCAGGGCAGGCGCCGGCGCGGATCCGATCATGCGCTGAGGCGCCGGATGGTCGAGGTCGAACTGTTGTGGTCCGAGTTCAGGATGGCGGCGGCGACCACTTCTGGTTCGTCGACCTGGACATAGTGCCGCGCACCCTCGATGAGCTCGAGCTCCGAGGCCGGGAACAGCCGTGCGAACCGGCGGGCCACGCGGGTGTTGAGGTAGGGATCGTCACAGCCGAACACGATCCGGACCGGCCGTTCGAAGGCGCGCAGCTGCGACGTGCGCCTGGCCCGCGAGATCAGGGTGCGCGGCAGGTCGGCATTCAGCCGCAGGAACGCCGGGCGCGCGGCACGGAACCGGGCGTAGTACTGCGGAAGTAGCTCGTGGCGCACCGCGTCGTCCCGGATGAACCTCCCGACCTGCCAGAAATACAGCCGACGGTCCAGGCCGGCGAGCCGGCGCATCACGGGTCGGGCGAGGTTCCGCAGGATCGGCGAGGAGTACAGGAAGATCGCCTCGGGGGCGCGCAGCCTCGGCATCCAGCCGTAGTAGGTGTTGAGCAGCACGAGGGCGGCCACCCGCTCGGGGTGCGCGAGCGCCCAGTCGATCGCGGGTGGGCCGGACGCGTCATGCGCAACCAGGACGACCTCGTCCAGCCCGAGCCGGGTGATCACGGCGTCGAGGTCGCCGGTCTGGTTGGTCGCGGTGTACGGGTAGCCGGCGGGCTTGTCCGACTCCCCCCAGCCGAGGAAGTCGAACGTGACGACACGCCTCTTGCCGGTCAGGTAGGGCAGCGCCCGGTCGTAAAGGTGCTTGTCGTCCGGGAAACCGTGCATCAGCACGATCGCCGGACCGTCACCGGGGTAGTCCCGGACCCGGATCCGGTGCGGGCCGCGATCGGCCCAGAGTTCGGTGAAGGTGATCGGTTGCTGGCTCATGATGGGACCCTCCGAAGTCAGTTGCGTGAAGCAAGTCACACCGGGAAGGTAGCAGCGTGACTTGCTTCACGCAACTGACTGTTCGTACAATGGCGGTGATGCTGCAGCGCACCTACCCGGATCAGACCTGCTCGATCGCCCGCACCCTCGAGGTGGTGGGCGAGCGCTGGACCCTGCTGGTGCTGCGCGACGCGCTGTTCGGGCTGCGGCGATTCGACGAGTTCAAGGCCAGTCTCGGGATCGCCAGCAACGTGCTCGCCGCTCGCCTGGACCGGCTGTGCAGCGAGGGTCTGCTGGAACGCCGTACCTACCAGACCCGTCCCGAACGCCACGAGTACCTGCTCACGGGCAAGGGACGTGACCTTGCCCCCGTGCTATTGATGATCATGAAGTGGGGCGATCGGTACTACCCCAACCCGTCCGGACCGCCGCGGGTTGCCGTCCACGGCGGAGGCTGCGGAGGACGGCTTGATGACCAGCTGAGCTGCGACCGATGCGGGCTGGCGGTCGGATTCGCCGACGTGGAGATGCGCCCTGGGCCCGGAATGAGCCCGAGCGCGCAGTAGCGCTGGTTTCCGGCCGGGATGGCCTACTGGCGCCGGCTCCGCAGCTCGGCCAGCTCCGCGCGCAGCGCGCGCACCTCATCGAGGATGGCCGTGGCGGCATCGGCGTCCTCTCGCTGGTGCTCGGCGACGTCGGCGCGCACGTCGCTGGCGACCTGTTCCTCCATCGCCCGCACGACCACCGCGATGAACAGGTTCAGCACCGCAAAGGTGGATACCAGCAGGTACACCACGAAGAAGATCCAGGCCGAGGGGTGGACCTTCATCGCTGAACGCGCGATGCTCGCCCAGTCATCGGTGGTCATCACCTGGAACAGGGTGAACAGTGACGTTCCCAGATCCCCGAAGTGCTCCGGTACCCCGTGGCCGAACAGCTGGGTGCCCATCACCGCGGCGACGTAGAGCAGCAGCCCGAGCAGCGCCGCGATGGATGCCATGCCGGGCACCGCGGTGAGCAACGCGGCGACCACTCCGCGCATGCTCGGCACCAGTGCGACCAACCGCAGCACGCGCAGGATCCGCAAGGCGCGCAGCACGGAGAACGCCTCCGAGGCTGGCACCAGGGCGATCCCGACGACGATCAGGTCGAACACGCTCCAGGGATCGCGGAAGAAGCGCCACCCGTGCGCGGCGAGCCGCAACATCAGCTCGATCACGAAAATGGCCAGCGCGGCATGGTCCACCACGTAGAGCAGGTCGCCCCACTGGGCGCTCATCCGCACCGAGGTCTCCAGCCCGAGGGTCACCGCGTTGAGGACGATCACCGCGACGATGAACCGCTGGAATCGGCTGCTGTCGACGACGTCGCGCAGGCGTTCGCGCCAGACCATCGGGTTCCTCCACCGTCGGTGTCCGGACCCCGCGGACCTTATGGGGTCTCACCCGACGCGCAGCTGGGCACGTCGTGTCAGACCCCGTAGGGCATGGTCTTGGTCATGATTGGACGCCTGCACACCGTAGATCCGCTGAACGGCGGGTTCTCGCGCTCGGCGCCACGGCCCCGTCTGGTAAGCGCATTCAGCGGGCTCAGCGGGGTTATTGGAGTGCTGGTTACCCCGCTGAGCCCGCTGAATGCGGGGTGGGTCAGAGGTTGCCGGTGCGCAGGGCGCTGGTGAAGGTGGCCCATGCGGTGGGTGGGATGAGCAGGGCAGGGCCGGTGGGGTTCTTGGAGTCGCGGACGGCGCGGTGCCCGCCGCCGAGATCGGCGATCTCCACGCAGCTCGCTTGGCCGTTGCTGCGGCTGCTCTTGCGCCAGGTGGCGCTGGACAGGTCGGGTGTGCTCACTTTCCTAGCTCCCTTGTCACTTGAGTGATCAGCTTCCGGGAGGCCTTCTCGTCCAGCGAGGACTCCCAGATGTTCTTGAACGCGGTCTCGTACCGGGCGACCTCGTGGGGTTTGTCCAGGTAGAGTGCGCCGGTGAAGCTTTCGACGTAGACCGTGGGTGGCTCGGTGTCCTGGCCGTTGCCGTTGAGCGGGAACCGAAGAAGCTCGAACGTCCCGGACATGATGCCGTGGTGCAGCCCGGCGCCGAAGGGCACCACCCGGAGCGACACGGTGGGCAGCTGGCTGACTTCCACCAGCCGCGCGAGCTGACCGCGTACGGCCTGCTCGCCCCCCACCGGGCGGTGCAGGATGGCCTCGTTGAGCACCACGTCGAACGCCGGGGGGTGGGTGACCCTGGTCAGCAGTGCCTGGCGGGCGAGGCGGACGTGCACCCGCCGTTCGATCTCGGCGTCGTCCACGCCCGGGTTGTCCGCGCGGATCACCGCGCGGGCGTAGTCCTCAGTCTGGAACAGGCCTGGTACCAGCTCGGACTCGTACCAGCTGAAGTGGGATGCGGCCTCCTCCAGTCCGATGTAGACGTCGAAGTACTCCGGGATGGCGTCGCCGTAGGAGTGCCACCAGCCGTGGGCCTTGGTCTCCTTGGCCAGGCCCATCAGCGCCTCGGTGATATCCTGCGGTGCGCCGTAGACCTTGCACATCGCCTCCACGTCGAGGCTGCGCAGCGAGGTCTGCCCGGTCTCGATCCGCCAGATCTTGGCCTCGGACCACTCCAACTGCGCGCCCGCGGCACGCACGGTGAGCCGCGATCGGTTGCGCAGGTCACGCAGGTACCGGCCGAGTTGCCGGCGGGGCACGGTCGAGCCCGTCGTCGTGATGGCCTCGGTCATCGTCCACCTCTCTCACCGTGAGGGAATCCTACACCCGGAATGAAAGCATTCACGGGCCCGTTTCAAAATGAGTTAACCATGTTGAGTAGTCATTCTGAAAGATTCATCTGAAATCTTGCATTCCGGCGTGTCACGATGTTTGACTCCGCCTAACCCTGACCGCCGCAGCCGCCGCCGGGCGCGAAGGGTCATGGCCGGACCGGCGATGCCGCCCCGACGCCGAGTCGCCGGTCCGGCCATTCCACGGCGAGCGACAAGGGGACCGCGATGAGTGCAGCGCAGCCGGGACTTCGAGCACTCCCTGACGGCCCGAGATCGGTCGCGCCCTGTTCCTGCGGCTCCATCCCCGCTCCCACGAGCGGCGACGGCTCCCGACCGCGCCTCCCCCCGCACCCGGGCGAGAGCCGTCGTCATCCCAGACGGACCAGCGAAGACGCCCCAGCGGCGCTGTCCGGCCCGCGGTTGGCTGGAGCAGATCTGTACGACTGGATGGCGCTGCGGCGCGTCCGTGGCGGTGGGATAGCCAAGATGAGTGGTCGCTGGTTGGAACACGGGTATCGGATACCGGACTACGTCGCCGATGCGCTCACCGCGTTGTGCGACGCCGGTGTGGTGGCGTTGGCCGAGGTGGACGAGTGGGGCCTGCGGCGGGCGGCGCTGACGGGCACCGGGACCGATCGCTATCACCAGCTAGGTGGGCGGCAGCCCTCCCCGGATCCCCGGTCTGGTCGCCACCATAAGGAAGGGTGCTGATGCGGTTACCCGCTGGGACCGACCGCACGGCGGTCGCGGCGAAGACCGAATCAGGCCGGTTGTGCACGGTGACCGTGCAGCGTGATCCGCTCGGTGAACATCTGCTGCGCTACGAGGGCGGCGAGACTGCCGTCGCGGAACTCACGCCGGAGGTCGTCGAGCTGCTGGTGGTCGCGTTGTCACTTCGTGGCCGGTCGGCGATTCCGGCCCGGAGCCCCCGCGGGGGTGCCTGCACGCTGCTTGTGATCGGACACGCGGACAGCCGGACCAGCCTGTACTTTCACGCCTGCACTGAAACCGGTGCCCAGCTTGATTCATCAGGTAAGGCGGCGCTGCGGGCAGCGCTGGAAGCACTGGGCGGTTGACGACGAGGGCCGATTGCGATTGCTCGCGGTGCGATTCGGCGCCGCGAACATCACCACCATTGAGATGATCCGCAGCTTGCGGTCTGGGCGCGACAGGCGCACCGCGCGGCTGGTTACGACGTAATAGTGGTCACCGGGACGGTGCGCTCGGTTACCCGTCACGGGCACCCTATGACCGGGTGATCGCCACCGCAGCCGTCCAGCGCGTGCCCCAACCGTGGATCGCGCTAGGAGACCGTGAGTACACCCGTCATGTAGGGGTGTATCGAGCAGTGGAACGGATAGGTGCCTGGCTGGTCGGGTGCCTTGAAGGTGGTGGGGATACCCCGGCTTACGTTGCCGGTGTTGAACGCCCTGTTGTTGGCGGTGAGGGTGTGGATCACCTGGTCCTTGTTGACCACCGCCACCGTGGCTCCCGCAGGCACCGTCACGTGCGCCGGAAGGAACGCGAAGTTCTCGATCGTCACCGTGACGTCGGAGGCGGGCATCACGCCGACCGCCTGGGCCGGCGCGTTCCTCGTGCCCGTGACCCCGCAGGCGGCGAGCACAAGCGCAAAAATAACTGCAATCAGTGTCGAGATGCGCCGTTTGGCGTAACCGCGGAAATGCTGGCCGCCTATCATCCTGCATTCTTAGCATTTGTAACGGCGGATGACCACATACGTCTACAGGTATGGGCGCAGCCGCCAGAATGGAGAGACCGGCCCGACGCCGGATCCGAGCGGGTAGGAGTGCGCGACCGCCTGCTCGATGTAGTGCTTGCCATAGCTCACCGCCGCGGGCATCGCGCTGCCGCGGGCCAGCGCTGAGGTGATCGCCGCAGCCAGGGTGTCGCCGCTGCCGTGGGTGTGCGGGGTGGCCAGCCGGTGGCTGATGAACGTGGTGAACTCGCTGCCATCGTAGAGCAGGTCCACGCACTCGGGATCGGCGCGCAGGTGCCCGCCCTTGACCAGGACCCACCGGGGTCCCAGCGCATGCAGCGCGCGGGCCGCCTCGTGCTGCTCCCGGCGGGTTCGGACGTCCACGCCGGCCAGCAGCCGCACCTCGTCCAGGTTCGGCGTGAGCAGCGTGGCGCGGGGGAGGAGCTCCGAGCGCAGCGCGGCCAGGGCATCGCCGGCCAGCAACGGATCCCCGTGCATGGAGGCGGCCACCGGGTCGACCACCAGCGGCACCGAAGCGCCGATGCCGACCTCGTCGCACACGGCGGCCACCGCGGAGATGATCGCGGCGCTGGCGAGCATGCCGGTCTTGGCGGCGGCGACCCCGATATCGGTCGCCACCGCCCGCATCTGATCGGCCACCGTGGACGGGGCGATCTCCACGAACCCGGTGACGCCCACCGAGTTCTGCACCGTCACCGCTGTCACCGCGACGCACCCGTGCACCCCGCAGGTGGTGAAGGTGCGCAGATCGGCCTGCAGCCCCGCCCCACCCCCCGAGTCCGACCCCGCGATGGTCAGCGCAACCGGTGGCGCTGCGGTCACGGAACCCGATATGGAGACATATCGGGGTTATCGAGGCCCGACGACCCCGATATGTCTCCATGTCGGGAATCGGTGACCGGCAGGTACAGCCGACCGCCGGCCGCGGTGAACTCGTCGGACTTCTCCTTCATCCCGGCGTCCAACGCCTCCCCAGCCGAGAGCCCGTGCTCTTCCGCGTAGGCGCGGACGTCGGCGGAGATGCGCATCGAGCAGAACTTGGGCCCGCACATCGAGCAGAAATGCGCGGACTTGGCCGCCGGGGCGGGCAGCGTCTCGTCGTGGTACGCGCGGGCGGTCTCGGGATCCAGCGCCAGCGCGAACTGGTCGTGCCAGCGGAACTCGAACCGGGCCTGGGACAGGGCATCGTCCCAGGCCTGCGCACCCGGGTGACCTTTGGCGAGATCAGCGCTGTGCGCGGCGATCTTGTAGGTGATCACGCCGGTCTTCACGTCGTCGCGGTCGGGCAGGCCGAGGTGCTCCTTCGGCGTGACGTAGCACAGCATCGCGGTGCCGGCCTGCGCGATCATCGCCGCGCCGATCGCCGAGGTGATGTGGTCGTAGGCCGGCGCGATATCCGTCGCCAGCGGGCCCAGGGTGTAGAACGGCGCCTCGTCGCACCATTCCTCCTCGAGCCGCACGTTCTCCACGATCTTGTGCATCGGCACGTGGCCGGGTCCCTCGATCATCACCTGCACATCGTGGCCCCGGGCGATCTGGGTCAGCTCCCCGAGCGTCTTGAGCTCGGCGAGCTGGGCCTCGTCGTTGGCGTCGGCGATGGATCCCGGGCGCAGGCCATCACCCAGGGAGAATGTGACGTCGTAGCGGCGCAGGATCTCGCACAGCTCGGCGAAGTTCTCGTACAGGAACGACTCGCGGTGATGCGCCAGGCACCAGGCTGCCATGATCGACCCACCGCGGGAGACGATGCCGGTCACCCGGCGAGCCGTCAGCGGGATGTAGCGCAGCAGCACGCCGGCGTGCACGGTCATGTAGTCGACACCCTGCTCGCACTGCTCGATCACGGTGTCCCGGTAGTCCTCCCAGGTCAGTTCCGCCGGGTCGCCGCCGCAGCGCTCCATCGCCTGGTAGATCGGCACCGTGCCGACCGGGACGGGGGAGTTGCGCAGCAGCCACTCGCGGGTCTCGTGGATCCGCTTGCCGGTGGACAGATCCATGATGGTGTCCGCGCCCCAGCGGGTGGCCCACACCATCTTGTCCACCTCCTCCTCGATGGAGGAGGTGACCGCCGAGTTGCCGATGTTGGCGTTGATCTTCACCAGGAATTTCTTCCCGACGATCATCGGCTCGGACTCGGGATGCCGGTGATTGGCCGGGATCACCGCGCGGCCACGCGCCACCTCGTCGCGGACCAGTGCGGCCTCGACACCCTCCCGGGCCGCGACGAACTCCATCTCCGGGGTGGTGATGCCGGCCCGGGCCCACGCGAGCTGAGTGGACGGGCCCGACTCCGGAGGGGACTCCCGCCGCTGCCCGATCCATCCCGCGCGCAACGGCGGGAGGCCCTGGCGGACGTCGATGACGGCTTCCGGATCGGTGTAGGGCCCCGAGGTGTCGTAGAGATCGACGTGCTCTCCGGTGGTCAGCTCCACCCGCCGGGCCGGCACCCGCAACCCGCCGTCGATCTCGCGGTAGACCTTCCGCGATCCGGTGATCGGACCGGTGGTCACCGCGGGCTTGATCGTGTGGTCGTGCAATGTCGTAGGCACACTCGTCATCGGATCACTCTCCCTACGCCGGCATTACCCGGACAGGTTCTGCGGTCGGCGGCCCTGGCTGCGCCCAGCCGCCCTCTCAGCCCGTTTCGGTACGAGCTCCCGTGTGTTTTTCGACCTCATCGGCGACGGTAGCGCTATTTCGAGCGGGCCCGCAAAAGTGCGCCGGATGACGGTGGACGGCGGCACCGCTAGTATTCGGGTGGTCGCTCACGGCGACACGATCCTCGGGGGACTCCATGCGCGACATTTCCGACGTTTCGCCGTGCCGGGTCGCCGTGTTGGGTCAGGGTTATGTGGGCCTGCCGCTGGCGATCCGGGCGGTTGAAGTGGGTTTCGACGTCGTCGGTTTCGACGTCGACAAGACCCGTATCGACGCCCTGCGCAAGGCCGAGACGTTCATCGACGACGTCCATGACGGTGATCTCGCGCTGGCCGCGAGCACCGGGCGCTACCTGCCGACCGATGATCCGGCGGCGCTGGCCGGCTTCGACGTGGCAGTCGTCTGCGTACCGACTCCCCTGCCGGACGGCGCACCCGATCTGAGCTACATCGAGAATGCGGCCCGGGCCATCGCGCCGCACGTCACACCCGGCTGCTGCGTCATCCTGGAATCCACGAGCTACCCCGGAACCACCGACGAGATCTTCATCCCGATCCTGGAGTCGGGTTCGGGCCTGCGCGCGGGGGAGCAGTTCAGTGTCGGGTACAGCCCCGAGCGCATCGACCCGGGCAACAAGACCTGGCACTTCCGCAACACCCCGAAGATCATCTCGGGAGTGGATCGATACTCGTTGCAAGCCTTGCAGGATTTCTATGGCCGGCTCGTCGAGCAGACGGTGCCGGTGGATGGAACCAGGGAGGCGGAACTTGCCAAGCTGCTCGAAAACACGTTCCGTCATGTCAATATCGCGTTGGTGAACGAGCTCGCGATGTATTGTCACGGTCTCGGCCTCGACGTGTGGTCGGTCATCGAGGCGGCTGCCACGAAGCCCTTCGGATTCATGAAGTTCACTCCGGGTCCCGGAGTGGGCGGGCACTGCCTGCCTATCGACCCTTCGTACCTGTCGTGGCAGGCGCGGCGATCGCTGGGGCACGCCTTCCGTTTCGTCGAGATCGCCAACGATGTCAACGACCACATGCCGGACTATGTGGTCTCCCGGGTGATCAGGCAGCTCAACCAGCAGTCCAGGCCGGTGAACGGCAGCAGGATCCTGCTGGTGGGGTTGGCCTACAAGCGGAACTCGCGAGATACCAGGCAATCGCCGGCAATCGCGGTCGCCAAGAAACTCGCCGACCTGGGCGCTGATCTCCGGGCCGTCGACCCGTTGGTCACCGACGAGGACATCCCTGCTTTCCTCCGGCTGGTGCGATGCGAGCTGAGCCAGATCACCGAAGCCGATCTGGTGATCGTGCTGACCGATCACGACGAGATCGACTGGGACCTTTTCGAGCAGCACGCCGACCGCGTCCTGGACACCCGCAACCGGCTGCGCTCACCGTCCGCCGCGCGGTTGTAGCTCGTGAGTGGGAAACGGTGCCATGGCACCGTTTCCCACTCACGAGCCGCCCCACACCTGCGGGTTGAGCAGTTGCGGGGGCTGCTCACCGCGCATCACCTGCACCACGATGTTCGCGGCGAGCACCGCGCTCGTCGTCCAGACTCCGTGGGTGTTCGCTGCGCTGTGCGGGGTGAGGACGACGTTGTCCAGCTCGGCCCATCGCGGATCGGTCATCGGCTCGGTGGTCCAGGCGTCGATGCCGGCACCGGCGATCTGACCGGATTTCACCGCGGCGTAGAGGGCATCCTCGTCCACCAGGTTGCCGCGGCCGGTATTGATCAAGTAGGCGGTCGGTTTCATCAGAGCCAGTTTCGCGGCATCGACGATCCGCTCGGTCTCCGGCATGGCCGGCAGGTGCAGAGTCACGAAGTCGCTCTGCGCGAATACCTCGTCCATCCGCATCAGCTCGATGCGATGCTCATCCACGAACTCCATGACGGGGTACGGCTCGTGGGCGATCACCCGCATGGCGAAGCCGAGCCCGCGTAGCGCGACGGCCCGCCCGATCCGGCCCAGCCCGACGATGCCCAAGGTCGCGTGCCACAGGTCGACACCGCGTTGCGGCTGCCACTCGCCGCGTCGCATGGCCCGATCGTGCCGGGAGATCCCGTGCGCTAAGTCGATCATCAGCCCGAGCGCGTGGTCGGCGACACCGCCGTCAGTGGTGCCCGGAATGGTCGCCACCAGGACACCCCGATCGGTGGCCGCGTCGACGTCGACGGTGTCGAAGCCAACCCCGAAGCGCACCACCAGCCTCAGCTCGGGGCAGGCATCGAACACCTCGGCTGTATAGAGCTCCTGACCTGCGATGGCCGCCGCGCAGCCGCGCAGGCTTTCGATCACTTCCGCCGGCGGCGTGGCCCGCCGTCCCGATCCGCAGCGCAGCTCCAGCCCGGACGCCCGGAGCCTGGCGGGAATCTCACCCAGCTCCTCCTCCGGCCGAGTCAGGTTGACGGCAACCGTTGCCATGTCCGTGCACCCTCCCGTTTGCGTCGCGGGGGTTATCTCGGCCGGTGGCGCGTGGGAATCCTGCGAATATCGTAATTCCTCACAGCAGCAGCCATTACTTCATTCGAGTGAGAGATGTGGGATTTACTGCGCTGGGGGAAGCGGGCGGCCGCACCGGTCAGCACCGCTGCTCTGCACGGTCACGTCCTCGGGGTGACATCTGCCAGCACCGCATTCGTGCCCTTACCGGTATCAGCCGGCGCGGCTGACAAATTCAGCGATCTGTTGCACGTAGCGGCGGTAGCAGCTCAGGGCAAGCGGCACGGCCATCGCGACTTTTCGCAAGTCGATCTCGAGGTATTCGTGCACCAGGACGTTGCGCATGCCGACGGAGGGAAGCAAATCGTCGCGGAGCTGCTTGTCGATCAGGCCGCATTCCTCAGCAAGCTCGAAGGACTCCCGGTAAGAGGTGGCGACGCGCTGAAGGTTGGCGCCGACGATGTGCTCGTTGATGGCGGCGGCGAGCTCCACGAGCTGGGTGAGGATGCGCTCAATACCGTGCCGGAGCATCCGATCCTGGGCCAGCGGCAGCTCCGCCGACCCGTCGACACCCGCGAGGTCATCGAGGAGTCCTCGCATGACCGCCAGCCTGGCCTGGATGATCGATGGGTCGAGACGCCGCGGCGTCATAGGTGGCCTGCCATCAGCTCCAGATCCAGCCGTCGCATCCACTCGGTGCCCAGCCGCTGCCCGCTGGCCTTCATCTGCTGCCGAACGAACTCACCCGGTTCGTACTCGTACAACGGGTCGCCAGGCACCAGGGCATGCTGACGCGCCACCGGACCGGCCCGATCGAGATCGAGTAGGTCGACGCGGTCGCTACCGACCAGGTCCATGAATGCGCAGATCACTGTGATCACGTCGAGCCCACTGCGCGCCCGCGAACCGACTGCCACATCGAGATCGCGCGCGTCGGGCTGACCACGTGCCGCGCTGCCGAACATCACGATGAGCGAAAGGCCATGTGCCTCGGCCAAGTCCTCCAGACGTCCGTCGACGGCGGCCGCACGGAGCCGCCGCGCCGCATCGATGGGGACAGTCACGACGCCGAGCATAGTTCAGGTGTGGCGTTTTCCCCGGCGCGCCACGAAACCCTCGATATCGTCGACCGAGCGCGCATGGATCAACCCGATAGCCCTGGATGAGCGATGGTGCTGAGCAGCGTGGCAGGGTCGTAGTGCAGGCGTTTCTGTACCGGGGGGTTCACCGTTGCCAGCACCTCGGCGATATCGCGCCCGGCAGTGCCGGATCCGAACAGGGGGCTCGACTCGTAGCGGCCATGCTGAAGCTGGGCTGCGATCGCGTCGCCGATCTCGGCCGGATCGTGCGAGGTGAACACCACGTTCGGGCCGCATTCGCGGTTGAGCTGGCGGGTACCGATACTGACGGCGGGCGTGCCGAGGTGGGCCCCTTCGCGCAGCGCCGCCGACGAGTTGCCGATCATGCAGGAGCAATGCTTCATCAGCCGGACGAAATCATCGGCATGCAGGTTGCGGAAGAACTGGCAGCGCTCGGCCAGCCCCTGCTCGCGGAACTGCCGGATACCGGTGGCGACCTCGGTGCTGCCTGCATCCACATTCGGCCAGAACACCAGCGCCTGCATCCCGACCGACGATAGCGCCTGCAACGTCGCCGTCATCTGTTCCAGGCCCCGGCCGTACTCGGTCGTGACACCGTGCTGCACCACCAGCAGGAAAGGCTGATCCGGGTCGATCGGTGATCCGGCGCCGCAGTGTGGGATCAAGGCTTCCCGGCGCGTTCCCGGGGGGACGCGAGCAGCCAGGTCGATCGACGGGCAGCCGACGGCGAACACATGTCGCGGGTCCTCGCCCATCGCGATGACGCGGCGCGCGCTGAGCTCGGTGGCCGGGAAATGGAGGTGCGACAGCTTGGTGATCGCGTGCCGGACGCTCTCGTCGATCGATCCGGATACCTCACCGCCTTGGGTGTGGGCGACCGGAATGTTCATATACGCGCCGGCGATGGCCGTCGCGATCGTCTCGAATCGATCGGCGACGGTGACCACGATGTCGGGTTCGAGCCGCTCGAACGCACTCGATATCTCCAGCAGGCCCAGCCCGGTGGATCTCGCCATTATCGCGGGTGTCTGCCCCTCGATAATGCAGGCGATCCTGGCATCGGGGATGAAACCGGCGGCTTCGAGCATGGTGACGGCATTGCCGAAGCGTTCCAGCAGCATCGACGCGGCTGCGATCACCTGGAGCTCGAGGGCGGGATGATCCCGCACCGCTTCCAGCACTGTGGTGATTCGCGCCAGATTGGCCCGGTTGGCGACGACGACGCAGATCTTCTTGCGACGATCAGGCACGTCGGTGCCTCCTGAACGCAGAAATCAGCAGTGCAGGAATCAGTGACGACAGGGCGTGCGCATATCGGATCGTACAGTGATCGTCGCGGGTTTCGGGGCGGTTATTGCAAATGTTTAGCCAAGCTCACCCGCCCGGAGCGTCCACACGCCGCTCAGTAGTTGTGACGCGCTGACCTCCAGAGTCGGCCAGTCGGGCTCGGTGCACGGTCCCGGGGCGAGGACGAAACCCCGATGACCGTCGTCGGTGAGCCGCTCGGCGATGATCGCGAAGCCGGTGAGCGCGAACAGGGCCACCGCGGTCGAACGCGTCAGGTAATAGGGGTGATCGATCTTGATCACTCGTTCGATGCTGCCGGTCCGGTGCAGCAGGACCTCGACGTCGACGATGTCGACGAACGCGCGGCCTCCGGGGGCCGTCATCTCCCGCAGCGCCGCCAGCGTGGCGCGCAGATCCAGCAGGTGGTCGATCGTCTGGCACAGCAGCACCAGGTCCCACCTGCGCTCACCCGGATCGAAATCCTCGGCGAAACCGGCGATCGTCTCCATCCCGGCGGCCTGCGCGACTGCGAGCTCCTCCGGAGCCGGGTCGAGCACCGTCGAGCGCGCGTTCATCCGGGCGGCCAGTACCCTGGCGACCACTCCTGTCGAGCCGCCCACGTCCAGGATTGTGCGGGGTGGTGAGGGCAGTAACGGGAGCAGGAACGTCGCCAACCCGGTGGCGTAGCTGCGTTGCTCGAGCTGGATGGTCTGTGCGTCGATGCGCCGACCGTGGTAGGCCGATACCAGCGGGCGATAGATCTCGGAGTAGAAGTGCGCGTATTGGGTGGCGCTCAACCGCGGGCAGAGGTAACCGAGCCCGCACCGCCGGCACACCACGAAGGTGGCGGGGTAGCCGTAGCGGTCGCGTTCGGCGACTTCGACGGTACGGTCGCGCGCCCCGCACAGGTTGCACTCCGCGGGTCGCAGGGTGGCTCGCGCCGCATAGTCGTAACCAAGCGCAGCGATTCTTGCGAAAATCCCCGTTCGAGTCATAATTTTAGTCCATTCGAGGAAGCTGGTACTTCGTAGCGTGACTGTACTTGACTGGAGTCACCGTGTCGCGGTGCTCGGCGAGGTCGGCCAAGCGCATGACGGCAGCCTGGGCACGGCGCACGCGTTCATCGACGCGATTGCCGATGCCGGTGCCGATGCGGTGAAGTTCCAGACGCACATCGCCACCGCCGAAAGCCGGACCGACGAGCCCTGGCGGGTCAAGTTCAGCTACGCCGACGACACCCGTTACGAGTACTGGAAGCGGATGGAGTTCACTCCGCACGCCTGGGCCGGGTTGCACCGGCACGCCCATGATCGCGGGTTGGCCTTCTTGAGCTCACCGTTCTCCCTGGAGGCGGTCGAGTTGCTGCGCCGGGTCGGCGTGGCGGCCTGGAAGGTCGCCTCCGGTGAGGTAGGAAACCCGCCGCTGCTCGACGCGGTGGCCCGGACCGGGGTGCCGGTGCTGCTCTCCAGCGGGATGAGCGGCTGGGCTGAGCTCGATGGCGCGGTCGCCCGGCTGCGCGCCTCCGGCGCCGGGCCGCTGGCCATCCTGCAATGCACCTCGGCGTACCCGGTCTCCCCGGAACGGGTGGGCCTCAATGTCCTGAGGGAGATCGGGGAGCGCTACGGCTGCGCCACCGGCCTGTCTGATCATTCCGGGACGATCTATCCGGCGCTGGCGGCGGTCGCGCTGGGCGGGCGGGTGATCGAGGTGCACGTGACGCTGTCCCGCGAGATGTTCGGCCCGGATGTGCCGGCATCGGTGACGACCAGCGAGCTTCGCCAGCTGGTCGATGGCGTCCGTTTCATCAGTGCCGCGCTCGCGGCGCCGGTGGACAAGGACGAGGTGGCGGTCGAGCTGGCGCCGATGCGCGCGCTGTTCGGCCGATCACTGGTCGCCAGCCGCGCGTTGCCGGCCGGTCACCTGCTGGCAGTACGCGATCTGATCGCCAAGAAGCCCGCCGGTGGGATTCCCCCAGGGCAGCTCGAGTCGCTGACCGGCCGCCGGTTGCGCCGCGCGCTGGACCCCGATGAGCCGCTGTCTGAGTCCGACCTCGAGTAGGGGCGCCCAGTTATAGAGGTTTTCTGCGGACGTGCCCCGGGGGGCAACTGTCGGGAGGAGTGGCCGCGTGCGGCACCTCCTTGCGCGGTGACATCTCTTCGCTGATCGACCCGACCGTCAGGGCAGCAGCACGAGGGCACCGGCGAGGAGGACCGCCGCCAGCGCCAGGGCGATCCGCAGTGCCCGCTCGTGGCGTCGCCACTGGTGGTCCCACCAGGTGCCGTCCCGGCTGTAGTGGCGGCCCAGTGCCATCGCGGCCCGGCCGAGGCCGAAACCCAGCCCGGTCGCCAGCGCGGCCGGCCAACTGCTCACCAGCAGCACCGTCACCAGCGGTAGGTAGGGCAGGTTGCTCGGCAGGTGGGTGCGCACGCCGCAGCCCATCTCGAAGCCGAAACGCAGCGCCCCGGCATCACCCCCGGCTGCGATCACCGTGGAAGGCACCTGGGCCCGCCGGTGCGGCAGCGTGATGCGGTGCAGCCCGCACTCGCCGGCGAGCACGAACACTGCTGCGGCCAGTACCAGGCCGGACTGCACCGGGCGCGGTTCCACCGGGCGCAGCAGGCTACCCAGAGTCACCGCCAGCGTGGCGATGGTGACTGCCCCGGTGATCAGGCCCATGGTGAAGTAGGCCCGTGACGACTCTCGCCAGACCGGCGAGCTCAGCAGGTACGCCGAGTTGACGCTTCATGCCGAGCCGGACAGGGCGTAGCCGGCGGTCAAGCCGAGCAGCAGCCACGCCAGCGTCCATCCCGCGTGCAGCACTGGCCCCGCGGCAGCGGCGAGGGCCAGCCCCATCAGCAGGCCGGTCACCATCACTGGCCCGAAAATGGCTCGCCGCACCACGGGTGTCATCGCTGAAGTTGGATACTCGCTGCGGTCAGTTCAGCGCCGCGTTGCAGATCACCTGCTCCAGGTTCGGCGCTCCGGAGTAGTGGATCTCGCCGTCCGCGCACCGGTACTCGATGCTGTCCGCCTTCCACCGCCAGCCGTTGCGTGGTTCCGCCTCGGCGCGGCAGACCGTGCGTGCCTGGTAGCAGTCGAGGCCGTTGTCCCAGTCGCCGTAGCAGCCTTCCATGAACCAGTTGTCCGGGCCGCAATACTTCGAAGAGTAAGGAGCGCCGTAGCAGATAGGCCCACCCGGACCGTTGGAGTAGCGGCCGCAGTTGGGGTACTCGCTGCCTACCTCGGCTCTGGCGGGACGGGCCAGCGGGATCCAGCCCAGAACCGTCAGTCCCAAGGTCATCGCCGCGGTGCCGGCGACGCTGAGAAAACCGCGCCGGCGCAGGGTCAGGATGGTGGTGAACTGCACCGCACGTGGCTGGGGGTCGGGACCGGGCTGGTCGACCCGCGGGATGTCGGTGAGATTCATGAGACTCCTTGCCGGTGCAGCGTGGGGTCCAGCAGGCCGGCTACCTGCTCGCCGAGCCGCTCGGGCGCGGCCACCGGTTGCCCGGCCAGCACCGTCCCCCGGGCATCGGTATGCAGCAGTGCCGGTGCCCAGGGCAGCTCGAGCTCCGCGACGAGATCGGGATCCACCCGGGATCGGATCTGCGGCGTCGCTGCCCAGCGGGTGCTCGGGGCGAGCACCTCGAACCGGGTGCCCGGGTGCGTCGCGGCCAGCTCGGTGAAGAGGCCGTGCACCGAATCGCACATGCTGCACCCGGGGTCGAGCACCAGCAGGATCAGCGGGCCCTCGCCGGACAGCGCGGGGACCCGGCGGCCCGCGGCATGGCGCCAGGGCGGCGCCCCCAGCTGGGTGACCTGGGTTTGCAGCTGCCGCAGCTGCCGCAGGATCCCGGCCATCGCCATCGTCAGCACTGCCAGGCACAACCAGGCGAGCACGACCGCTGCGGTGAGTACGCTCACGCCGCCTTCCCATCGACCGCCGCGGGCAGGGTGTAGAGCAGCACCGCCAGCACCACCGCGCACGCCACGAGCAGGACCGCGACCCCCCCGCCGGGCAGCGCGGCCGCCGGGTACAGCGCCGTTGCCGCGCAGGTGGCGATCGCCAGCAACACGGCCCGGGCGATACCGCCGGGACCGACCTGGGTGCCCATGCTGTTGCAGCCGCAGTCGGAGTCGTCGCCCCGCAGTCGCCGCCACGACAGGTGCGCGGCGAAGCCGAGGTACATCGCCGTCTGGGCGGCCAGCGCCCAGCGCAGCTCGGCGGTGCCGAAGACCACCGCGATGACCGAGGGCACCCCGACCACGAACTCCACGGCCGCGATGAGCCGGGCCATGCCCAGGCCGGTACCGGCCGCCCGAGCCAGTGCCTTGGGTGCCCGGATGTGCTCAAGGCCGGCTTCGACCAGCAGGAATGCGCCCGCGAGGACGGGCACTCCCAGCAGGATCATGCCGGCTCCCAGATCACGTTCAGCTCGTCCAGGAAGGCTAGCGCTTCCCGCGCATCCGCGGTGTCTGCCGGGCCGGGGACGAGCCTGGTGATTGCCGTGGGAGTGGCCAGGACCAGGGCTTCCGGCCGGGACCGGCCCGCCGCTCCGGCGCCGAGCGGCTGGCGCCACAGTTCCCCGTGCTGGGTCAGGTGCCCCCGGAACTCGGGGACCGTGATCTGGCTGACCCCGGGGCGTTCGATCGTCAGGTAGCCGATCCCGGGGATCTCCTTGGCCGGCCGTACCGGTTCCAACTGGGCCTGCCCGGCACTGCGGGGCTGCGCCAGCATCCCCAGCGGCGTGTCGGTCAACCGGAACGCGTCGAAAATGTCGGTGATCCTGCCGGGAGAACCGCAAGCCCGGGTGTGCAGCTCGAACCAGTGCCCGAGCCAGGCCGCCCGGTAGTCCGGGGGCTCGCCGGGGGCCGGATGGCTGCGGGTACCGACCACCAGCTCGCCCCCCCGGTAGGGCTGGCGCTGGATCTGGTCGGGGATCGTGGTGTAGGCGCTGTGCCAGTCGAACGCGCCTGCCTCGGCAACGGTGAACGTGCGGCGCGCGCCCCGCATCATCGCGACGAACCCACACGACCACGGCTTGGAGGTATCTAGACCGTCGCCACGCAGGGTTACCTGAGACCCGTCCGGTGTGAGAAACGTGGGCCCACCCCGCCACGGCCAGTCATACCGCCCGTGTTGTTTCAGCGCCGTAGTCATCGACAACTCCCCGACCGAGACCGCGAGTGACGGCGCACACTGTTGCGTCGTGGGAACGGATTGTGCCAGGTCTTTCCCGACGGGGTGTCGGTGGACCTTTCGGTGGAGAGTCGAGCCTGGGCGTACGCGGCATCCCACCCAGCAGGGCTTGCTGCTGGTCAGGACGCCATCAGCGGCAGCCGCTTCAGTGAGACCAGCACGTAGGGGTTGTGGAACTCGGTCGGTCCGGCAGCGTCCACGGCGATGTCGTGGTAGCGATCCAGCAGCGCGTTCAGTGCGATCTTGGCCATCAGCCGGCTCAGCAGCGCCCCGACACAGAAGTGGATCCCGTGCCCGAAGGCGAGGTGACCGGTGCTGCGCCGGTGGATGTCGAACCGATCCGGTTCGGGGAACTGCGCGGCGTCCCGGTTTGCCGCCACGAGCCAGCAGATCACCAACTGGCCGGCCTGGATCACCTGACCGCCGAGCTCGACGTCGGCCGTGGCGACCCGACCCATCCGGGGCACCGGGGGCCGGAACCGCAGCACCTCCTCGATGGCCGGCGGTAGCAGATCGCGACGTGCCCGCACGGCTGTTGCTGCTTGCGGGCACCGGTCGAAGCTCAGCGCAGCGTTTCCTATCAGCGCGGTGGTGAGACCGGGTCCGGCGAGTAGCAACTGGAACGCGACCCCCATGATCTCCCCATCGGAGAGCCGTTCCCCGTCTATCTCGGCGGTGGTCAGCCTGCCGATCAGGTCCTCGGTCTGCTGCCGGCGGCGGTAGCGGATGTGTTCCAGCAGGTAGCCACCCACCTCGCGCATGGTCGGTGCCATCCCATTGACGACGCTCTCGTCCTGAGCGGGGAAAAGGGCCGTATCGGCGTTGACGGGTTGCTGGTCGAGCAGTGACTCCACCCAGGAGCGAAACTGGTGCTGGTCCCCGGCCGGCACGCCCAGCAACTCCATGATCACTCCAACCGGTAACGGGAAGGCGAGAGAATCGATGAGATCAAATCTGTCTGCCGTGTCGAGGGAGCTGAGCAGGGAGGCGGTGAACTCGGTGATTCGTGGCGCCAGTGCCGCCATCAGCCGTGGGGTGAACACCTGGGTCACCAGCGTGCGCAACGCTCGGTGCCGGGGCGGATCCATCATCATGAGGAAGCCTTCGAAGACCAGATCGAGGTCTGCTTGGGGAAGGCTGAACGCCCTGGTGTCGGAGGAGAACGTGGCCGGATCGGACAGGATCCGGGCGACCTCGGCGTACCCGAACACCTGCCACGCCTGGTTGTCATCCATCGCTACCGGCTGGGTGTCGAGCTTCCAGCGGAGCCAGGCGAACATCGCGTCCGCCGGGTCAGCTGCGGCGGTAGCAGGTGGCTCGATCATGTCACCGGACTCTAGGTGCCGCCTGCGGTGCGCGGCAGAGCGGTGACGAAAACCTACACGTCTTTGTGGCGAAGAATGCGATGGTTGTCTTCGAGTCGGGGAGGAGGTTGGTTGCGGGGCTAGGGTCTGTAGCGGATCAAGTCGATTCGGGAACGGATTTCCAACTTGCGGTAAATCTGACGTAGATGAAAACCTACCGTATGGGGTGAGATAAATAGCTGGCTTGCCACCTGGCGGTTGGTCAATCCGGTGGCGACCTGCTCGGCTACCTTCCGTTCAGTCTTGGTGAGGCTGTCCCAACCAGAAACCGGACGGACGGTATGAGCCCAGTGACGTCGTCGAATGCCGAGGCGGCGGAGCCGGCGCCTGACCCGAGCTGCGTCCTGTTCGCTGCCGAGGGTATTGTAGCCATTCATGGCACGCTCGAGGTCGCTGATTGCTGCATCGCGATCGTCATGCGCAATGAGCTGCACGCCGCGATCTTCGTAAGCCGACGCCTGTGCCCACGGCTCCCGGTAGAACTGGGCCACCTGTGCCAGCACGTCGATATCACTGTTCAGCAAGGCGCGGGCGTGCATTGCCCCGGCGCATACTGCGAGCTGGTTCTGATTCTTCGTGCGGATGCTCTCCGCGGTGTCGACAATCGTGCCTGCGATATCCTGCCTACTGGCCGCGAGCGCGGAACGGACGCACCAGGCAGCCGCGGCTGGATTCTCGAGGAGCAACTCTCTGCGGGTGCTGGCGGTCACCAGGATCCCATCCAGAGCCTCCATCGTTGCCGGGGGACCACCTTGCGCCTCGGCCAACTGCGCTGCGAGCAGAAAGCGCATCGCCCACCACGGTCGGGAGGAATCCCAGGGAAAGCGTTCGTCAAGTGAACCCAAGTGTTCTTTGGCCCGGGCAAGATCTCCCCGGCGAAGCGCGGCCAGGGTCAGCACACCCCAGGCCTGTGGGGCCAGAATCGGCATACACCCGCCGGCCATTGCGGCGACAGCGCACTGGGCATCCTCATCGGCGTCGTCGAACCGGCCTCGTACCAGGTTTACCGAGGCACGCAGAATCGCAGCCGCCGGCGATGAACATGGCTCTGAGCTCTCCTCGCTCTGAGTGGTGGCCCGGATAACCGTTTTCGCACCTTCGAGATCACCGATCTTGATATAGGTCAAGGCCAGAATCCAGCGCGGGTCGAGCAACTGAACTCCGGTCGCGGTGCCGTTGAGCTCGATCGCGTCGCACAAGGTAGTGATCGTCTTGTCCACCCGTCCCGCACGCCACTGGTCCCAGGCGCGCACTGTGAGGGCGCAGGCCCGTACCGAGCAGGGGTGGTTGTCCGATGCTGCGAGGATCTCATCTGCACACCGAGCCGCCGCGCAGTCATCGGTCAGGCAGTAGGAGACGAGGCGGGCGACCTCGGCTTGTGCCTGGTGGGCGGGCTTTCCAGCCGGAGTGGCCAGCGCGCGGTGCGCGGCCTCTGCCGAGTGGTGTGCCCTGCCTTTGAGCAGCAGCGCAACCGCCGCCCAAGCCTGCATCGAGGTGATCGCCTCGGCGTGCGCGGTGCTGGTCTGCTTTAGCTCGGCGACCTCGGTGATGGTGTCCTCAGCCAGCCGCACCGCCTGGTCGAGCCGGCCCGCCCGGACGAAGGCCTCCACGGCGGTCGACACGAGCGCGGCCCATTCCGGTTGTTCGGGCTCGAGCAGGTCCATCCCTCGGGTGACCAGAGATGCTGCCGTCATCGGGTCGGCGGCGAGGAGGCGTTCCGCCGCCTGGGAGATGATCTGCACGGCCTCCGCATCCCCGTGCTGGGCGCTGTGCGCGAGGTGCAACGCGGCGGCCTCCATCCCGCCGGGCTCGGAGAGCAGCATCGTCGCCGCCTGCCGGTGCAGCAACACCCGGACCGGGGGCGGTACCGAATCGAGCACCACCCGCCACACCGGCTCGCTGCGAAAGGCGAAGTCATCAGACCTACAGACCACCAGGCCGCAGGAGAGTGCCTCATCCAGCACGGTCAGCAAACTCACCGGTGATTCACCGAGCATCATGGACAGGTTTTTCGGAGCAAAAGATGAGCCCAGCACCGCCGCCAGCTTCAACGCTTTCTTGGTGAATGGTGAGAGTGAGTAGAGCTGCCGGTTCACCGCAGCGACAAATCTCTTGGGAACCTCCGGGCAGGCTCCGTTTCCCGCTGTGCTGGCAGCCGAAACCGGATTGAGGTGTGCGGTACCGTCCACGATTCGAAGATCCCCGTCTTGAATCAAGCCGTGCACCAAATCGATCACAGGGCCCGGCATTGCTCCCACCCCTTCGGCTAGGGCGACGATGGCAGGGTCGGGAATTGCACCGAGGCAGTCGGATACCACTTGGGCCACCGCGCAGCTGGAGAGCGGCTCCAGTTTGGGGATCAGCTCCGCCCGAAACCTTGCGAGCTGCATCTCCACCGGGCCGCAGGGGATACTCTCGCGTTCTACGCACCATGCCATCATCCACGCGATTGGATGGGCGTGTAGGTTCGCAATCAAATCACCGAGTAGACTGAGAGAGGTTGGATCGATCAAGTGTAGATCGTCGAAGACGACGAACACCGGGCAATTTCTACCGATGTCGACAAACCACGATTTTATTTCCCCGACTGGAGACGTGAGAAAGATTGGCCGGTGGTTGTTTCTGGATGTTCCCGGCCTTGAAATTTCACTGGACGAAAGGCGTGGGATCAACCTGTTCTCGGAGCTGGAGCCGCCTGGAACGCAGATCACGACGGTAAACCCGTTTCGATCGGCTATTTCAGCGGCTTCAATGAGCAAACGGGTCTTGCCGGAGCCGGGCGCGCCTTCCAAGGCGAGGATTTTTCGTCTCCGGGTTTCGGCCATGTCTCGAAGAGCAATCTCTATCTGCTCGACCTGGCTGCATCGACCACGCAGAGGCTGAGTCGAACGGCTTTGTCCGCTCTGCGCGTCTGATTTACTTGCTGCAATTCGGTTCATCCGGCTCCCACCTTGTCTGGTCTTTGTGGACGTCGCCTTCGTGGCTGATTGGCCGGTTGACGACGGGCGGTCTCGGATAGATCCCGTGGCGCGAATCTGGTTTCGACACCGGTGGAGTTCTCGGCAGTTCGGAATGTGCTTGACAACTGCTGGGTGGGGATGAGGTCGACCGTTGTTCATGCATATGCACGTGCATGAGCGTAGGCCGGCACTCTAGTCCCGGTCTGCCCGGTTCGAAAGCGCGCTTGCGCGGAACGTGGTCACGTCCGGTACATCGTCTCCCGTGTGTGCGGCTGAACGGGAAACCGACTCGGAATTCTTCGCTGAATCTGCTCATATCCGGCCCGGGCGTGACGTGCAATAATCGTCGGCGCTGGCCTCCGAAATTTCTCCGCGCACCTCTGTCTCCCCCTTCAGCTGTCGGGCTTCGGACGCAACTCCGAGCCCGATATAAAGCTGATTATGGTGACCCTCTCTCTAGCGTACATCCCTCACCAAAGATCTATCCGGACAGGTTTGATCAAGCTTTGTTTGATACCCGGTGTCCCGGCCGGCCGTATCCTACGTACTTGTGTAGTCTTTGTTCCCCCACCTGAGACTCAGCGTGAGTGGGTGACTTGCAATCGTCACATCAACGGTCATGCGCAACCTGCGCCCGTTCGGTCTGGCCGCCCGCCGTGCCCGATGGGGGAGTGGACACCGCCGGCAACTCCGTCCGGCTCCTTTCACAGACTGGTTTGCGGTGCCCAACCCGCCATGGGATCTGCGTGCGTGCGCAGGATGGCTCCCTGCTTCGAAGGGTCCGCCCTGCCTCACCCCACTACTGCGCGGGATGCGACACCTCGGGCCACGAACCACACTCAGTCACAACACAAATGAACCGTGTCGCCGGTCCGTGACGTGAAGAGAGATGACACCGTGCATGAGACGCATCATCAGACAGATGTCTTGATCGTGGGTGGGGGCCCGGTTGGGATGGCATTGGGTCTCGATCTGCGAAGCCGAGGTGTCGACTTCTTACTTCTCGAGGAGACGGACGGACGTGTCGATCATCCTAAGGCGGGCACGGTCGGGCCACGCTCGATGGAGCTCTTCCGCCGCTGGGGACTCGCCGACCGGATCCGCCAGGCGGGCTGGCCCGAGGACCACCCCCTTGATATCGCGTGGGTGACGGCAGTCGGCGGGCACGAGATCTACCGGATCGATTTCGGTACCACCGGTACCCGCCCCCGGCCGCACTTCACGCCCGAACCGGAGCAGGTGTGCCCGCAACATTGGCTGGCCCCTCTGCTCACCGAGGCGCTCGGTACCTACCCACAGGGGCCGATCCGGCTGCGCTGGCGGGTGGATGGCATCATCCAGCGCAGTGACGGTCTTCTGGCGGAGGTGACCGCCCTGGACTCCGGGGAGGTTCACACCGTGGAAGCGGTGTATGTCGCCGCGTGTGATGGCGCGGGTTCCCGGATTCGGAAGTCCTGCGGGGTGAATGCCCATTCGCGTTACAAACCCCGCGTTTTCCGCAACATACTTTTCCGTGCGCCGAGTCTCCGAGCGCAGCTCGGCGAAGCCGCTGCGCTCGTTTATTTTCTGACTTCACCGGCGGTCCTGCGCTATCCGCTTCGGGCGATGGACGGCAACGAGCTCTACCGTCTCACCGCCTCGGGGGAGGACAGTTCGGTAACGAGCGATCCGACTGAGCTGATCCATACCGCCATCGCGTGGGAGACTCCTATCGAGGTGTTGTCCGATGTCCCGTGGCATCTGACCCACCGTGTGGCGGATCATTACCGGGATGATCGAGCTTTTTTTGTGGGAGACGCCGCGCACACGTTGTCTCCTTCAGGGGGTTTCGGGATGAACACCGGTATCGCCGATGCGGCCGACCTCGGTTGGAAGCTCGCCGCGGCATTAGCCGGATGGGCCGGTCCAGGTTTGCTGGACAGCTACGAAGGTGAACGGATGCCGGTAGCCGAGGCAAGCCTTGAACAGTCCAACCAGAATTTGGGTAAGACATTGCGCCGTGAGCTGCCGCCAGAGATTGCGTTCGACAATGCGGCTGGTGCTCAAGCCAGACGTATGTTGGGCGAGCGCCTGCGAGCCGGGGGAGTGGAGCGAGAGTTCGACGCTCCCGACATTCACTTCGGCTACCGCTATCGATCACACCTCATCGCAGCTGACCCGCGCGAGGTCGCCGGTGAATCCTGGGTCACCAGCGCGCTACCCGGCGGCCGGGCGCCGCATGGCTGGTTGCGTCCGGGAAAGTCGATGCTGGACTTGTTCGGCGAGGGTTTCGTCTTGCTGTCTTTCCTGCCCTCTCCCGATGTTATGCGGCTGCGGAAGGTTTTTGCCGATCACGCGGTCCCGCTGGCTGTAGAGAATATTAATAACTATGATCTCGCCAGCCTCTATGGATGTTCACAGGTGCTTGTGAGACCAGACGGTCACGTTGCCTGGCGTGGCATGAACCTGCCTGAAGATCCTGATTTCTTGATCGATCTCGTTAGCAGTTGATCATCGAGTGGAAATCCGCTACTTGAGCCCGACGATGAACGAGTGCGGACCATCGAGATGTTCTACGTAACTTTCGCGGAATCCGGCTTCCTCCATCCAGTCGCGGCAGTCGCTGCTCGTGTACTCGAATCCTCCGGATGTCGAGAGTAACAAGGTGAGACTCATGAGAAGGTCGAAAGCGTTGCGTCGCCGTTCGTCGTCGATGATCGGGTCGTAGACAATGAGCGCACCGCCCTCTGACAGGGCTTCATAAGCCTTGCGCAGCAGCAGACGTTTCTGGTCGAGGTCCCAGTCGTGCAGAATATGCCCCATGACCAGCACGTCCGCCGGTGGATACGGATCGGTGAAGAAATCGCCGACAGTGAAGTGGAGCCGTTCGCTGAGCCCGAATCTCTCGACGTATTCCGTGAAAATCGGCTCGATTTTCGGAAGGTCGAGTCCGCCGCCGGTGATATGTTCGTGTGCCAGTGCGATCTGCACGGGGAGCGCGCCCTCGGCGCAGCCGATATCGATCACCCTGTGGTGATCGTGCCAGGGAAACTTAGCTGCGATCGCCCGGGCGGTGTTAATGCTGATCGCGGTCATCGTGCGGGCGAACTGTGCCGTGGTGACCGGGTTGGTGTAGAGCACTTCGAATAGATTCTTTCCGCTGTTAACCTCATTTTGTGGGAGTCCGCTTCGTAGTCCTTCCGTCAGCAGGCCCCAGGCACCGTAGAGATGCGAATTGGCCATCTCCAGCACGTCCCCCATATAGGACTGTTTCGACCGATCGAGGAAGAGACCGGTCGCGGGGGTGTTGGTGTACTGGCCGTTATGGCGCTCCAGCATGCCGAGCGCCACCAGTGCGTCGAAGTAGTCTCTCGCGCCGCGTGGATGCAGGTCCAATCGCTTGCGCAACGTCTCGCCATCGAGCGCGCCGGCCGCGGCCAGTTCGGAAAATACTCCCAGCTCTACAGCGCTCAGTAACGCTTTTGAGCCACAGAAGGCGGTCCCAAGGGCGATGATCGCATCGGGTGTCAATGGGTTTTCTTGGACGCTCGTCGACAGCTGTGCCTCGTTCACAACTCTCCTGTTCTCCGAACGACAATCGAGTGCGAGTTAACTATGCAGAACAGGGCCGTCGCCGCGAGCCAATTTGTGGTAGATCCACCGGTCTGGCCGTACGAATCTACTTACCCGCGTGGGATGGAGGCCAAGCGCAGGGGGGCACCATAGCAGGATGGTGTTCTCCGGCTGTTGCCTCGCGACGGCGATTGGGGATGTGTGTCCGACGATCGGTGGCCACAATAGGCGTGCGGTCGAGCGTGTAAGCGAGGTGCACGGGTGTCACCATATGACGAGCAGATCACGATCGCTATCTTGGGTGCCGGAATCTCTGGAGTGGTCGCAGGATACGAGCTCGAGCAGCTCGGCTACGACGTTGTCCTTTTCGAAGCTGACACCCGGATTGGGGGGCGGGTGTTCACCCGACGTTTCGGTGGTCCGGAGGGTCCGATTGCCGAGCTCGGCGCCATGCGAATTCCTGCTGATCATAAGTTCACTCTGCGTTGCGTGGCCGAACTCGGGTTTCGCCACCAGCTACGGCCCTTTCGTAGTATTTTGAGCGATCCCAACAACCTCCTGCGGATCGGTACGCGTGTGGTCCGCGTCCGTGATGCGGCAGAGCCGCTGGTGCAGGACATCACAAGATACGCCGGTGGGCAGGTCTATCAGCGGGACACATTGCTTTTCGTGGGATGGCTGCATGCGATGGTGCGGGCTTTAGCTCCTCGGGAACTACGCAAGCTGGTTCGCGGGGACCTTCCGAGAATCCTGGCGCTGGCGGACCAGTTGGGCATGGCCCCTTTCCACCAGGATGAGCAGGTTGACCTTGCTGCGGCATTCAGGGTGTACCCGCAGCTCAGAGGTGCGTGCAGCAGCCGGCTGGAGAGCTTTCTCGATGACCTCATCCGGGAGTCCGGTACCGGTATGCTGAGCCTCGTCGGGGGGATGGAACAGCTGGTGGACGGGTTCGCCGGCCGGATTCGCGGTGCTATCCGCACTGGCCGTGAAGTAGTCGGTATCGACGTACGGCGCGATGCGGTGAGCCTCCGGTTGGCCGGTGTGCCGGATCAGTCGGTAATGAGCTACCCGATCGTGCTGTGCACCATCCCGTTCTCCGTTCTCCGCGGGCTGCCCGTGACCGGAATCAGCGCTGACAAGCGCGATGCCATCGCGACGCTGGACTACGGCTCGGCGACCAAGGTGGCATTGCACTGCCGGGAGGATTTCTGGCGTCGGGACGGTATCACCGGAGGTGGATCTGCATCGGGGGGCCTCAGCCGTCAGACCTACTACCCGGATGCCGGCGCGGGTCAGGGTTCGGTGTTACTGGGCAGCTACACGATCGCTGAGGATGCCGACCTGGTTGGCCGACTCGCAGAATCGGCCCGGCACGCGATGGTTATCGATGAGCTGTCGGCGCTGCATCCTCCCTTGCGGGATCCGGCGGCGGTGCTGGAAACGGTGAGCGTGGCCTGGGGCCAGCGGCGGTGGAACAAGGGATGCGCGGCACGGCGGTGGGGCGTGTCCGACATGGAACGGATCCAGGAGGCCAAGCGGGCCGCATCCCCGCAGGGCCGGCTGTTCTTCGCCGGGGAGCATTGCTCGACCAGCCCGGCGTGGGTCAACGCAGGGATCGAGTCGGCGCTCGACGCGGTGGCCCAGATCGACTCGTTCGCGCGCCGGCTCACCGGGGGCGGGCGCCGAGGACACATCGAGGAATCAGCGTGAGCATCTTCGACCTTCCACGCCTGCATTTTGCTGGTACCGGCATCACCCGGCTCCCCACGGGACCCCGGTCCGGGCTACTCGACCTGGGCACGCACCGCGCACTCACCGACTCCGGGCCGTTTCCGGTCACGCGCCCCGCGCTGGATTACCACGACTATCTCGACCGGTGCAGCATGCGATTCGAACCGGATGGCACGATCACGGCCGGCGGGCGCTTCGGCGTGCGGAAGGGCTGGAACTTCGGGGGTAACGGGCACTTCTGGATCGATGCTGTGGTGGTCGGCAGCGAACGATCGCCCGGTGAGATCGACACCACCGATCACGCCGTCGGCCGGCAGCTGGACCTGTGGGGCCACTACAACGACCACCTGGCGACCACAGCGAACCGAGCCAGAGTGTTCGACGTGGACCCTGCCTCGAACTGGACCACTGCGGTCATGGTCGGCCAGCTCAGCCTCGGTCGCTCCGGTCGTTCGCACGATTCTGGATACCTGGCCACCGGTGACGTGTACGGCATATCGCCGCCGCGCTGGCAGAACCCGAGGCATGTGCTGCACGCCGATGCCCACCCGCTGGGGCGGGAGTTCGCCCGATCCGTTGTGTATCAGTTCGTGCTGGACAAGGCTGATCGGCTGGACTGGCTGGATGGCAGTACCGCCTCGGCTGCGGTATCCCGGCTTCGGGAGCTGGTCGGCACCGCGGAGTTCAGCGGGCTGCTCGTGCAGTTCGCGCTGTTCAACATGGCGAACCCGGTTGGCAACGATGCACCGGACCGATGGGATCTGCACGGAACCATTGCACCGTGGCGAGCGCTGGAGATGCGCACGTATCCCGCTGGGCGCCTGCTGACCGGACGGGAGCTGCACCGCCGGGGTCAGAGCACCTCGCTGCACAACCTCACGGTTTCGGTGGGCACGGAGTACGTGACGGCCAACATGATCACAGCGATTCCTGTCGTCAGCCGAGCGGCCACCAGGCAGGCCGGGCCGACCCACCAGTTGGGTCCGCGGCTTGATCTGGGGGACCTGGAACTGCGCACCAGCACCGGCCGGCTGCTCGGGGTCTTTCCGCGGTCGCACTACCTGGGCCCGCGATTCCGGGACAGTGCGGGTGTGCTGGTCGCGCCGCGACTCGACGGATGCGGTGATGACACCGATGAGCCCCTGCAACTGCTGACATCCGGGGGGGTCGTGCTGCTCACCGAGGAGCAGACGATCGTCCAGTCCGACCAGGTGTGCCTGTTCCTCGAGCATCCGAACACCGCAACCGGGCAGGATTTCCCCGTTACGGTCCCGGTGCGCTCGTTCGTCCGCGGCCGCCCCGCGCGGGTCGACCGGATTGAGGTCCACCAGTTCTTCAATCCCCGCGGGCTCCCACTGGATCCGCAGGCCAGCGCACCGACGGCCCGGTCCACTGACATTGCGATCGCTGAGTTCGCCGCAGCTCCCCAGCAGGATTCGCCGGCCCGATACCGGACCGTGGCCACGCTGTCCACCGACGACACCGGGCACGCGATGCTGAGCATCCGGGGACGCCGAGCCGGGGCGACGCAGGTCCTGCTGCTGCCTGCGGGCACCCCGCTGCCGAGCGATCTGGACGCGGCCGGCTCGGCTGCGTCGGCGTACGACAACGACGACCGGCTCCGCTACTGGTCCTCGGCCGGTTTCCTGTCCGTCCGGGTGCTGCCGGACACCTGGTACCTGGACGACGTTCCGCTCGAGGAGGTCACTTTCGACCGGGTCTACCGCGACGTTTTCGCTTACTACGAGCTGATGTACTCGTTCATGAAGGCTGAGATCATGGGGTTGTCAGACATCTCCAAGGTCACCACGCATGCGCGGCTGATCTGGTTGATGTGTGACCCGAAAAACAAAGACAAGACCTTCTATATGCCCTCGACACGGGACATGTCCATACCGCAGACCAATCTGCTGCTGCGGTTTATGAACGTCACCGAGGCGGCCCGGCAGGTACCTCCATCACTGGTAGCCGGCACGGTGGCGGCCGGCACGATCAGGACTCGTGAGGACCTCTGCCGGGTGCTGCGTCAGGCGGCCACCATCGAGCTCGCAGTGATGCTTCAGTATCTCTACGCATTGTGGTCCCTCCCGACTCACTCGGCCGGAGTCACCCACGTCGAGCGCGGGGAGTGGACCGCGCGGCAGCTGAGGCTGGTATGCGGTGAGGGCCCGCATTCGTTGGCTGGTGGGATGCGCGGCGATCTGCTGAGCGTCGCACGCGAAGAGATGATCCATTTCTTGGTGATCAACAACATCATCATGGCCACGGGCCAGCCCTTCCATTTGCCGAATATCGACTTCGGAGTGGTGAACAGTCAGTTACCGGTCCCCATGGATTTCTGCCTGGAGGCGTTCGGGAGGGGGAGCCTGCAGCGGTTCGTCGCGCTGGAACAGCCGTATGGGCTCGTGCGCGAGATCTCGGGAGCTGATCCCTCTCTCCATGAGACCGTGAAACCCTATCCGTACGGGTCGTTGAGCGAGCTGTACTCGGCTGTTCGTGACGCTATCCAGCGAATCCCCGACGTCATCGCGGTCGAGCCGGGTCGGGGGGGCGGCGAGCATCATCTGTTCATGCGTGATTCGCTCAACGTGACTCACCCGGACTACCAATTGGAGGTCGACGACGTCCCCAGCGCCGTGTTCGCGATCGACTTCGTCACCGAGCACGGAGAGGGAAACATGATCGACTCGTTGTCGCCGGGCGAGGAGTCGCATTTTGACACGTTTTTACGTATCTCGGAGCAGCTCAACGCCGAGTACGTCGGGCTCGGTGGTCGGCGGGTACCCTGGAATCCCGCCTATCCAGTGATGCGCAATCCGACGTTGCGTTCCGGAAATCTGGCCAGTGACCTGGTTACCAACCCGGACGCCAGGGCGGTGATGGAGCTGTTCAATCGCTCGTATGCAATCGTTATGCAGCTCATTGTGCAGCATTTCGGTAATGCGCCGGATGAGAGCTTGCGTCGATCCCGGCTCATGAACGCAGCCATGGACCTGATGACCGGTGTCCTGCGGCCTCTCGGGGAGCACATAGTCACGTTGCCATCAGGGCGTCCCGGCCGGACCGCTGGGCCGTCATTCGAGATGGATCGGGAGATTCCGCTCATCGCCCGCCGCGATGTGGCGACCAAGTGGTTCTCGGCGAGGTTCGCCGAGTTGTCTGCGGACGCTGCGAAGGTGACCGGGCTGACCGAGACTGTATCGCAGTTGCTACGTTTCTTCGCTGACGAGTTCTTGAGCATGAGATCCGGATAATTGTATATCGATGGAAAGGGGGAGCTGGCATGCTCGCTGGTGCACCGGGTTTGAACGCGGAGAAATTCTACGAATTAGTGCTGGACAATATCGACGATCCCTATCCTACCTACCGGCAATTCCGTGATGCTGATGGCCTGCACCGGATCATGCGACCCGGCACCGGCCGGGAGCCGGAGTGGCTCGTGATGCGCTATGACGCGGCGGCAACGGTGCTGACCGGGCGCGGTTTCGGTCGCCGTGCCGCGGTACCCGGATCCCTTCCTGCGGCCGGCGCGGCGACCATCGTCGGTCGAGAGCACCCTGTGCTCAGTACGCTCGTCGAGAATTGGCTGGTATTCATGGATCCGCCACGGCATACCATGGTTCGCTCGATAGTCAGTGATTGTCTGGCGAAGCGAGTGCGGGCAGGGTTTCGCGAGAAAACCGAGAAGATAGTCCGAGATCTCGTGGCGCGGATTTCGGCTCAGTTGAGTATCGAATTCGTCAGTGAATTCGCTACGGTCGTCCCCATGCTGGTCAATCTCGAGACGCTCGGGGTGCCGCGTGCCGATTGGAGATGGATGTGTGAACGGACGACGGCGCTGCAGGAAGGGAGTAGTTTCCGTCCTGGTAACCGGAAGAATCGACTAGCCACTGCTGAGGATGCGGCGCTAACGCTGGACGAGTATTTTCGGGCTGCCCTGTCCGAGCGTCGCCGCATTCCGCGCGAAGATCTCATGTCTGATCTTCTCGCCGCAGAGTGGGGTGACTGCCCCGTCGACGACGACCTCCTGGTTGGAACGTGTGTGCACATTCTTGCGGCAGGAAACGAAACGATGCGAAACGCGTTGTCCAAGATCGTGCTTCTGCTGCTGCGAAATAAAGAGATACTCAATATCTTGCTCATTGAGCCGGCCCTGGCGCCGGATGTGATCGACGAGCTGGTCCGGCTCGACCCGCCGGCGCAGATGGTAACCAGGTGGGCCTACCGCGACGAACGCATAGCCGGCCACGATGTCAGTCGTGGTGACAAGATCACGATTGTGCTCGGTTCGGCCAATCGCGATCCCGCACGATTCTGCGAGCCGGATACCCTCCGGCTCGACCGTCCCCGCCGTCAGCACGGTGGATTCGGCATGGGAATTCATTACTGTCTGGGCTCGGCCCTTGCCAGAGTGGAGACTGAAGTAAGCCTTGATGCCATGCTGACGTTGCTTCCGGAGCTGCGCGTGGCCAGCGATCCCGTGTGCTATGGCAAGGACCTTATCTTCCACGGTCCGCAAGAGCTGCGGCTCGTTCGAACCTGACTCCCCGCAGGGAGGTGCCATCCTACGTGAGTGAACGGTTTTCACTGATTGGGTTGTCGCGAGCTAACTGCGTAGCCGAACGGTGTTCTAGTATTACAATCTCGATGTGTCATCATTTCGCCGGCAATCGAGCTGCTTCTTCGACGCGTGAGGAGTATCGAGATGAACGACCGGATTGAGAAGATTCTCGTTCTGGGTGGCGGTACCGCCGGTTGGATGACCGCATCCTACCTGGCGAAAGCGCTCGGTGAGACCACGTCGATCACAGTTCTGGAAGCGCCCGCTATTCCGAAAATCGGTGTCGGCGAAGCAACGATACCGAACCTTCAGACGGTTTTTTTTGACTTTCTGGGCCTAGCCGAGAAAGACTGGATGCCGGAGTGCAACGCCAGTTTCAAGATCGGAATAAAATTCATCAACTGGTGCACCGAAGGTGTCGGTCAGCCCCACCCGCGGGCGAAAGGGAGCGATCTCGATTACTATTATCATACGTTCGGTCTGTTGCCGCAGCTTGATCGTCTCCCGCTGTCGCATTACTGGGCCTACCTGCGACTGCGTGGTGAGACTCACGACAGGTTCGACGATGCCTGTTATTGGGAGCCATCGGTGATGCAGGCGATGAAGGCCCCCTGCTGGCCCGACGGCCGGCCGG
This sequence comes from Pseudonocardiaceae bacterium, assembly GCA_036501085.1. Lineage (GTDB taxonomy): Bacteria > Actinomycetota > Actinomycetes > Mycobacteriales > Pseudonocardiaceae. The sequence continues at coordinate 17,694 of DASYAZ010000016.1, read as the reverse complement.
CCACCTCCTATGCATGGCACTTCGATGCCAATCTCTTGGCGGATTTCCTGCGCCGGTTCGCCACCGAGCAGATGAATGTCCGTCACGTGTGTGACCAGATGGCCACCGTGGAGCAGGACGACCGGGGTTTTCTGCAGGCACTGATCACGACCAGCGGCGCTCGGTATGATGCCGATCTGTTCATCGACTGCTCCGGGTTCCGGGGCTTGCTGATCAACAAGGCGATGGCCGAACCGTTCGTCGACATGGGTGACCAGTTGCTGTGCGACAGCGCAGTGGCCACCGCGGTGCCGCACGACGACGAGTACGGAGTCGAACCGTTTACCTCCGCGATCGCGATGAAGGCCGGGTGGACCTGGAAGATACCGATGCTCGGCAGATTCGGCACCGGTTACGTCTACTCCAGCAGGTTCGCCGACCAGGACGAGGCGACGGAGGATTTCTGCCAACTATGGGATCTCGACCCGGAGTCCACACCACTGAATCAGATCCGCTTCCGGGTCGGACGCAACCGCAGGGCATGGGTGAAGAATTGTGTGAGCGTCGGTCTGTCGTCTTGTTTTCTCGAGCCATTGGAGTCCACCGGGATATACTTCATCACTGCCGCGATCTACCAGCTGGTCAAGCATTTTCCGGACAAATCGTTCAATCCGGTTCTGGTCGACCAGTTCAATAACGAGATCGAGACGATGTTCGACGATACCAGGGACTTCATACAAACGCATTTTTACCTGTCGCCGCGCGCGGACACGGAGTTCTGGCGGGCGAACAAGAAACTCACCCTGACTCCAGACATTCAAGAAAAGATCGCCATGTACAAGGCGGGGCTGCCCATCAACGCCCCTGCTGTCGATGTGAAGACCTACTATAACAATTTCGAGGCGGAGTTCCGTAACTTCTGGACGAATGGTAGCTACTACTGTATTTTCACCGGGCTTGGGGTGCTTCCCGATAGTCCACTGCCATCACTGTCGCACCGGCCGCACGCCATCGCGGATGCGAAACGTCTGCTGGGTGATGTCAAACAGAAGCAACGCGCTATGACACTCAATCTCCCCACGACGGTCGAGTACCTTCGCCTGCTACACAAGAAATAACGTCCACTCCATACGGAAGCGCGCACGAGGTGAATTCATACGATCGGGCTGATGCCCTGCACCTGACCGTCCGGTCGCCGGATGAGCACGCCGACGTGGGTCACTTCCGGGACCTGATGAGCTCGTTCCCCACCGGTGTCTCGGTGGTGACCGCGAGGGACCTCGCGGGTCGTCCGCAGGGAGCGACCTGCTCCTCGCTGTCGAGCGTGACGCTGTCACCTCCCACCCTTCTGGTGTGCCTGTGCGAGCTTGGAGGGACCCTCCATGCCGTGCTGGCGGGCAGAAGGTTCGCTGTCAATCTCCTGCACGCCGAAGGGCAACGCGCGGCGTCAGTATTTTCTTCGTTGCACGTTGACAAATTTGCCGAGATCCCGTGGGAGTCATGGGGTCCTTCGAAGCTGCCTTTCCTGCGTCTCGACGCTTTTGCAGCGGCCGCCTGTGAGGTGGCTGGGGAGATTCAGGTAGGGGACCACCGGGTTGTGCTGGGTCGTGTGCTCGATATCCAGGTGTCTGCGGGTGTCCCGTTGCTGTACGGGCTACGGCGCTACTCATCCTGGCCTATCCCGCCGGTTCCAGACGAGACCGGTGGTCGCCCATCGATGCGTCATTGAGGGCTGGAGATCGGCCAGGTGTTGGGCTGGATCGGTGGAGGTGCAACCCACTATGTCGCGACCAGTGCTCGTTGCCAGACTGGTGCTGGCCGTAGCCCTTGCCGGCATACCGGCCGGTCTCGTCCTGGTCGTTGCTATCCCGGTTCCTATCGCGCCGGACCACGTGAGCGGGTGGCGCGACGCCGGCTACCCGGTAGCGGTGTTGCTGTTCCTGCTGGTCTCCGACCTGCTGGCTATCCGGGCCACCCGGTCGGAGGCCGGCTTGGCCGGCTTGGCCGGGCTGGGCATTCTGGGCTGGGCGGATCCGGTGCTGGCGGCAATTCTTGTGGTGCCGATAGCGATGGGGGCGGTGGCGGGCAGGTGGGCGGCCACCGCCCGGGCATCCGGGATGGCGGCCCTTGCCACCGTGCACGATCACCTCAGTGCCGGAACCTCGCAGCTGGTTTCCGTTGTTGGCTGCGGTGCGAGGAACACTCTGCACCATCGAGCAACTCTCGATCGCTTTCTTGCCGGGTTCGCTGCTCGAACCCGGCAAGTTCAGTTGCCGGCGGCCTTGACCGAGATCACGTACTCACCGGTGCTCATCCTTGCTGCGGTACTCACGGTCACCACTGTGCTGGCGACCCCACGTGCCGATGTGCTGACCTTCGTGTTATTGGGTCCCGTCGTCGGTAGCTGTGCCCGGAGGCTGACCCAGCAGCCATCGAGCATGCCGTCCCCCGCGCGGCTGGATGCTGGGGTCCGAGTTCGGGCGGCAGCACGTCGACTGCTGTCTGTCGTGCCGCGCAGCGGAGTAGTTCAGGCAGCAGTTGCGGCGGTCGTGGCCGGGGTGCTGTACGGGGTCAGCTTCGGCCTGGCCCTCAGTGTGATCTGGCCACAACCTGATCAGCATGGAGCGCGATGGCCGCTGTACTCCATGCTCGTAGTGGCGGTCATGTACGCGGTGACATCGCTCTGGGCGAGCAGCCGCGCGCAGCTCGCCGGTGTTGCCATCCTCCAGCAGCTCTCGCACCGGATCATCGACCGGATCACGAGCGCGCCACCGGCAGTACTGGCCACCTGGGAGGATCGCCTTCCACGCATGGCGACCCGGGATGTCGTGGCCATAGCGGGAATCCCGGTGCATTCCGTGCGATCGCTGATCGCTACTGGCCTCCCGCCGGTGGCGGCGATCGCGGCGATGATGCTGACTGCCCGCTGGCTGGCAGTTCCGATCCTGCTCCTGTCCTCCGCGCTGGCGTCTATCGTGTTCGTATTGCTCAGAAAGCCATATCGTGATCTGCGCTCAGCACTGGCGATCACCGCTACGGTATTGGATTTTCTGTCAATATCGGATAGCGGGGCACTACGGTTGTGTAACCCATCCTACGCGGCCATGCAGGTCTTGCCGCCTGTGAGGCCCCATGCCTACCACCCGCCGCACCCGTCGATCTACGGTGGCGATAGCGCTGCTTCGTCAACCAGTGGAAAGGTCGTCATGGTTGAGACGAGTCAGACCGATCGGGCCACGGACCGGCCATATCTGGACGATCTCGCTGAGCTCTATGACCGCTTCATCCGTGTGATGGACCTTCCGGGTAACCCCGGACGCGTGTGGCTCATGGCCGAGTTGCCCGGAGGTCGCAAGGCTATCGATCTTGGTTGTGGTAACGGTCGCACGTGCCGGATGATCGCGGACCGCTACGACGAGGTCCTCGGGATCGATGTGTCCTCGCGAGTCCTGGAGATCGCCCGGGCCAAAGCAAATCCGCCCAATGTGCGGTATGAGTGTCGCGACGTCCTGGATCTCTCGGCCGAGGAAGACGGCACGTTCGACACGGTGTTCACCACCAACAGTGCATTCTTCATGGGTCCGGCTGACGTCGTTCTTCCCCAGTTTCGGGAACTCTTGGCTCCGGGAGGAAGGCTTGTCGTTCTTGACATGACTCGGCCCGATGAGGATCCGAGGAAGTCTATAAGCGAAACCGGTATGTCACAGAGTTTTCAACCATTTGAGATCGCCCACACGATTTATCAGGTCTCAAGTGACATCGAACTGGTGATCGACGCACTTCGTTATATGCTTCACCCACGATGGAAAGAGATGAGCGAGGAGAACATCCCGCCGACTCTCAGTGAATTCCGGCAGAACTACCATCGGCACTTTCCGGGTGTGCGGATCACGGAAAATGTCATCCCGAATCTGAGTGGCGCGGTGTGGCAAGCGGATCCGGCCTGACGAAATCGTGCCCCTGAAGAACGGAGATTCGATGCCGACCACAACAGACGGGCCGAGTGGTGCGGTACCGGCACCGCGAGCTGCCGAGAAGTTGTACAACGACAAGCATCTCATCAGCTTGTACAACAGGTTCGCCCGGAGCCTGGACTCGCCGGAAGCGCCGATGAACCGGTGGCTGGACAGGAATCTGGAGACCGGTCGCCGTGCTCTGGATATCGGCTGTGGGACTGGCCGTTACTCTCTCATGCTGGCTGATCGTTACGACGAGGTCGTCGCCGTCGACCTGGCACCTTCGATGATCGAGATTGCCGAGCGGGATCGGTCGCGGCCGAATATCTCTTACCAGGTCCGTGACGTGCTCAGCATGACTCCCGAGCGTGACGGTGTGTTCGATCTCGTTCTGGCGCTCGGTTGTGTCATCAACGTCGGGCCGCCCGAGGTGGTCCTCGATCATTTCCGTAGGCTGACCGCGAAGAACGGGTTGCTGTTAATCATGGAGTCGATGTGGGAACCCGGCTGGGGAACTCGTGAATGGCAGGTGAATTTCGCATTTCGTACAGCGCGATCCGTGTGGGACTCGACGGGTGATCTGGACGACGTCAGCGCCGTCCTGCAGGTCATCCTGAATCCCACTTGGCTCGAAATTGCTGCCATCGACGTTCCACTGGAACGTGAGGCGTTCATTCATGAGTACACGGCGGCGTTGCCGGGTGCGACGATAGAAGAAGAGTGCAAGCGACTCGGGCTCGGAGTTTTCGCCGTTTCCTGGCGCGCGGTCGAGCGCGAGTAGTCTCGGGGTTCTGCCACGGGTGGATTTCGGGGGATCGATGGAGTCGTCGTCTATTGTCACTACCGCGTGTATTGTCGGCGCCGGGCCTGCAGGGGCGACGCTGGGTCTGCTGCTCGCCCGGGCTGGAATCGACGTTGTCCTACTCGAGAAGCACAAGGACTTCATCCGGGACTTTCGAGGCGACACCGTCCATCCGTACACCCTCGATATCCTCGACCAGATAGGATTGGGTGAGAAGTTCCATGAGCTGCCACACCGGAAGATCGAGACATTCGGCCTGATGCGCGATGGTGTGCGTGTCGAGGTTGCAGACTTCCGGAAGATCAAGGTCCGGTTTCCCTATGTCGCTTTCCTGCCGCAGTGGGATTTTCTCAATCTCATCACCGAGGAGGCGCTACGTTATCCGACGTTCCGTCTCCTGATGCGGACCGAAGCGTCGGAACTGATACAGCGGGCTGGCCGTACGGCCGGAATTCGCGTGCGCACCGCGGATGGAAGCCGAACGGTGCGGGCCGCGATCGTGATTGCCGCCGACGGGAGGAACTCGGCGTTGCGGGATGCGGCGGGCATGCGGCCGCGGGATCTCGGGATTCCGATGGACGTGATGATGTTCCGGATCTCCCGTCGCGAGACCGATCCTGACGAAGGACTGTGTGTCCGGATCAGTAATGGGAGGATCTTCAACCTCATCGATCGGAACACCTACTGGCAGATGTCGTATGAGACTGAGAAGGGTGGATACGAAAAACTGCGAGCCGAGGGTGTCGAATCACTCCGCCACGACCTGGCTGCGATCGTTCCATTTCTTGCTGATCGTACCGACGAGATAACCGGGCTCGACGATGTCCACCTGCTTGAAGTGCGGGTTGATCGGCTCCGTCGATGGTATGCGCGGGGCCTGTTGCTGATCGGGGATGCCGCACACGCCATGTCTCCGGTGGGTGGCTTCGGTGTCGCGTTAGCCGTGCAGGATGCCGTTGCCGCAGCCAACCGGTTGTGCGCTCCGCTGCTGGAGTATCAACGCAGTGGCCGGCCGGTACGGAACAGGGATCTCGCGGCGGTGCAGTTGCGGCGGTGGTGGTCGACCGCGTTGGCGCAGGAGGTACAGCGCGCCGTTCAGCGGGTCGCGGTCAAGAGGATTCTCCGTAATGATCAGATGCGAGGTCCCCATCCTGAGCAGTTGCTCGCTCGGATCCCGGCTTTGCAGACCCTGTTCAGCCGGTGGATCGGTGTGGGGCTTCGACCGGAGCACGTCAGGATTCCGCTGACGGCCAGCCCCACAACAGGATCGTGAGCGAGGGTCGTGAACGCGGGGGTGAGTCCATGATATTGCAGGGCAAGGTCGCGATCGTGACCGGTTCCTCCCGCGGCATCGGGCGCGCGGTCGCGTTCGCCTTCGCCGAGCGGGGAGCGCGTGTTCTGGTTAACTCCGCCACGGACGTGGCCGGCGGCCGGAGCGTGGTAGCGGAGATCATCAACAGTGGGGGTGCCGCACACTATGCCCAGGCTGATGTCTGCGATCCGCAACAGGTCGAGCGGATGTTCGGCGAAGCCGATTCCGTCCTGGGCCCGGTGGACGTCCTGGTCAATAACGTGGGGGGCTTCACCCCGGATGCTTCGCTGGCGGGGACCACGATGGAGCATTGGCTGCACATTCTCCAGATCAACCTACTGTCGACGGTGGCCTGCTCGATGCGCGCTGCCCGAACAATGATCCATTGTGGCGGCTCCATAATCAACACCTCCTCTGCGGCCAGCGGGGGAACGGTCTCATGGCACTTGGCGAAAGGTCTTGACCAAAAAAGCCAGGAAGGTGTCATGGCGTACTCGGCCGCCAAAGCCGCGGTCAGCAATTTCACGATGGCGATGGCCAAGCACCTCGCCCCGCATGTGCGGGTCAACGCGGTGGCCCCTGGCTTCGTCGCCACCTCCGACAGCCTTCCTGCAGGCGCCGAGCTCGAGCAGTCCTGGCTGAGTCACATCCCCTTGCGTCGGGCCATCGACCCCGTCGGGCTGGCCGGCAGCTATGTTCATCTCGCTGAATCGGACTACCTCACCGGAATGATTCTCACCGCGGATGCGGGTCTCATGCTGGAACAGGCGTGAGCTGATGGCAGCCTACTTAATTCCGACAACCATCGATCTAGGTCCGGCCAGGTGTTCGACGTAGCTCTTGCGGAATCCTGCTTCCCGCATCCAGGCACGGCAATCCATGCCGGTGTACTCGAATCCGCCCGGTGAATCAAGCAACATGTGCAAGCTCATCAGCAGTCCGTACACATTGTGACGGCGCTCGTCGTCGATGATCGTGTCATAGACGATGAGCGCGCCGCCCCGGGGCAGGCTCTCGTAGGCCTTGCGCAGCAGAAGACGTTTCTGGTCGATGTCTGCACCGTGCAGGATATGTCCCATGACGAGCACATCCGCCTGCGGCAGCGCGTCGACGAAGAAGTCACCGGCGATGAAGCTCAGCCGTTCACCGAGTCCGAAGCGCTCGACATAGCCGGTGAAAAGTGGCCCGAGGGTGGGGAGATCGAGACCGCCACCAGTGATGTGCTCGTGGGCCATTGCAATCCGGACCGGAAGGGCGCCCTCAGCGCAACCTATATCGATCACACTAGAGTGATCATGCCAGGGAAATTTGGTCGCTATCGCCCGTGCCGCGTCGGCGCTGATCGCGGTCATCGCCCGGACGAACTGAGATGTCCGCACCGGGTCGGTATAGAATTCCTGGAAAAGATCTTCACCGCTTTTCACCTCATGCTGCGCGCGTCCTGTTCGCAGTCCGGCTGTCAACGATCCCCAGGTTCGGTACATCTGCGCGTTGGCCATCTCCAGCAGGCCACCCGCGTACGATAATTTTGATTTGTCAAGAAAAAGCTCGCTCGCCGGCGTGTTGGAATAATTCCCGTTGTCGCGAACGAGCAGGTCCAGGGCGACCATGGCGTCGAAGAAATCTCTCGCCCCACGTGGGTGCAGTTTCAACCGGGCGCGCAATTCTTCCCCGCTGAGTGGGCCCGCCTCGGCGAGCTCGGAGAAAACTCCCAGCTCGACGGCGCTCAGTAAGGTCTTGGCGCCGCAGAACGCTGTTCCGAGCGCAATGATAGGATCTGGGGTCACCTGGTTCTCGCCCCGCCTCTCCGGCGACCACATTTTGTTCACAGCTCCTCCGTCCCGATCGGCTTAATACCCCGAATTATTCTAACGGCGGTCGCAGGAATTGCCTAGCATCGGTTCACCGGCGAGCCGGTTCACTCCTGGTTGAATCCGACATTGCGGACCATTGGCGGTTTCGGGATAAAATACCCCACGGCCGGACGGAAATGCCTGCAGTGGCCCTGTACCAGCCCGCGCGAATCGGTAGATGTTGGGGAACGCCGACCTGGCCACTCGACCGGATGATGCGCGATGTGTGATGATTCCTCAACCATACTGCGCGTTCAGGTAAATGGAGGTTCTGATGCCGATGACGGCAGATGGATCTGGTAGTACGACAACAGATCCTCCGCGGGATACTGCGACGTTCTTCAACGACTTCGCCGAGTTGTACGATCGGTTCACCCGCGGCCTCGACGCCCCTGAGCATCCGATCAATCGTTGGCTTGCGCAGCGTCTGGAGTCCGGCCGCCGGGCGCTCGACGTCGGTTGTGGCGCCGGCCGGTACTCAGTCATGCTGGCGGATCGTTTCGACGAGGTTGTCGGAGTCGATCTCGCACCTGCAATGATCGAGATCGCTGAGCGGGATCGTTCACGGCCGAATATTCGTTATGAGATTCGTGACATTCTGGATATGACGCCCGAACAGGATGGGTATTTCGATCTGGTACTCGTGCTCAGCTGCGTCATGCACGTCGGCCCGCCCGGGCTGTTGTTGAAGCATCTCCGCCGTCTGGTCGCAGAGGGAGGAATGCTGCTGTTGGTGGACACCGTGTGGCAGCCCGAATGGGGAAGCCCGGACTGGCAGGCAGACTTCGCGTTCCGCACCGCCCGGGCCGCATGGGATGCGACGGGGGACCTGGAGGACGTCATGGCCGCGTTGCAGTTTGTGCTGAGCCCGACGTTGTGCGAGATTGCCGGGAATATCAGCGTTCCGTCGACTCGTGACGATTTCCTTCGTGAGTGTTCGGCCGCGCTGCCGGGTGTAACGATTGACGATAGTGACCTGCTCGGAGTCGAGGTTTTCGCCGTGTGTTGGCATGCCGGCAAGGCTGCTACGAGCGAGGTCTGATCAGCGCGGTCGGCGGATCAGGATGCTGTCCAGATGGGTGATGAATAACGCGACATCCCCCCTGGTATCCGGTTGACTGATCGCTGCGATGTGTCCGTCCGGCCGGATCAGGACAAGGCAGGTGCGATGTGCTTGGTAGGCTTCCTGGGCCGCCTTCTCACGTTGCGGGATGATGCGAATCAGCACCGGTGAGAGGTATCGGCCCGAGAGTTCGGAGCTGAACGTATCGAGGTCGCCGAGTGACCTGGTGGGAATCAGGCCCTCAAACAGGAGAAGGCGATAGCCGTCGCCACCTGTGGTACTGAGAACCCCACTGGGTGCGGTGGCCAGTGGTGCGTACGGTGCGCGATCGCCGGGATGAAGTCCACCGGCACCATTGTGGTCTGCGACGGCAGCGCTGCGGCGGTAGGAAATCCACGTCTGGGACATCATTCGGAACAGTATCCGGCGCACCTGGGGAAGGCGGGTCAGCGGCGAGATCAGTCTCGTCGCGAGATGCATGCGCATCCACATCGCCACCGGGCTGCCGGCAGTTTCGAGTTTGAACCCGCGATCAGTGTTTCTCATGATTGTCCGTGCTGCTGGGCGGCGCTCGGGTTCATAGGTCGTGAGCAGATCCTCCTTCGCCTCGCCGCGGCTCACGAGCGCCAACTTCCACCCCAGGTTCATCGCGTCTCCGACGCCCAGATTCAGGCCCTGCCCGCCGGCGGGATTATGAATGTGCGCCGCATCGCCGACAAGGAATACGTCTCCGGAGACGAACTGCGCCGCGATCCTGCTGTGGAATTGGAAGAGTGAGGCCCAGCTGATCTCGCGGAGCTCACCCTCAACCTGGAAAAATTCGTCGAACCAGTGTTGCAGCGTGGCCCGGGACAGCTCCGCGTAGGCATTGTGTGAGATCTCTCGCTGGGCCGGTGCGCGAGTGAGATCGGGTGGAACAGCGCCGAATAACCGGTAGCTGTCCTCGCCGGTCGGCAGGATGCCGACGAATCCGCCGCGAGTCAGATTCAGTCGGAGCCTGTTCGGTGCCAGATCGACGTCAAGAACCACGTCAGCCAGCAGACCGGTATGGGGGTAGGTGGCGCCGTCGAAAGCGATGCCAAGGCAGCGGCGCACTGTACTACCGGCACCGTCGGAGGCGACGACCCGGCGGGCTTCGATCGCGTCGTGCCGATCCGCCCGCGCAACGTTCACCTGGACGCTGTTCTCGGTGTTTCTCACCTGCTCGACAGTGCAGTTCCACTCGACCTCCACGCCCCGCTCGGCGAGGGCCGCTACCAGAATCTGTTCGGTTCTGGACTGTTTCAGTGAGAGCGCGCATGGAAAACGCGTCCGGCCTTCGATGCCGGGATCAGCCAGCGGTAGTACAGCCGCGCCAGTCCGCTCGCGGACCTCGACGCCGGTGATCGGCACTCCCTGGTCCATTGCTTGATCCGCCAAATCCAAGCGGTCGAGATATTCGAGGGTGCGCGCATGCACAATGGTCGCTCTGGCTTGCTCGACTGGTCCGGATTTACGGTCGACCACTCGTACGTGAACGCCGTACCGGGTCAGCTGCAGGGCCGTGATCAAGCCGCTTGGTCCAGCGCCGATGACAAGGACGTCGGTATGTGTGGGCGATGATGTGGTCACGGGAGTCCTCGGGAGCCGGCAGGATGTCACGCTCCACTGACTGTCACCGGTACCATGCCTTCCGCACACCGCCTACCTGGCCTGTGGGTGGGCGGAGTTCGCTCACTGCGCAGCCCAGGGACCGTGACGGGAGCGCTGGTCAACCCGCGTGGCGCGGTGGTTGTGCTAGGTCTGGACGAGCTCGGTGGGCACGGTGATCACATCCACCATCGCGCCGTTGCGCAGCACGGTGATGGGCAACCTGATGCCGATGGCCTCGGAGAACAGCTGACGCTGGAGGCCTTGGGCGTCGGTGACGGGCTGGCGTCCCGCGCTCAGCACGAGGTCTCCGGTGCGCAGCCCGGCCCGGTCGGCGGGGCTGCCCGGGATGACCTCCATCAGGCGCAGCCCCCTCGCCTGTCCGGTCCGTTCCGCCACCGCCGCGGGCAGCGGGGCGGGCACCCCGACGAGTCCGAGGTAGCCCCGACGCACCCGGCCGTCGGCGAGCAGGGCGCCGATGATCCGGCGGGTCGTCGCGTTGACCGGCACCGCCATCCCGAGCCCGACGCCGGCGACGGCGGTGTTGATCCCGACCACTCGCGCGCTGGCATCGGCCAGCGCGCCGCCGGAGTTGCCGGGGTTGAGCGCGGCGTCAGTCTGGATCACGTCTTCTATCACCCGCACCGCGCGACCGGAACGCACCGGCAACGACCGGCCCAACCCGCTGATCACCCCGGCGGTCACCGAACCGGTCAGCCCCAGCGGGTTACCGATGGCGACCACGAGCTGCCCGACGACCAGCTCGTCGGCATCACCCAGGGCCGCTGCGGCCGGGGTGGCACTCCGGGATCGGATCACCGCCAGGTCGGAGAGCGGGTCGACGCCCACCACGTCGAACCGGCTCTCGGTGCCGTCGGTGAAGGCCGCGACGCCGTTCTGGCCGGATCCGACGACGTGCGCATTGGTCAGCAGCAGCCCGTCGTCAGCGAAGATCACCGCCGATCCGGCGCCCGAGGAGATCCGTAGGCTGGCGACGTGCGGGGTGACCGCAGCCGCCACCGAACTGACCGTCTGCGAGTAGGAGTCCAAGGGATCCATCACGCCCACCGCCTCAGACGCAAAACCAATTACACCGTTGCACACCCCAACGCTCGCCAGCCGCACGGTGTTCCGGTTCGTGAGCTCGACGCCAGTGACGTCGCCGGCCCAGGGGATGTCCGTGATGTCGAGCTCACGACGCCACGACCTGCTTGGCGAGTTGCTAGGCGGGCTCAGTCCTCGGGTGGGATTGCGGCGGGGTCCCAGGACAGGCCGGGCACACCCCAGTTCTGGGCCCTGACCATCTTCTTCGCCTCACGGGCGTACCGGCCGACCAGCCGGTCGAGGTAGATGATCCCGTCGAGGTGGTCGGTCTCGTGCTGCAGGCAGCGGGCCAGCAGCCCGGTGCCCTCGACGGTCACCGGCGCGCCGTCCGCGTCGAGGCCGGTGACCTTCGCCCACCCGGCTCGCCCGGTGGGGAAGGACTCGCCGGGCACCGACAGGCAACCTTCCCAGTCATCGTCGGGGTCGGGCATGGTTTCGGGCCGCCCGCTGGTCTCCAGCACGGGGTTGACCACCACGCCGCGCCGCCGGTTGCCTTCCGCGTCCCCGCCGTCTTCCCCGCAGTCGTCTCGACGGTCTTCCCCACAGTCGTAGACGAACAGGCGCAGGTTCACCCCGATCTGGTTGGCCGCCAGGCCGACGCCCTGCGCCGCCGCCATCGTGTCGAACATGGTGTTCACCAGGTCGTGCAGCGCGTCGCCGAACTCCGTCACGAGCTCGGTGGGGGTGTGGAGCACGGGATCGCCGACGATGCGGATCGGACAGACAGCCACGATGAGTCACAGTAATCCGGACCTGCTCCGCAGGTGTCTCCCGGGGCGCCGCTGCCACCCGCCACCCGCGCCGTGGTTCAATGCGCGCAGAATCACATCAGTGTGATTTCCCCCGGGGGAATCGTGAACTCTCCAGGAGCGCAATGGATGCCGCAGAGGCGCTGCACCCGATCGACGACCAGGCTCAGAGCCTGACCAGCCGGGACCGCGAGATGTTGGCCTTCGAACGGCAATGGTGGAAGTACGCGGGCGCCAAGGAACAGGCCATCCGGGAGCTGTTCGACCTCTCCGCTACTCGCTACTACCAAGCCCTCAACGGGTTGATCGATCGACCGGAGGCGCTCGCTGCTGATCCGATGCTGGTCAAGCGATTGCGCCGGCTGAGGTCAGGCCGCCAGCGGGCGCGGGCCGCTCGCCGCGTCGGCGACCCGAGGTAGCCGTGTTCCAGTCGAATGACCCTGGACGCGGTGGCCGGCTGCGCACAACCGGGTTGGCCCTGCTCGCGGTGGCGCTGATCGCGGTGGTGATCGGGCTGGTGGTGGCGCTCCAGGGTGAACGGAAATCGGCACGGACCTCTCCGCTGGCCACTCCGAGTCACGCTCCCACAGCTACCCCCTCGCACCCGGTGGTCATTCCCTACCCACCGCCGGTGCCCACGACCCCTGCACCCGCACCCGAAACATCAGCGTCCGTTCCCGGGCAAGCCGCCGTCGGCGCAGAACTCGGTGACAACGGTGAGAGTCGCGGTGCCGTGCGGGTCTACAACAACAGCACGATCAGCGGTCTGGCCGCGCGGGCGGCGGCCGATCTGCGGGCTGCCGGGTGGACGGTGATCGAGGTGGCTAACTACGCGCGCAGCACGATCCCGACCACCACCGCCTACTACCGGGAGGGCACCGGGGAGCGAGCGTCCGCCGATGCGCTCCGTGCCCGGTTCGGCGCGCAGGTCGAGCCCCGGTTCGCCGAGATCGCCAACGATGGTCCTGGAGTGATTTTGATCGTCACGAACGATTACGCCGGCTGATCCTCGCCCGGCTCGTGAGGTGGTCGGCGCCTACAGAGGTGAACTCGGATCGCGGGTGACGATGCGAGTCCCAGGGATCGCGGTGGCCAGGGCGGCGATGTCGTCCGGGTCGGCAGTAAGAACAAGTGCGGTGTCCACCGTGGCGCAGGCGGCGATGACATGGGCGTCGGCGATGCGCTCGCTGCCGGAGCCGGTGTCGCGCAGAATCGCGCCGACCAGTTTGGCGAACCGCTCATCAGTCGGCACGACCCTGATTCGCTGGCCGCCTCTCCGGCGCGCCAGTGCCGCCTCGACCACGCGGGTGCGCGCTACCCCGCGGCAGACCTCGGCAAGCGTCACCGCAGCGCAGCGAACCTCGTCGCCGTCGTCGATCGCGCGGCGCAGGAGCGCGCGCATCCCGGTGGAACGTTGGCTATCGAGGCTGTCGAACGCAGCGGCGTCGAGGACGACCGCGAAGGAGCTCATGCGGCGCTCGTCCCACCGGCTTCACCGTGCTTGACAGCGTCGAGCAGGGTCTTGGCGGCAGCCATCTCGTCAGCGGAGGGCGCGCCGTGTTTGTCGTCCAACTCGTCGAGCCACTCTCGCAGCGCTATCCGATGGGCGGCTAACTCAAGCGCCTCGCGTAAGGCGTCGTTGGCGACCGATGACATGCTGCGACCGCCGATTGCCTCCAATGCCTCGACGAGGTCTTCATCGAGGTTCAGCGTTACCCGACGCTTCTTCATACGAACATCATACTAGATCTTCATGGCGTCCCCGCGCCACGGGACGCGGCGTACCCGGCCAGCTCGGCCAGTTGCGCCGGGTCAAGGGACGGGCGGACGGCCTGGCGAGCGGCGGCGAGCTGGGTCGCGGTGACCTCGGTGGCGTCCAGGGACTCGCGCATGGCGGTGAGCGCGGCTTCCCGGATCAGTGCTGAGCAGTCCGCCGCGGAATAGCCTTCCAGCTCGCCGGCCAGCGCGTCGAGGTCGGCGTCGGGTGCCAGCGGGGTGTTGCGCGCGGCGGCTCGCAGGATGGCGGCTCGGGCATGCGCGTCCGGTGGCGGTACGTACACCAGGCGTTCCAACCGGCCGGGGCGCAGCAGCGCCGGGTCGATGAGCTCGGGGCGGTTGGTGGCGGCGAGCACGACCACCTCGCGTAGCGGCTGCGCCCCGTCCATCTCGGTGAGCAGCGCGGCGACCACCCGGTCGGTGACGCCGCCGTCGGCGGATCCGCCGCGCCGGGGAGCCAGCGCGTCGACCTCGTCCAGGAAGATCAGCGCCGGTGCGGCGTCGGAGGCTCGCCGGAACAATTCCCGTACGGCTCTCTCCGATTCGCCGACCCACTTGTCCAGTAGCTCGGCGCCCTTGACGGCGAACACGTTGAGCGCGCCGGTACCGGCGAGCGCCCGCACCAGGAAGGTCTTGCCGCAGCCGGGTGGACCGTAGAGCAGCACCCCGCGTGGCGGGTCCACCCCGAGCCGGGTGAACGAATCGGGGTAACGCAGCGGCCAGAGCACCGCCTCGGTGAGCGCCTGCTTGGTCGCCACCATGTCGCCGACCTCGTCCAGGGTCAACCCACCGGAGGTGATCGTGTCCGAGGTGGACATCGAGATGGGCCGGACGGTGTCCAGCGCGCCGATCAGGTCCTGCTGGGTGATGGCGAGCTCACCGGTGGCTCCGGTGGCGGTGTGGCTCAGCGCGGCCCGCACGGCCGCCTCCCGGCGCAGCGCGACGAGATCGGCGACGACGAACCCGGGGGTGCGCTCGCCCACCGCGGCGAGATCGACCCCCGGGTCCAGCGGCACCGCGCGCAGCAGCACCCTGAGCAGCTCGGTGCGGGTCCGGGCGGTGGGCAGCCCGAGCGACAGCTCGCGATCGATCAGATCCGGGGCGCGCAGCCGCGGGTCGACCGATCCGGGATGCGCAGTGGTGATCACCAGCGCGAGATCGTCCATCGCGGCAGCCAGCGCATCCAGGGTGACGGTGGCCAGTGGCGGTGGGTTGGTCGCCGGCAGCAGCGCCTCGACGTCGGTGATCAGCAGCACGCCGGGCCACCGCGCCCGCGCCGCGGCCACCGCGTCGTGTACCCGTTGCGAGGCCGCACCGGGTTGGAGCGCCGCGACACTCGGCGCGGCCAGCTCGACGACGTGCACCTCGGCGTCACGGGCCACCGCGCGCACCATCGTGGTCTTGCCGACGCCTTCGGGGCCGTGCACCGCGACGCCCAGGCGGGTGCTGGCGCCCAGGCTGCGCAGCAGCTCGGGCCGGTGAAAGGTGATCTCGAACCATTCAGCCAGCCGGCGCGCGGCATCCTGAGCGCCCACCAGATCGGCCACCGCCGGCGGCGGTAGCTCAGGAGCAGCCGCCGGTGGGGTGGAGTCCCTGGTGGCGCCGGGCGCGGGGAGATCACCGGTGCGGGAGCCGTCCCGCCAGCCGACCACGGTGGAGGGCAGCGGGGCCACCGGACCCGAGGGTTCGGTGGCCGTCACGGTGAGCAGTTCGGTGGTCCAGGTCATCCCGACCGCCGCAGCCAACCGGCCCCGCGCTGCCGCGGCATTGGACCCGGGCGTGACGTCCTGCGGGAGCAGCGACACCGCGTCCCCGGTGGTGAGCACCTTGCCGGCCAGCGCCAGCCGCAGCGTCTCCGGGCTCACCGACCTGCTGACCAGCACCGATCCGCTGACCGTGATCGAGCGTGCGGCAGGTACCTGCACCGGGGCGAGCACCACCTCGGCCCCGTCGGTGAGCCCGAGGTTGGACAGCGTGAGGTCATCGAGCAACGCGATGCCGGGAGCGGTCTGCCCGGCGGCGGCCAGCGCCGCGCTGGAGCGGGCCCCGGTGAGCCGCACGGCGTCCCACGGCCGCAGGCCCAAGGCGTCCAGCACCTCCGGATGCAGCCGGATCACTCCCCGCCGCGCGTCCAGCGCTGAGGTGGTGAGCCTGGCGGTGAGGGTGATCTGCGGCGCGCTCACGACGTCCGAGCCTACGGCTCCCGGCCGCCGCCCTGAGTGCGCCGCCCTGAGTGCGCCGAGTTTCACAACATGGTCGCCCGAGTCGCTCCGGACAGCGCTCCTGTGAAATTCGGTGCACGTAGTGCGGGTTGTGCGCACCTAGAGCGGGTTGGGTCCCGGTTCAGGGGCGGGGCTCGGGTGCGGGGAGGTGGCGGTAGAACGCCAGGTGGTGGTGTGCGGCGGCGGACCAGGTGTAGCGCGCGGCGAGGGCGCGGCCAGCGTCGCGGGCGGCGGGGTCGTGCTCGGTGACGCCGGCGATCAGCTGGGCGGCCAGCTCGCCGGGGTCGGCGGCGAAGCGGGCCACGCCGGTGAAGATCTCGCGGAACACCGGCAGCTGGGAGACGACCAGCGGGATTCCGGCGGCCAGTGCCTCGAGGGCGGCGAGCCCGAAGCCTTCCTTGACGGACGGGAAAGCGAAGGCCTCGGCTGCGGCCACCAAGGTGGGCAGGGCTTCATGTGCCACCGGTCCGAGCACCATCGGCTCGACGCCGAGCTCGGCGGCCCGCTGCTCCCAGCGAGCCCGGTAGTCCCGGTAGTCGAACAGGGTCTCCCCGCCGACGATCACCAGTCTTACCTCAGGCAGCGAAGTGCACAGCAGGGCGTAGGCCTCCAGCAGCTCCACGGATCCCTTGCGCGGTTCGATGCCGCCGACACTGAGCACATAGCGGCCCAGGCGGGAGCGCCACGCAGCCCGGGCGGCGGCGCAGGCCGGGCTGGCCGCGCGGGTGAACCGAGCGGCGTCGACCCCGTTGGGGATCACCGTGGCGGTGATGCCCCATCCCTCACGCAGCTCAGCGGCGACCGCGCTGGACACGCAGACGTGCGCGGACGGGGTGACGATGGCGCGCTCGTGGCAGGCGGCCAGCTCCGGCGTGCTGAAGTGGTCGAGGTGGTGCACGGTGCGCACGCAGCTGCCGGCGGCGTTGGCACTGATGCAGTCCTGCGCGTGCGCCACGTCGTGATCCGCCGGGTCGAAGGCGTCCCGCAGCATCTCGATGGACCGCAGGACGCGGGGCCCGAACTCCTCCCCGGCGATGTCGGGGAACGGCACGATCCGCAGCCGTACCCGGGGGTCGACGGCCCGGAAGAACCCGCCGTCCCCGCCGCGGCCCAGCGCCCACACCGTCACCCGCTGGCCCGCGGCCACCAGCGCCTCGGCCAGCGCGAGCGTGTGCACCACGCTGCCCCGCGGTTTGGTGGAGTAGGTGAGCAGGGCGACTGAGAGTCGCTCGTGAGTGGGTAACAGTGT